>CAXTZG010000059.1:0-22439 GCA_964248625.1 uncultured Acetobacteraceae bacterium | reverse complement strand
CTCCGATGGCGGCACCCCGTCCGCCGCCGGCAGCCGCCCCCAGCGCCGCTCCGGCGCCGGCGCCGAGCAGGCCGCCGCCGACCGCCCGCTGTCCCGGATCGTAGGGATCGGTGCAGGCCGACAGGCACAGCGCCGCGACCAGCATCCCGCCGAGCCCCGCGGTGTGCATGGCGGGACGGATGGGCAGACGGGATGTCATGGCGTCGGCCTTTCTAGTAGCCGCGGTTGGGCGTGGTCGCAGCGCCGCCGACGGCACCCACCGCGCCGCCGATCAGCGCGCCGGTCCCGGCGTTTCCGCCCGCGATGCCGGCGATGCCGGCACCCGCACCGGCGCCGAGCAGTCCGCCGCCCACCGCACGTTGCCCGGGGCTGTAGGGGTCGCAGGCGCTGAGGCCCAGGGCCAGTCCGGCTGCGGTGGTCAGCATGGTCAATGTGCGAAGCATCGTCTTGTTCCTCTTTCTCGGTCCTGTGCCGGGCCCCGCCCGGCAGTCTGCAACAACGCCACGGTGAAACCCGCCGTCGCCGCCGCGGGTTCCTCGGGCCGCGTCCATCCCGCCCCGGCTGCTCGCTTCAACCGCGAGAACGCGGTGCAACGATGGCCGTCGCCGGTCCAAACCAAGGCAGCCGCCTGCCACACGCCGCTGTGACGGCGGCCGGGTCCTCCCGAACCAGCGCTTGCTCCTTGCGTGACACGCCGCTAAGCCGTGCCCGCCCTCCCGGACGGTGCCCGTTCGCTGGAATGGCGCTGCCCGGGAGAGACAACGTCTCATCAAGTGGTTAATGCGGGGTGAACGCCGCCCGGATTGATCGACCCGTCTTGGCGCCATCCGTCATCGGGTGTTCGCGGGCATGCCCGGGCAGCGTGCCCGGGTCCGTACTGGAGTTTCCGGATGTTTTCTCGCCTGTTCGGCGTCATGTCCAACGACATGGCCATCGACCTCGGCACCGCCAACACGCTGGTCTACGTCAAGGGACGCGGCGTGGTGCTGGACGAGCCGTCGGTGGTGGCGATGGCGGACGTGCGGGGCAAGAAGACCGTGCTGGCGGTCGGCAACGAGGCCAAGAGCATGGTCGGGCGGACGCCGGGCAACATCACCGCGATCCGGCCGCTGCGCGACGGGGTGATCGCCGACTTCGAGGTGGCGGAGGAGATGATCAAGCATTTCATCCGCAAGGTTCACAACCGGCGCAGCTTCGCCAGCCCGATGATCATCGTGTGCGTCCCGTCCGGCTCCACCGCGGTCGAGCGGCGGGCGATCCAGGAAAGCGCCGAAAGTGCCGGCGCTCGCAAGGTGCTGCTGATCGAGGAGCCGATGGCAGCCGCGATCGGGGCCGGGCTGCCGGTGACGGAGCCGTCAGGCTCGATGATCGTCGATATCGGCGGCGGCACCACCGAGGTCGCGGTGATCTCGCTTGGCGGCATCGTGTATGCGCGCTCGGTGCGGGTCGGCGGTGACAAGATGGACGAGGCGATCATTTCCTACATCCGCCGCAACTTCAACCTGCTGATCGGCGAGACCTCGTCGGAGAAGATCAAGATCGATCTGGGTGCCGCCAAGCCGCCGAACGACGAGAACGACTACGGGCCGTGGCGCGAGGTGAAGGGCCGCGACCTGATGAACGGCGTGCCGCGAGAGGTCATCGTCAGCCAGCGCCAGATCGCCGAAAGCCTGGCCGAGCCGGTCAGCCAGATCGTCGACGCGGTGAAGACGGCGCTCGAGAACACGCCGCCCGAGCTCGCCGCCGACATCGTCGACAAGGGCATCGTGCTGACCGGCGGCGGGGCGCTGCTGCACCGGCTCGACGAGGTGCTGCGCGATGCCACCGGACTGCCGGTGGCGGTTGCCGAAAATCCGCTCTCCTGCGTTGCGCTTGGAACCGGCCGGGCGCTCGAGGAGATGAAACGTCTGCGCAACGTGCTCACCACCATGTATTGAGACGTGTCGACGGGCCTGGGATTCGGCTCAGACGGCTGGAGGATTGAAAGAAAGTGTTTCGTTTATCGATCCAGCTGCGCCAAGCCCTCGCCAAGCTGACGCTGCCGCTGCTGATCGGGCTCGCCTGCGGCGTGATGCTCCTGGGCCAAGCCGATCGCCGGCTGGTCGAGCGTGCCCGCGTGATGGTGTCCGACGCGGTGGCGCCGCTTTATGCGCTGCTGGCCGGGCCGATCGACGGGCTGCGCGGCATCGGCAGGCAAGCGGCCAGCCTCGTCGGCGTCGCCGCCGAGAACGACCGCCTGCGGACCGAGAACGAGCGGCTGCGCCGCTGGTACGACGTGGCGGTGGCGCTGGCGGCCGAGAACGCCGCCCTGAAATCGAACCTGAACTGGATGCCCGAGCCGGCACCTTCCTTTGTCACCGCACGTGCGGTCGCGGATGCGAGCGGCGTTTATGGCCGCTCGATCCTGCTGTCGGTGGCGCCGGGCCGCAGCCTGTCCAAGGGCATGGTGGCAATCGATGCCGGCGGGCTGGTCGGCCGGGTGACCGAGGTCGGCGCGCGCTCGGCCCGGATCATGCTGATCACCGACATGACCAGCCGCGTTCCGGTGACCCTGGAAGGCTCGCACGCAGCCGCTATAATGGAAGGAACCAACGCGGCGGCGCCCCGACTGATGGACTATCCCGAAGACATCCGTCCGGAAGAAGGCGAGCGCGTGGTCACCAACAGCGTCGCCAACGCGTTCCCCGCCGGGCTGCCGGTCGGCACGGTGCATTATCTGGGCCCCAACCAGCCGGTGCTGGAGCCCTATGCCCAGCTCGACCATCTGGAGGTGGTGCGGGTGTATGATTTCGGCCTGTCCGAGATCGTCCCGCCGGAGGCGCCCGGCCATGTGGCACCGCGGGGAGGCGGCCTGCCGCCCGCCGTCCCGCATGCCGGTGGCGGCGCCCCCGCCAGCGCGTCGGCTCCGATCGGGCGCGGATGAGGCCTCCTCGCCATGCCGCAGGAGCTGCCTCCGGAACGTCAACCGGGCATCCGACCGCGGCCGACGGTCTGGCGCCGGCTGGACGCGGCGGCGCGCCGGTCGCTGCCCGCGACCTTCAGCGTGCTCCTTGTGCTGCTGCTGTGCGCGCCGCTCGGACTGCCGGAGCAGCAGGCGCTGCTGCCGGGCGCCACCATGGGCCCGGTGTTCTTCTGGTCGGTGTTCCGGCCCGCCTCGATGCCGGCCGGCATGGTGTTCGGGCTCGGTCTGCTGACCGACCTGCTGAGCTTCTCGCCGCCGGGTCTCGACATCCTGACCCTGCTGATCGTGCACGCGCTCGGGCTCGGCTGGCGGCACGGGCTGGCGCGGCAGGGTTTCCTGCTGGTGTGGCTGGTGTTCGTGCTGGTGGCGGCGGTGGCGATCATGCTGGATTGGGCGCTGACCTGCGCCTTCTCGCTGCGGCTGCTGGCGTTGCAGCCGGCGGTCTTCGAGCTGGCGCTGTCGGCCGGACTGTATCCGCTGCTGTCGGCGCTGTTTACCTGGGCGCATCGCGGCATGGCCGATCCGGCGCGCGCCTGATCGACCGGATCGCGGAGCGGGCGGCGTGATCCGCCTGTTCAAGCGTCTGCGGCGCGGGCTGAGCGGCGCCGGCGGCGCTGCAGGCCGGCGGCAGGCGCGGCAGGCGGCACGCGCGCAGAAGGAGAACCCGTCGCGCGGCATCTTCACCCGCCGCGCCCTGGTGCTGATGGCGGCCCAGGTGGGCGCGCTCGGCGCGCTCGGCGACCGGCTCTACCGGCTGCAGGTCGCAGACGGCCGCAAGTATGCCGAGCTCGCCGAGAACAACCGGGTCAGCACGCGCATGCTGGCGCCGCCGCGCGGCCGCATCATCGACCGCTTCGGCACCAGCCTTGCCGGCAACAAGGTCAACTGGCGCGCCCTGCTGCTGGCCGAGGAAACCACCGACGTGCCGGCGACCCTCGACCGGTTCGCGACGATCATCCCGCTCGACGAACACGAGCGCGCGCGGATCGACCGCGAGCTCAAGCATGGCCGTCGCTTCATTCCCATCGTGGTGCACGACTTCCTCACCTGGGACGACATGGCGCGGATCGAGGTGCAGGCGCCCGACCTGCCCGGCATCCTGGTCGATGTCGGCACCACGCGGCTTTATCCGCTGGGTCCGACAATGGCGCATGTGGTCGGCTACGTGGCGCCGGCGAGCGAGAAGGACGTGGCCGTCGATCCGAACCTCGGGCTGCCCGGCATGCGCGTCGGCCGGGCGGGCATCGAGCAGTTCCACGACGTGGCGCTGCGGGGCACCGCGGGCTCGGTGCAGATGGAGGTGAACTCCGTCGGCCGGGTGATGGGCGAGCTGAACCGGCGCGAGGGCGTGCAGGGCACCGCGGTCGGGCTGTCGGTGGATCTCGGGCTGCAGCAGGCGGTGCTGGGCCGGATCGGCGACCAGGCGGCGAGTGCCGTGGTGATGGACTGCCGCAACGGCGAGGTGCTGGCGATGGTCAGCACGCCGTCCTTCGACCCCGGCCTGTTCGATTCCGGCGTCAGCCAGGCGCAGTGGGTGCAGTGGACCAGCGACCAGCGCACGCCGCTGATCAACAAGACAGTGGCCGGGCTGTATCCGCCGGGCTCGACCTTCAAGCCGGCGGTGGCGATGGCAGCCCTGCAGGCCGGCACGCTGTCGCCGGGCGACCGCATCAACTGCCCCGGCTATATCGACGTGGGCGGCATCCGCTTCCATTGCTGGGCCAAGCACGGCCACGGGTCGCTCGACCTGCATGGCGGCATCAAGTTCTCCTGCGACGTGTTCTTCTACGAGGTGGCGCGCCGGACCGGCATGGAGGCGATCGCCGCCGCCGCCCACGCCTTCGGCCTGGGCACCGCCCTCGACATCGAGCTGCCGCACCAGCGCATCGGCGCGATCCCGACGCCGGCCACGCGGCGCGCCAAGGGTCACCACTGGAACGGCGGCGACACCATCAATGCCGGCATCGGCCAGGGCTTCGTGCAGGTGACGCCGCTGCAGCTGGCGACCTATGCCTCGCGCATCGCCCCCGGCCGCGCGGTGCAGCCGCATCTGACCCGCTCGCTCGACGGCGTCATCCAGCCAGGCGCGCTGCCGCTGCACTGGCCGGAGCTCGCGGTGCAGCCGGAGCATCTGGCGTCGCTGCGGTCCGGCATGTTCGCCGTGGTGAACGAGGCGCACGGCACGGCGCCCAAGGCGCGCCTGCCGCTCGCCGGCATCCAGATGGCCGGCAAGACCGGCTCGGCGCAGGTGCGCCGCGTCAGCCGGGCGCTGCGCGAGAGCGGGCACTTCAACTCCGCCCGGCTGCCCTGGGAGTTCAGGCCGCACGCGCTGTTCATCTGTTTCGCCCCCTACGACGCGCCGCGCTACGCCGCCGCCGTGGTGATCGAGCACGGCAATGCCGCCGCCGAGGTGGCCGCACCGCTCGCCCGCGACATCATGACCGACACGCTGACCCGCGATCCCGCATCGCGCCGGGACGCTCCCGGACAGCGCGTCGCCGACGCGATCTAGCGCATCCCAGACCTGGTTTCCGAAGGCGAGCCTTTGGCGGGGTCCAGGGGCAGCGCCCCTGGCCTGCTGCCACACCCGCCGGAGATCCGCATGCGCCAGCCCGCCGCTTCCCGCCCATGATCGCCCTGCCGGCCCGCTCCACCCTGCTGCCCAACCTGATGCGCAACCCGCTCGACTTCCTGCGTCCGCGCACCGTGCGCATCGGCGTGACCGGGCTGGCGCGCGCCGGCAAGACCGTGCTGCTGACCTCGCTCGCCGCCAACCTCTTGGCGCCCGGCGCGCTTGGCGGCCGCGTCCGGCGTGCCGTGCTGGCCCCGTCCGGCGCCGAGACGCTGCCGCGGTTCGACCATGCCGCGCATCTGGCGGCGCTGGCCGCTGACCCGCCGCGCTGGCCCGCGCGCACCGATGCCGTGTCGCTGCTGGCGCTGGATCTGGAGCTGGGCTCCGGCAGCCTGCCGCCGCGTGCCGTGCGGCTGGAGCTGCTGGACTATCCCGGCGAGTGGCTGCTCGACCTGCCGCTGCTGGAGCTGTCGTTCGAGGACTGGTCCGCCTCGGTGCTGCAGCGCTTCCGGCGCCCTGGCCTGGAGGCCGCGACGCGCGACTTCCAGGCCTTCGCCGCAGCCCTGCCGGCGGGCGCCACCGCCGACGAGGCGCTCGCCGCGTCCGGCCACCGGCTCTATGTGGCGACCCTGGAGCGGCTGCGCGACGCGCACGGGCTGTCGCTGCTGCAGCCGGGCCGCTTCCTGATGCCGTCGCCAGGCCCGCAGGCGCCGTGGACGCGGTTCTTTCCGCTGGTCGGCAGCTCGCCGCTCGCAGGCCTGCTGCGCCGGCGCTACGACGCCTATGTCGCCGCCACCCGCGAGGCGCTGGTGTCGCCGCTGTTCGGCCAGATCGACCGGCTGGTGGTTCTGGCCGACCTGCTCGGCGCGCTGCATACCGGCCCGGACGCCTTTGCCGACGCGCAGGCGGCGCTGGGCGCCGCGTCCGCCGGCCTGCGCTGGCAGGGCTCGTGGCTGTCGGCGCTGGCCTCGCTGGCTGCCCTGCGCCTGCCGCCGCGGGTGATCCGCCGGGTCGCCTATGCCGCCAGCAAGGCCGATCACGTGTCGGAGCGGCAGCGCGGCAACCTCGCCGCCCTGATGGGCGCGCTGACCGGCCAGCCGGACGGGCGGCTGCGCCATGAGGGCAGCAGCGGCAGCTTCGCCATCGCGGCGGCGCGCTGCACCGAGGATTTCACCTGGAGCCTGGACGGCCATCCGGTCTCGGCGGTGCGCGGCCGGCTGCTGGGCGACGAGAGGCTGACCCGCTCCTATCCGGGCGAGGTGCCCGACCGGCCGCCGGGCCCGGAATTCTGGACGCACCCGTTCCTGGCGCTGCCGGCATTCGAGCCGGCGCGGCTGTCGCGGGGCGGCCGGGTGGGGGTGCCGAATATCGGCCTGGACGCCCTGCTCGGCTTCCTGCTGGAGGACCTGCTGTGAGCCAGCCGCCGATCCTGCCGCGAATCGAGACCGAGACCGTCCGGGCGCCGCGCCTGGAGCTCACGCCGGAGATGCTGCCGGCGACGGTGGCCGCCGGTGTCGACCCGGCCGATCCGCGCTGGGGCATGCCGGTGCTGGTGCTGAGCGGCTTCGCGGTGCTGGCGCTGGGGCTGGCGGCGCTGCAGACCGGCAACTTCGTGGCGGCCCAGTTCGCGCGCTCGCGGCTGCTGGGCGGGCTGACGCTGCTGGTGGCGCTGCTCGGGTTCGGGCTGATCCTGCTCGGCATCTGGCGCGAGCTGCGCGCGCTGACCGCGCTGCATGCCGTCGACCGGCTGCGCCGCGACCTTGCCTCCAGCGACCCGGTCCGCAAGCTGGAGGCGGCGCGTCGCTGGCTCGACCGGGTCGAGGGGGGTGCGGCGCTGCGTCCGGCGCTGGACGCGCTGAACGATCCGGACTCGGTGCTGCCGCTGCTGCGCTCGGGCGTCGAAGCAGGCTTGCGCGCCCGCGCGGACTCGCTCGGCCGGCGGGCGGCGGTGCAGGTGGTGGCCGGCATGGCGGCGACGCCGGCGCCGTCGCTGGTGGTGCTGCTGATTTCCTGGCGCGGCCTGCGGCTGATCCGCCAGATCGCCACGCTCTATGGCCTGCGCCCCAGCCTGTTCGGCACGCTCGGCCTGCTGCGCCGCACGGCCTTCGCCGCCACCGCCACCGCGGTGACCGAGGCCGCGATCAACACCGCCGCCCATGCGGTGCTGAGCACGCCGCTGCTGACCCACCTGGCCGGCGAGATGGCCGGGGGCGCGGTCGCGGCGCGTCGCATGATCGTGCTGGGGCGGGCGGCCTCCGTGGCCTGCACGCCGCTGCCGCCGGAGTGACCCCAAGCCCGGATGCGTCGGCGCAGGGTCGAGCCGCTCTTGGGTGTTTCGGTAGCAACGGATACCGCTGGTGGATCGAGAAAGGCGGAACGTGACCCATGCAAGCTGACGTGCCTTTGACGATCAGCATCTGGACGCGCGACGATGCATCACGCGATGTGCGGCTTCACGCTTGGGGGGCGGTCAGTGCAGGTCCAGACCCTCGATCTGAGTGAAACGGGCTTCGGCGGCCCACCCATAGTGCGACGGTTCGAACGGGCCCTTGCGGGAGCGCCAGTCGTTCCCGACCGCAAGGATGATCTCGTTTGGTCCCTTGCGTAGGTCCAGAGGGATCGAGGCATTGTCGGGTTCAAGGCGTCCGTCCGGCGACAGGCGGGTTTCCTGGGGAAAATACTGGTTCCTGCCCGAGTAGACGAGCTGGCCGTTGAGGAACACCCACGCCTCCTCGGCGAAGCCGACCTGCAGGGTCCGGCGCATCGGCGCGGAGGCGGTGACCTCGGTCTTGAGCCAGGCCAGGGACGGTGACGGAGCCCGCGCCAGGCCGAACGCGCGGCCGAGGTTGACGAGGCCAGTCGGCTCGACCTCGATCGGGCGCCAGGCGTCGCCGGCCGGCGCGTCCTTCGCCAAGACGGTGCCGCGGCGGTCGTAGATGGTGGGCGGCGAGGCGCGCCATGCCATGAGCGTCCCGGCCTCCACGGACGCGGCCGGGACGGCCGACAGGCCTGCCGAGGGGTGAGGATCGACGACGAGGTTGGCGTATATCGCCGGTCCCTTGAAGGCGAGGCCGCCATCATGTCTCAGCCCCCAGAGCCGCGGGACGACCAGGGACGGTTCCGCAGCATGGTTGACATAGACCCGCATCCCGTCGCCGACGACGTCGATATGGACGTGGTTCCAGCCGGTGGGCGAGATCGGCGCCGGGCCCTGGTAGTTCGAATAGATGTTCCACCCCATCATCGTGTGCGTGATGGGCGCGTACTGGATGCAGTCGTTCGCGGCCGGGCAGTCCGGATTGGCGCGCAGGTAGACGAACTCACCCTCCGCCGAGCCCTCGCGATGGAAGACCACGCCCGCGTCGTCGTAGCCGAGCGGCTTGATGTCGAAGTCGATGACGCCCGTGGAGAACCGCGCCGTCCTGGAGGCGGCCACGCCGTCGTTCAGCGTCATGGTTCCCGTCGGCATGCCCTCGTAGCGCGCGAATTTTGCGGAAGCGGCCTCGCCGCCCATGGACGGGATGGGCGGCTCCATCGTCCAGGCGCCGGCCGACATCGTGTACGACGTCCTTGTGTTGGAAGGCGGCTCAGCCGAGGCGAGGACGCTCGATGCCAGAAGGCCCATCGCACCAAGCAGTCCGACCAGCGACGTCACGTGGTTTCTCACCGGTCAATCCTCTTCAGGGCGAAGACGGCGGCCGACCCGACCGCGGCCGAGCTTCCGATAGCCGCGCGCGGAGCTTGTGAACAGGCTCTCGCCCTGTTGCCGACGCTTGCCTCACCGTCTTGGGGCGGATCGCTCCGGCCTCGATGACCAGCGGTTCAGCCAGGCGCTTCGGCTTGCCGCAGGTCAGCCGAGGGGACCTGCCGGGATCCACCTGCAGCACGTCGCGACCGCGGCATCCCTGAACGTCGTGCGGCTCAGCGCGTGGGTGCAGGACGAGGCACGGACAGCATCACGGACCTCGCGCCTGGTTCGCCCGACCCAAGCCGGCCGCTCCCTGGATGGGCTGCAAGCCGGCGGGCTCTCCTGCCTGCGCCTACACCAGGCCGTAACGGAGAAGGCTCTCGCCTGCGTCGACGACAGCCTCGTCGAGCGGGCGCAGAGTGCGGCCAAGGATCGACTGGGCTCTGGTCGACGCATAGGTGCGGCGTTTGCCGAGATCGGCCGCCAGGAAGCGCGCCTCGGGATTGAACAGGCCGGCCGCCGGGATGAGCCAGTCGGGGGCTTCGCGGGTGGACACCTTCGAGGCCCTGACGCCGAGGCGATGCTTCAGCGTCGCGGCGATCTCACGAAGCCATAACGGGGCGCCCGCAGCGATGATCCGCTCACCCCGGGCGCGATCGTCGGTCAGCGTCCTGATGTGGAGTTCGGCCGCGTCGCGCGCGTCCACGCCGCCGAAGCTCACGCGGGGCACGAGCGGAAGACGGCCGGTGAGCATGCGCAGCGGAAGCTCCAGCGAGCCGGAGACCGCCGCCGGTCCGAGCGCCGAACCCAGCACGAAGCCCGGCAGGATGGTGGTGAGCGTGAGCTCGTTTCCCGCAGCGCCGGCCAGCGCCCACGCATCCCGTTCGGCAAGCGTCTTGGATCGCGCATAGGGGCCGACGCTCTTGTCCGACAGGTCTGTCCAGACCGTCTCGTCCGACGGCGCGGGTCCGAACGCGCGCGGGCTCGCGGCGGCCGTGGAGGACGTCATCACGACGCGACGCGCCCCGGGGCGGCGCGCCGCCTCCATCACGCGCCGCACGCCCTCGCGCGCCGGCTTCTCGAGATCCTGGTTCCGATATTCCCGCACCGGCATGGGCGAGGCCACATGGATGATCTGTTCCGCCCCCTCCACGGCCTCATCCCAGCCGGCATCGGACAGGAGATTGGCGGCGTGAAAACTCAGACGCCGCGTCGGCACGTGGCGCTCCAGGGTGGCGCGAACCGCATCGGCGCGGGCGAGATCGCGGATCGTGGTGCGGACGGATCGGCCTGCCTCGAGAAGCTGGATGATGACGCAGCCGGCCAGATATCCCGAGTCCATGCGGCTTCCTGCTCCTCCGCGACGGCCATGGTATCCAATGGTGACCAGAGCCAGGCCCGGGCCGGATCGAGCCGCAAGGAGGCACCTTGACGAAACCATGCCTGACCGATCTGCCGGCCGAGACCTGCCGGATGCTGACCGGAACTCTCGCCAGGGTCGGTGACAAATGGTCCATGCTGACCATCGTCTCGCTCGAGGACGGATGCCTTCGCTTCAACGCCCTGCGCCGGCGCATCAGCATTTCGCAGAAGGTGCTCACCAGCATGCTGCGCGGCCTGGAGCGCGACGGTTACGTCACCCGGACGGTGACGCCGACCAAGCCGCCCCGGGTCGAGTACGAGCTGACCGACATGGGCCGCGAGGTTCTGGGACCCGTGCGGGCGCTTGCCGGATGGGCGCTCGGTCAAGCGGACCGCATCGAGGCGGCCAGGAGGCGTTACGACGAGCACAGGGTTGGTTGAACGGCGTCTGCTGCGACGGCTCGTCAACGGGACTGCAGGGAACCACCGCTGGCCGCGCCAGCCGGAGGCGGGCCGTCCGTGCGGCGGGTATCGAACTTCCAGCTCGCCTGCTGCGGGACCTCCCTTGTCCCGCCGCCGGTGTCGGGCTCGCGCTTGCCATGGACAGCGACGCCGGCGCGCGGCATCTCTCCGGCCGATGATCACCGACAAGCGCCTGCTCCGCGCCGAGCCCTCCTTTCGCGTCCTGGCCAAGCTGTGGCGGGTGAGCTGGCTCTACGTGCTGCTGATCTGCGTGCTGGCGGGCGTCGGCTACGTCGCGCTGTATTCCGCGGGCGGCGGCTCCGCCCGGCCGTTCGCCGGCCCGCAGAGCCTGCGCTTCGGCCTCGGGCTGGTGATGATGCTGGGCGTGGCGATGGTCAGCCCGCCCATGCTGGTGAGGCTGGCGGGGCCGCTCTACCTGTTCTCGCTGCTGCTGCTGGCGGCGGTGCTGCATATGGGCCATGTCGGCAAGGGTGCCGAGCGCTGGCTGGTGCTGGGGGGCGTGCAGCTGCAGCCGTCGGAGCTCGCCAAGATCGCGCTGGCGCTGGCGCTGGCCGCCTGGTTCCACCGCATCGGCCAGGCGCGGGTCGGCAACCCGCTGTTCCTGATCCCGCCGGCGCTGATGGTGGCCGCCCCGGTGGCGCTGGTGCTCAAGGAGCCCAACCTCGGCACCGCGGTGATCATCGCGGCCGTCGGCGGCTCGATCTTTCTCGCCGCCGGCATGCGGCTGTGGCAGATCGCGCTGCTGGTGGCGCCGCTGCCGTTCCTGGGCGACTTCGCCTACCGCCACCTGCACGACTACCAGAAGGCGCGCATCACCACCTTCCTGCATCCAGAGAACGACCCGCTGGGTGCCGGCTACAACATCATCCAGAGCAAGATCGCGCTCGGCTCGGGGGGCATGTGGGGGCAGGGCTACCTGCACGGCACGCAGGGGCAGCTCAACTTCCTGCCCGAGAAGCAGACCGACTTCATCTTCACCATGATCGCCGAGGAGTGGGGCCTGGTCGGCGGGCTGTCGGTGATGGCGCTGCTGCTGGTGACGGTGCTGGGCGGCATGCTGATGGCGCTGCGCTGCCGGCACCAGTTCGGCCGGCTGCTCGGGCTCGGCATCGCGATGAACTTCTTCCTGTACTGCGTGGTGAACCTGTCGATGGTGATGGGCGCGATCCCGGTGGGCGGGGTGCCGCTGCCGCTGATCTCCTATGGCGGGTCTGCGATGCTGACGGTGATGTTCGGCTTCGGGCTGCTGCTGTCGGTGTATGTGCATCGCGACACCAAGTTCGGCGACTTCGAGGGCGCGTGACCGGCCTGCTGCCGCCGACGCCGGCCGTGCTGCGCTGCTACCGGCTGAGCACGTACCGGGCGGGAGCGGTGGCGGCTCGCGTCGGCCATCGGCCCCGCGGCGTGGCCGGGCGATGGGCGGGGCGCGACCTGGTCATGCTGAGCGCCTGCAACCCGGGCGGGCGGCGCCTGCCCGACGGCTGGAACCGGCGGATGATGGCACGCCTGCGCGACGCGCTACGCGGCATCGCGCTTGTCGAGGGCGAAGGCTGCTTCCGGCGCTGGTCGGAGCCGCTGCTGCTGGCCGCACTCGCGCCCCGGCGGGGCATCGTGCTGGCGCGACGCTTCCGCCAGAACGCGGCCGGCGCGTCTGGTGCTGCTGACCGCTCCCCGCTGACGTCGGCATCCGCCGCGACCGGCAGCGGGCGGGCGCTAGGGATGCAGCTCGATCTCGGCGGACGCGTCGGCATCGACCTGCTGCGCGTCCTGCGTGGCCTGCGGCGCCGCGGTCGCCATCATGCGCATCATCGGGCGCGCCGGCCCGCGCCCGCTGCCCAGCGTCACGTCGCGCAGCAGGCCGACCTTGAGCCCGAGCGATCCGGCCGCAGCCTGCGCCTTGCGTCGCAGCGCCGTCAGGGCCTGATCCGTGGCACGGGCCTGCGCCTCGGCGAGACGCGGCGGCGACAGCGTCCAGGACAGGTCGCTGATCGCAAGGCCCGTCGCCTGCAGCCGGCCGGCGAGATCGAGCAGCGCCCCGGCCTCGCCGCCCTCGAGGCGCAGCGTCTGCCGCGCGGTCCAGACCGGCGGCCTGTCGCCGGTGCGGTCGACGCCGTAGCCGGCGAGCCGCCAGCGCACCGACGTCACGGCGGCGGCCAAGCGGCTGGCCGTTGCCATGCGGTCGTTCACCTGGCGCTGCGCCGCCGCCGGGCTTGCATTGTCGCTTTGCGCGACCAGTTCGGCCACCAGCAGGTCCGGCGCCTCCTGCACGGTTCCGGTCGCGGAAAGATGCAGCACGGTGGTCTCGGGCGCGGCGGCGCGTCCGGATGCCGCCCCGCAAACGCTCAGCAGGCCGATCCCGAGCAGAACCGGCCCGCAGCGCCGGCCATTCGTGCGCGCCATTTCCCCACTAGTCATGCGGTTCGGCCGACACCGCCGGCTGCGGCGGATCGCCGATGACCTGCGCCTGCGCATCGGGCAGCCGGGGCTCGGTGCGCAGCACCATCAGGGCACGGCGCAGCCGGTTGATGCCGCCGCGCACCTGCCCCTGCTGGCACAGATCCCGTCCCTCGGTCTGCAGCTCGTGCACCTCGCGCGGCAGCACGCCATGGGCCCGGATCTGCTGCCACAGGCTCAGGCAGTAGGCGCTGGTGTCGGTGGTCACCACCATCGGTGCCGTCGGGCCGTCATCCGGCTGCGCATAGGCCGAGCCGCCGGACAGCAGGAGCAGGGTGGCGAGGACGGGAAGGCGAATCATGGCAGCAAGGATACCGGAACCGGTCTCTCCGGCGGATGGTCCGCAGATGACGGCGGCTCCATCCGCACCGGCGGCGGCGCGGCCGCGAGCGACGGGGTGGCGCGTCCCGCTCCGCCGCCCACCGGCAGCACCAGGGCGGCCTCCAGTCCCGCGGTGACGCCGGCCGCCCATCCCGCAGCGTCGCCGGCGGCGGGTCCGAGCTCGAGCCGGCCGCCATGCAGCTGCGCCACCGCCTGCACCAGCGAGAGGCCGAGCCCGAAGCCCGGCATGTTGCGGGAGCTTTCGGCGCGAAAGAAGCGCTCGGAAGCGCGGGCGAGCTCGGCCGGCTGCATGCCGATCCCCTGGTCGGTGACCACGACCCGCACCTGCTGGGCATCGGCTGTCGCCGACAGCCGGACGACGCCGCCCGGATGGGAGAACTTGATGGCGTTGTCGAGCAGGTTGGCCACCGCCTGCTGGATCAGCCTTCCGTCGCCGGCAAGCGTGATCGGCGGCGACGGCAGCCGTTCCAGCACCAGCCCCTGATCCTCCGCCGGGGCGGCATAGAGCTCGGCCAGGTTGTCCAGCAGCGCCGACAGCTCGATGGCGGCAAAGGCGGAGCGCCGGGCGCCGGCCTCGATCTCGGCGATCCGCAGCAGCGCCTCGAACACCGCCGTCACCCCGTCCAGGTCGGCGACCGCGCGATCGATCGCCGCCCGCATCTCCGGCACGCCCGGCGCGTGCGAGGCGGCGTCCTCGAGCCGGGCGCGGGCGCGGGTGATCGGCGTGCGCAGGTCGTGGGCGATGCTGTTGGAGACCTGCCGCACCCCGTCCATCAGCCGCGCGATGCGGTCCAGCATGTCGTTGATGGTTTCGGCGACGCGGTCGAACTCGTCGCCGCTGCCAGACAGCGGCACGCGCTGCGCGAGGTCGCCCCGCGCGATCGCGCCGGTGGTGCGGGCGACGTTGCGCACCATGCGCCGGAACAGGCTGCGCACCACGAAGGCGCCGCTCAGGCCGAGCGCGCCCACCATCAGCATCGCCCAGACCAGCGTGTCGGTCAGCAGCCGCTTCAGGATCGCGCGCGCCTGCACGTCGCGCCCGACCAGCAGCCGGAAGCCGCCGGGCAGGGCGAAGGCATGCACGTCGGCAAGGCTGCGCATGCCGTCGCGCGAGATCGGCAGCTGGTAGGTGACGTCGGAGCGCACCACGTCGCGCGGCCAGGCGCGCAGGTTGCCAGCGACGCGCACGCCGGCGCCGTCGACCATCAGGTAGACCGCATCGTCGTCGACATTGCCGTCCAGCCGCTGCTGGATCGTCTCGGCGAGCGCCGGCAGGCCGCCCTCGATCCAGCGTTCCGACAGCGCGCGCGCGTCGGCGTTGATCGCCGCATCCACCTCGCGCTCCAGCAGGCCGATCGTCGCCCACCAGATGAAGCTCATGAACACCACGGCGCTCAGCATGAACAGCACGGCATAGACCAGCGCCAGCCGCAGGCTCGCCGACCGGAAGAGGTCGGTCCAGCGGCCGCGCCGCCGCGTTTCCCGGCGGGCCGGCGCCGGGGCTAGGCCGGCGTCACTCGTCACGCAGCATGTAGCCGGCATTGCGGACGGTGTGGATCAGCGCGGTCGGGAACGGCTTGTCGATCTTCTGGCGCAGCCGCGACACGTGCACGTCGATCACGTTGGTCTGCGGGTCGAAGTGATAGTCCCACACGCCTTCCAGCAGCATGGTGCGGGTCACCACCTGGCCGGCATGGCGCATCAGGTATTCCAGCAGCCTGAACTCGCGCGGCTGCAGGTCGAGCTTCTGCCCCGCCCGCTTCACCAGCCGCGACAGCAGGTCCATTTCCAGGTCGCCCACGGCCAGCCGCGTGGTGGGGCCGCTTTCGCCCTTGCCGCGCCGGCCCAGCGCTTCCACCCGCGCCAGCAGCTCGGAAAACGCGAACGGCTTGGTCAGGTAGTCGTCGCCGCCCGCCTTGAGGCCGGCCACCCGCTCGTCGACCTGGGTGAGGGCCGAGAGCAGCAGCACCGGCGTGCGGTTGCGCTGGGCGCGGATGGTTTCCAGCAGGTGCAGCCCGTCGATGCCGCCCGGCAGCATCCGGTCGAGGATGATGGTGTCGAAGCTCTCGCTGACGGCCATGAACAGCCCGTCCTTGCCGTTGTCGGCCTGGTCGACGACGTGGCCCGCTTCCTTGAGCCCCTTGGCGACGAAGCCGCGGACGGTCTGATCGTCCTCGACCAGCAGGATGCGCATCGCGGGTGCCTTCTCCAGCGGGACCGCATGACGTCCGATCCGGACACCCAGCGTGCGCCCGGTCGCCCGGGCTTGTCCATCCGGGCCCGACCGGCGCCCCCCGTCCCGGGCGCGCCTGCACCGACCCGGAGCCCGCCGCGCCGCGCCCGGAGCCGCCGCCGCGCGGACGGCCGGGCGACGGCGACGCCCGATCCTGTCCGGGCAGACATCTCCAGCCAGCGGCGATGCCACCCGGCTGCCGGCACGCCTTGCAAACATCGCAGCGCTGGACAAGCGATCGTGCAACAGGCGGTCGAGGCCGAACCCGCGCGATCGGTTTGTCCCGATTAAAGCTGTGATAGTTTCGATCCCGTATTCAAGCGATGCCAGGCGGATCGCGCGAGGCGGGCCGCCTGCCGCCGCGCCGGGACCGCTAGAGCGTCGGGAACCAGTTGCCGTGGAAGCCCGGCGGGATCCGGTGCGGCAGCCGGACCGCCGCAACCGGCGCCGCCTCGAAGGCGTGCGCGTCGAGGATGACGAGGTCGGTCGTCTCGTCGGGCACGTTGATGACCAGGCCCATGAGCCAGCCTTCATCCTCAACCGATCCGGCGGAGGCCGGCACGAAGATGAACTCGCCCGGCAGGTGGCCGTCGCCGAACTCGTGCACGCGGCGGGTGCCCGTGGCGAGATCGTGCCTGTAGAGCCTGGTCGCGCCGACGAGCTGCGTGTTCCCGTCCGCCGGCACGCAGACCGTGTAGGCGTAGCGGTAGCTCCGGCCGAAGCGGCGCTCGTCGATGCGCGGAAACTCCTGCGGCGTGTCGTCGATCACCCGCCGCGCGACGCGCCGGGTGGCGGGATCCACGGTCCAGCGTTCCAGCCGGCCCAGCGCATCGAGCCCGGTGCCGTCGGTGTCGAACATCGTCGCATAGGCGATGACATCGAGGATCACCGCACCGCCGTCGTCGTCGAAGGCGTTGACGGCATGGAACACGAAGCACGGCTCGACGTCGCACCAGATCATGCCGGCGGCATCCCCCTGCCTGGGCAGCAGGCCCACGCGGGCGCGGTGCGCGCGGTTCCAGCGGAACGGAAACCGATGCCCTGCCAGCACGGCGCGCATCGAGAAGGTGACCGGCAGGTCCAGCACGACGGCGAAGCGGCCGGTGATGGCGCAGTCGTGGATGCAGGGGCCGTGCTCGACCGGGACCCGCAGGTCGCGGACCACCTTGCCGGCCGGGGACACCACCACATGGCGGACGGCGTCCCAGACACGGCCGTCATAGGCGATCGCATGCTGCTCGCCGGTGAGCGGATCGCGGTGCGGATGCCCGGTGAAGGAGCCGCCGAGCGTGCCGTCGAACGGGTTGTAGCGCTGCTCCTCCAGGGTCTCGGACAGCTCGACGGGAAAGCTGCCGGCTTCCACCAGCGCGAAGGCGCGGCCGCCGATCTCGACGACGTTGGTGTTGACGGTGTCGTTGCCGGCCCGGCGCGGGCCGGGTGCCGCGGGCCGGCCGAGCGCTGCGGCAGCCAGGCTCGATCCGATCCAGCGGTTGCGATACCACGCGACGCCGCCATCGCGGATGGCGATGCCGTGCACCATGCCGTCGCCGAGGAACCAGTGGTGGCCGGCAGGCTCCGGCCTGACCGGGTTGGCGCCCATCTTGAGGTATCGCCCGTTCAGCCCGGCCGGGATCGATCCGGTCACCGCCAGCCCCTCGAGCGTCAGCTCCGATGGCATCGGCTGGTGGATGCCGACGGAGAAGGGGCTGGCGGTCCTGGGCAGCCGCCTGCGGTTGAAGGCCGCCACGAGATCGACACCCCCCTCGATGGCCGCGCGAAGCGCCGACTGGACGGGGTTCGGCATGGCGTGCGGTCTCCGGCGACGTCGTGTCGTTGGTCGCGACGCAGCCTAGCGAGGTCGCCGGTCGGTGTCGCGCATGGCCGGGACGCGTCGGGGCCCGGCAGGCGTCCCGGCCGCGGCTCTAGCGCGACGCGTCGAACCAGCGCTGGAACCAGGCGAGCGTGCGCCGCTGCAGATCGTCGCGGTCGGCCTGGCGGGTCAGCCGGTGCCCTTCGCCCGCATAGACGACGAAGCTCGTCGGCACGTGCAGCGCCTGCAGGGCGGTGTAGAACTCCTGGCTCTGCGGCATCGGGCATTCGACGTCGCCGGCGCCGACCGCGATCAGCACCGGGGTGGTGACGCCGCGCATGTGGGTGATCGGCGAGGCGCGCAGGTAGGCAGCCGGGTCGTCATAGACCGAGCCGCCGAAATTCACCTCGTCCGACCCCGCCTGCGGCGCCTCGCCCTCGATCGACAGCCAGTCCGACACGCCCGCATCGGCGACGCCGGCGCGGAACCGGTGGGTCTGCGTCACCGCCCACATCGTCATGTAGCCGCCATAGGAGCCGCCGGTGATGCCCAGCCGCGCATCGTCGATGGGCGCGGCGCGCTCGGCCGCATCGACCCCGGTGAGCACGTCGCGCCAGTCGCCGCCGCCGAGATCCTGGATGCTGGCGCTGGCGAACGCCTCGCCCTGCCCGTAGCTGCCGCGATAGTTCGGCTCGAACACGTCCCAGCCCGCCGCCAGCAGCCCGCGGACCTCGCCCTGGGTGGACGGAAAGGTGGGGATCGCCGCCGCTTCGGGCCCGCCATGCACCAGCACGATCATCGGCCGCTTCGTGGCGGGCGCGTTTCCGGCTGGCTGCAGCAGCCAGCCCTGCACGTCGCGCCCGTCGTCGGTCCAGTCGACCGAGCGCGCGGTGAACGGCGCCGGCTGGCCGGCATTGGCGTGGGTGATCGCGCGCCAGCGGCCGATCGGCCCGGCGACGAGCTCCGGCGGTGCCGTGAAGCTTTGCGCGATCGCGGCCGCGCCGTGCGGGCTGCAGGACAGCGACAGCTCGTGGCCATCGACCGACAGCGACTGCTGCCCGGACCACAGCGGGCTTCCGGCCGGCCGGTCCAGCCTGGCGACGGCGGTGGTGGCGTTCGACAGGGTGACGCCGGTGAGCCCGTCGCCGCAGTGCCAGTCGATCGCGGTCACGGTGGCATGCGCGTTCGGCGTGAGGTCGGTCGGCGTGGCATGATCGCCCTGGATCGGCAGCAGGTAGGCGTCGCCGCCGGTGGAGCCGAAATCGCTCATCCAGCCGCCGATGAAGGCGACCTGCCTGCCGTCCGGCGACACCACCGGCGAGGCGAGCTGCTCGCGCGGGCCGGGGGCGAACAGGGTCTGCGCCGGTCTGCCGTCTTGAAAGGCGTAGAGCCGGGCGACCCACCAGTTGGCGTCGCCGTCGCCATGCGAGGCGGTGCCGACGAAGCCGCCATCGGGCCGCCAGTCGAACTCGTAGACATAGAGGTCGGACGGGGAAACGAACCGCAGGGCGCTGCCGTCCAGCACCGCGATGCGCTGCTCGTCGGTCTGGCTGTCGATCTCGCCCTGCATCGGCGCCGCCGCCTCGGTGCGGCCGACCCGCTTGTGCGCGCTCGCCGTCGCCAGCACCGCCAGCCGGTCGCCCGGCCCGTAGCGCAGCCCGTCGAGCGGCCCGTCGAAGGCCAGCAGGTGGCGGGGCAGGCCCCCCGTCCGGTCCACCACCTCGATGTCGGCGGCCCGGTCCTGCGCCCGGTCGATCAGAAAGGCGAGGCGGCGTCCGTCGGCGCTCCAGGTCGGCGAGCCTACCCGGCAGTTCGGCCCGGCGGCGCAGGGCAGCGCCACCGTCGTCGCACCGCCGGCCAGGTCATGGATCACCAGCGACAGCGGCGGCGCGATGTCGGCGGCGACGTCGTCGCTCTCGATGGTGGCGACATGCTGCCCGTCCGGCGCGATCGCCACGGCGTCGAAGCGGTGCAGCGGGGCGGCGATGGCCGCGGCCGGCACGGCGAGGGCCAGCAGCAGGGCGGAGGGCAGGCGCATCGAGGATCCTGGCTTGGAAATGGCCGGATCGACATGGCACGCGGGCCCGGTCGCGTGAAGCGGGCGGTTTGCCGTCACCCCGCGCCGCATGATCCAGGCGCCGCCGGATCGGCAGGCGCCCGAGCGCCCGGCGCCGCGTGCAGCCGATCGGTGCGGGACGGCGACGTGGCAGCTGGAGCCGATCGGCTCGCGACCGGCGACCCTGGTGTTCCAGCGCCGGCGATAGCCCGGATCGTGTGGCTAGCTCGGGCCTTCGGTGCGCCGGCCGACCACCACCAGCACGTCGACCAGCTTGGCCTTGCGCGACACCTGCAGCCGGATCGAGCTGCCCGGCGCCGCGGCCGCCACCGTGCGGATCAGGCCGCGGTTGGAGTCCACGTGCTCGCCATTCACCAGGCTGACGATGTCGCCCGCATGCAGGCCGGCGAGCTGGCCTGGCCCGACCTTGTCCACCGAGACGATCGACACGCCGCCGCCGGGCGCGTTTTCCAGCGTCACGCCCAGCCAGCCGCGATCGATGTGGCCCTTGGCGCGCAGCTGCTCGACCACCGGGGCCACCAGCTCGCTCGGGATGCCGAAGCCGATGCCGACCGAGCCGCCGGTCGGCGACACGATGGCGGTGTTCAGCGCCACCACCTGGCCGCGCATGTTGAAGGAGGGACCGCCCGAGTTGCCCGGGTTGATCGGCGCGTCGAGCTGCAGGAAGTCGTCGAAGGGGCCCGCGCCGATGTCGCGGCCGCGCGCCGACACGATGCCCGCCGTCACCGAGCTGCCGAGGCCGAACGGATTGCCCGCCGCCAGCACCCAGTCGCCGATCTGCACGTCCTGGCTGCGGCCCCAGGTGACGAAGGCGAGCTTGTGGTCGGTCTTGACCTGGATCACCGCGATGTCGGTGAGCTCGTCGCTGCCGAGCAGCTTGGCCGGCAGCTCGGAGCCGTCGGAGAACGAGACCTGGATGTTGTCGGCTTGGCCGACCACGTGGTTGTTGGTCACGATCACCCCCGACGGGTCGATCACGAAGCCCGAGCCCGCCCCCAGCATCTGCTCGCGCCGGCCGCGCATGCGCTCGCGGAACTGCTTCTCGAACGGCGTGCCGCGGAGCGCCGGCGGCACCTTCACCTTGGACTGCGCGCCGTCGTCGTCGACATCCTGGGTGACGGCGATGTTGACCACCGCCGGCACCACCCGCTTCACCAGCGGCGCGAAGGTCAGCGGACCGCTCTGCACCAGCACCGGGTCGTCGGCGCGCGCGCCGGGCAGGCCGGGAAGCCAGCCCAGCGCCAGCCCTGCGCAGAACGCGGCCGGCAGCATCGGTCGGGGGCTCGGACCGGATCTGGGCATGCAGTCACCGTTCCTGGATGCGTTCGGACCATCCTAGGCCCAGAACGCTCGGCAAATCATCGTGGTGGCGTGCGTGATGTTGCATGTCCGCCAGGGTGTGGCGCCGGCGCCGCAGCCAGGCCCGGGTTCTCAGGCCAGTCGTGGCGCGGATAGCGGCCGCGCATGTCGCGGCGCATGTCGGCCCAGCCGCCGCGCCAGAACCCGTCCAGGTCGGCGGTGATCGCCGCCGGCCGGCCCGCCGGCGACAGCAGCGCCACCTGCAGCCGCACCCGCCCGCCGGCAAGCGGCGGCAGCCGGGTGGCGCCGTAGAAGTCCTGCGCCCGCGACGAGGCGGTCGGCACGGGCTGGGTGTAGTCGATCGCGATCCGGCGCTGGCCGAGCGCCAGATGCGTCGGCAGCGCCTGGTCCAGCCGCGTGCGGGCGGCATGATCCAGGCATCGGCGCAGCAGGCCGGCGAGGTCCAGCCCGGCCAGCTCCGGCAGCCGGCTCAGGCCGCCCAGATGCGGCGCCAGCCAGTCCTGCACGCCAGCCGCGAGCGCTGCGTCCGACAGGTCGGGCAGGTCGCCGCTTTCGCCCTCCAGCCGGCGCAGCAGCGCCACCCGCGCCTGCAGCTGCCGCGCGGCCTCGCTCCAGTCCAGCGCGGTGGCAATCCGGTCCGCCGCCGCGGCCGCCAGCAGCCGGGCGATCTCGCCCGGGTCGGCTTCCACGGTGCGGTCCTGCAGCACGAGCTGGCCCAGGCGGCGGCGGCGCCGGCTCAGCACCGCGCCAGTCACCGGATCGAGCCCGCTTTCCACCTGCTCGACGGTGCGGTCCAGCAGGGCCGGGGGCAGCCGGTCGGGATCGAGCGGGGCCGCCAGGGTGATGCGGGCAGCGTCGCGCACGTGCAGGGCGGCCACCGCCAGCAGCCGGCTGCCGGCCAGCCGGTCGTCGCGCGGCAGCTTGGCGCCCCCGCCGCCCGACAGCCGGAACGACCCGAGTTCGCCCCGCGCCTGGGCGATCCGGTCTGGGAAGCCCGCCGACAGCAGTGCTGCCGGGTCGCCCGCGGCCGGTGCGTCGGCGTGCAGCCGGCGGCGGTAGCCGTTCGCCGCCTGGCGGATGCGGGCCAGCGCGCCGCGGTCGGCATCGGCATCGGGCGGCGAGCGGCCGGCCAGCAG
>CAXTZG010000058.1:0-22767 GCA_964248625.1 uncultured Acetobacteraceae bacterium | reverse complement strand
AGCACTCGTCGCAACCGTCTGTTTCTGGCTCACCTGATTGAGTCGGCAGCCTAGAACAGCTAGGTGCTGCCGGTCGGTCCGGCCTAATTTGCGAGGAGCTCGGCCAGGAACGGCAGCAACCGCGCCAGCACCAGGTCCGGTCGCTGGTGTTGCGGACACTGATCGATGCCGCCCGGCAGCCTACGTTCGCAGCGGCCGGAGAACGACGCCTCGTCCGGCCAGCCAGGCAGCAGCGTCAGCGGGAGCCCGGTCCAGACAGCCGGCAGGCGACCGACAGGGCGGGCGTGTCGATCATCGTGTGGGTCGTCAGGCGTCGATGAGCGAGCGGGCCTGCTTCAGGTCCTCGACGAAGGCGGCGTATTCCCGCCGCTTGGCATCCTCGTCCGGCAGGCGCAGCAGGTAGGACGGGTGGATCGTCACCAGCCCCTGGGAGTTGCTGCCGAACGTGTCCGGCAGCGCGATCGGCACCGAGCGCTCGCGCGAGATGGTGACGGTCCGGCCCAGCACGGCGCGCGCCGCGGTGGCGCCCAGCATCACCACCAGCGCCGGCTTCACCGTGCGCCGCTCCTCGGCGAGCCACACCGAGCAGGCGCCGATCTCGGTCAGGTCCGGCTTGGCATGGATGCGCCGCTTGCCGCGGGGCTCGAACTTGAAGTGCTTCACCGCATTGGTGACATAGACCTCGCGGCGGTCGATGCCGGCCTCCTTGATCGCGCGGTCCAGCAGCTGCCCGGCCGGCCCGATGAACGGGCGTCCGGCCAGATCCTCCTGGTCGCCCGGCTGCTCGCCGACCATCATCATCCGGGCATCCTCCGGCCCTTCGCCGAACACCACCTGCGTCGCCGGCTCCCAGAGATGGCAGCGCCGGCAGGCGCTCGCGTCGCGGGCCAGCGCCGACAGCGAGCCCGGGGTCACCGGCTCGGCCTCCACGGGCGCCGGCTTCGGAGCACGTTTCGGACGTGCGGCCGCTTCGGGTGCCGTGGCGGGGGTCTCCAGCATGAGCTCGGTGCGGCTGGCCGCGCTGCGGATCAGCTCCGGGATCGCCGCCGCCTCGGGCAGGTTGCGCCAGTACTTCTTGGGCATCTCCGACGTCATCGCCGAGACCTTCAGCCGGGCCGGGTTGAAGATGGCGCTGAAATAGGCGCGCCAGTAGCGCTCCAGCGCGTCGTCGTCGGGCACCTCTGACGGATCCGCACCCGGGCCGAACTCGAGGGCCGTGCCGGTCCAGTGCACGCTCCGGTACGGCGTCAGGATCGAGAAGACCATGGTGGCGAAGCGGCGCGTGAAGAAGTCGGCGTTGGCCTCGACGATGTAGTGCTCGGGCTCGAACCACGCGACGTAGCGGCTGCCGTCCGGCTCCGGCACCTCGCGGAAGCGCACAAAGGCGCGCATCTTGTGGGTGTCGCGCCGCACCGACTGCGCCAGCCGGATTGCCCGCTGCACCGCGGGGTCGGTGACGAGCTCGGTGATCTTCCGCTCGCCGTGATGGGCGCGCCACACCAGGCCGTAGAGCAGATCGAAGCGTTCCGGCTCGCGCGCCTGGATCACGGTCTGCGCCAGCTCGACCAGCGCGCGCGAGACGCTGAAGCTGCCCGCCGCCGGCGCGGCGTGAGGCTCTTCCGGCGCCTCGCTGTCTGCCCCTTGCGCGAACAGGTCGTCGGGGGCGCCCACGGAGAAATGCACCTGTTCGGGCGCCACCCCGTCCAGCGCCAGCCGGCGCGCAGCGTCGCGCCAGCCTGAGAAATCAACCTGATGGGCCAGCACGACACTCTTCATGACGCACTCAAAGCAGGGCGAGCTGCTTCGGTTTCGGCGCCAAGCGTTGCGACAGGCGCGCGCTGTCGAGTTCCTGCGCCGGACGATGGTCCAGCGCCACCAGGAACGGCGAGATCTTGGCCAGCGACAGCCGCAGCCGCGCCAGATCCTCCAGGCGCAGCGACCGGTGGCGGCGCACCTGCAGGATGCGGTCGACCGACTTCACCCCCAGCCCCGGCACGCGCAGCAGCGTCTCCCGGTCGGCGGTGTTGACGTCGACGGGGAACATCGCCCGGTTCTCCAGCGCCCAGGCGAGCTTGGGGTCGTGCACCAGGTCGAGGTTGCCGGCGGCGTCGGTCGCCAGCTCCTCGACGCCGAAGCCGTAGAAGCGCAGCAGCCAGTCCGCCTGATACAGCCGGTGCTCGCGCATCAGCGGCGCCGGCTTGATCGGCAGCACCGACGAGGCGTCCGGGATCGGACTGAAGGCCGAGTAGTACACCCGACGCAGGCCATAGGCGCCATACAGGTTGCTGCTCATGCGCAGGATGGTGCGGTCCGGGCTCGGATCGGCGCCGACGATCACCTGCGTGCTCTGTCCGGCCGGCGCGAAGCGCGGCGGCCTGGCGGCGCCGGGCCTGGTCTTCTCGCGGGCGGCGTCGATGCCGAGCCGCATCCGGCCCATCGAGCGGCGGATGCCGCCCATGTCCTTTTCCGGCGCGTAGTCCTTGAGCGCGCCTTCCGTCGGCAGCTCGACATTGATCGACAGCCGGTCGGCCCACTTGCCGGCCTCCTCCAGCAGCAGCGGATCGGCGTCGGGAATGGTCTTGAGGTGGATGTAGCCGCGGAAGCCGTGCTCGACCCTGAGCGTGCGGGCGACGCCGATCACCTGCTCCATGGTGTAGTCGGGCGAGCGGATGATGCCCGAGCTCAGGAACAGCCCCTCGATGCAGTTGCGGCGATAGAAGCCGAGCGTGAGCTGCACCACCTCGTCCACCGTGAAGCGCGCGCGCTTCACCGACGACGAGGCCCGGTTGATGCAGTACGCGCACTCGTAGAGGCAGAAATTGGTCAGCAGGATCTTCAGCAGCGAGATGCAGCGTCCGTCCGGCGCGTAGGCATGGCAGATCCCCATGCCCTCGGTGGAGCCGACCCCCTTGGCAGCGCCGATGCTGTCGCGCGTCTCGGTGCCGCTGGACGCGCAGGAGGCGTCGTATTTGGCGGCGTCGGCGAGGATCTCGAGCTTGGCGAGCAGGTCCATGCATCCGTTCCTGTTCTGGCCCGAGGCGGCGATCCGAGGCGATGTCGCACGTCGGCAATAGGTGGGAAGCCGGAACGGCATTGGAAACCCCACCATCGGCGCTTGACGGGCATTCGGCCCGGCAGGAAGCAGGGGGTCATGATCGGGGGAGTGGGCCAGTTGGCCGACGGCGAGATACTGATGCAGGCGGCGGACCGGGTCGAAGCCTGGCTCGCGCAGGCCTGGCCGCTCTGGCTCGCGCACGGGGTCGATCCCGATACCGGGCTGTTTCATGAGCAGCTGGGCTTCGATGGTCGCCCGGACCCCACGGCGCCGCTGCGGGTGCGGGTGCAGGGCCGCCAGCTCCATTGCTGGTCGCGCGCCGGCGCTGCGGGCCACGCGGCGCAGGCCCGGCCGCTGCTGGAGCGCGCCCTGGCCGCGATCGAGACCCGTTACTGGGGCCAGGCGGACGGTCCGGGATGGATCCATCTGCTCGACCCGGCCGGGCGGCCGCTGAACCGGCTGCGCGACACCTACGATCAGGCCTTCATGCTGTTCGGGCTGTGCGGCGCCGACCAGGCGGGCCTTGCTCGCGCCAGACCGCTCGCCGATGCGACGCTCGCCTTTCTCGACGACGCGCTGACCGACGCGGGCGACCGCAGCCTGTTCGAAGGCCTGCCGCCGGACCTGCCGCGCCGCTCCAACCCGCACATGCATCTGCTCGAGGCGATGCTGGCCTGGTTCGGCTGGACCGGCGAGGCCGCCTTCCTGGACCGGGCCAACGCCGTCGCCCTGCTGGTCCGGAACCGCTTCCTGGATCGCGCCTCAGGCACCCTGATCGAGCAGTTCACCGCCGATCTGCGTCGCGCTCCACCGCCGCTCGGCGACTCCGTCGAGCCGGGACATCACTTCGAGTGGTCCTGGCTGCTGCATCGGCTGGCGCAGGCAGGCGGCTGCGACCTGCGCGAGGAGGCGGCCCTGCTGCATCGCTGGGCGTTGAGGCACGGGCTGGACGTCGGCGGGTTCGCGGTCGACGAGTGCGACCGGCTCGGCGGAATGCGTCGCCGGACCGCCCGGGCGTGGCCGCAGACCGAGCTGATCAAGAGCCATCTCGCCAACGACGCCCCGGACGCCGCCGCCCGCGCCGCGCTCGCGTTGCTCGACCGCTACCTCGCGACGGACGTCGCCGGTCTCTGGATCGACCAGTTCGACGCCGACGGACAGCCCTGCGCCCCGGTGGTGCCGGCCAGCACGCTGTATCATCTGGTGGTGGCGTTCGAGGAGCTGCTCCAGGCCGCGGGACGTCCGCTCGGGCAGCCGGCGACCCCGCGATGAGGCCCGGGTCAGGTGCGGTTGTTGCTGCCGCCGTTCAGAAGCTGGTCCGGCAGGCGGATGCGGACGATCTTCCATTGCCACTTCTGGACCTGCAGCGAGATCAGGACCGGAGGGGCATCGCCGTCGTCGGTCAGGCGGATCGCCGCCTCGAACCGGGTCGGACCGACGAAGCCGATATGCTGCACGTGCGCCAGCATCGACGCCAGGCCGGCGGCCGGCGCCGGCCGGGCGCTGGCATGAGACGAGGTTGCATGGGACAGCATCGCCACCAGATGCTCCGGGGTCACCACGTCGTCGACCACATGGGAAACGATGGTGGTGGCGAAGGAGTCGCCGAAATCGGGCAGCTCGTCGCTGGCCGCGACCACCTGATGCGTGCTGGCGAGGCTGACCGGAGCGCCCGGACCGAGATCCGCCTTCAGCCCGGACCGGACATCGTGCCAGTCTAGGGACGCTGAAAGGGTCGCGAGATCGTCATGCTGCAGGGCAGCGCTCACCGACATCAGCGTGACCACCGGAGAGACGGCATAGAGCCCCAGCGCCAGCGCCAGCGTGCTGGCGGCAACCGCGAAGCATCGGGAAGACGATCGCGTCGACATCATGAGTGCCCTTGTCCAGCAGACAGGTCTGATATGCTTCATTATCTTCCACCGCTCGGCCGCCGGTCAAGCTGGATCGTAAACATCGGAGACGGATTCTCCGGACTTCGACAACGCGATCCAGCACCCGGGACTGCGCGTCGCATCATGCCGTCCGGAGGTTAAGGCTTCATGCAGGCGGACCCGACGACCCGGAGCCGGGAACTGGATCTGGACTTCTCCGACGACGAGGTGGTCCGCTACTCGCGCCACATCCTGCTGGCGGAGCTGGGCGGGACCGGACAGGCGAGGCTGCGCGCGGCCCGGGTCCTGATCGTGGGAGCGGGCGGGCTGGGCGCGCCGCTGGCGTTGTATCTCGCGGCTGCGGGCATCGGCACGATCGGGCTCGTCGACGACGACGTGGTGGAGCTGTCGAACCTGCAGCGGCAGGTCATCCATACGACCAGCCGGATCGGGCAGGACAAGGTCGCCTCCGCCGCCTCCGCGCTGGCCGAGCTGAACCCGCTGGTGCGGGTCCGCCCCCACGCGCTGCGGCTCGATGCCGCCAACGTTTCCGGCCTGATCGCCGGATACGACCTGGTCTGCGACGGCAGCGACAATTTCGCGACCCGCTACCTGCTGGCCGATGCCTGCGCGCTTGGACGCCGCACGCTGATCTCGGCCTCGGTGGCGCGCTTCGAAGGGCAGCTCTCGACCTTCAAGCCGCATGCCGGCGGCCCCTGCTATCGCTGCCTGCATCCCCAGCCGCCGCCGCCGGGCGCTGTGCTCTCCTGCGCCGAGGCCGGCGTGCTCGGCGCCGTCACCGGCGTGATGGGAACGCTGCAGGCCACCGAGACGATCAAGGAGGTGCTCGAACTGGGCGAGGGCCTGTCCGGGCGCGTGCTGATCTGGGACGCGCTGGCGATGCGCTTCCACAGCATCCGGCTGCGGCCCGATCCCGGCTGCCCGCTTTGCGGCACCCACAAGCGCATCCACGATCTGTCGGCGCATGGCAGCTGATCCGCACCCTCCGGCCCGGCAGCCGCTCGGCATCCTGCTGCTGAGCGGCTGCTTCGAGCGCGCGCATTACGCCCTGGTGATGGCGGTGGGTGCGGCGGCGCTCGACCGTCCGGTGGTGCTGTTTGCGACCAATGGCGGCCTGCACGCCCTTTGCCGCGACTGGTCCGGCCTGGCCGGAAGCGGGCAGGACGCCGTGCTGCGCGCCCGCGGCGTCGCCGGCTTCGCGAGCCTGCAGGAAACCCTGGCGCCGCTCGGGGTCAGGCTGCTGGCCTGCGAGGCCGGCCTGCGGGCCGTTGCCCTGGCTCCGGAAGCGCTGCTGGATCCGGTCGAGCGGGCGGGGGTGCCGACGTTTCTCGCCGCGGTCGGCAGCGGGCAGATGCTGTCGATCTAGCGCCTGCGCCTGCAGCGCCCGTCCTGGCGGCCATGCCCCCAGGGGACCCAGGCGCCACAGCTCCGGTGAAAATCCCGACCGGCGCCAGGGTGCTCTTGCTCTTGCGGCGGCACCTTGGCACGGATGGCCGCATGCCCGCCTTTCGACCGAGCCGCCTGCCCGCCGGTGCCGCCTCGAGCCTGTGCGCCTTCCTGCTGCTTGCGTCCGCCGCCGCTGCTGCTCAGACCCCGGATCCGCCGCTCCATGCCGGGCCGGCCGGGCACGCGCATGTCCGGCCGCAGGCGCTGCACGCCGCGCAAGGCACGGTCGAGCGGCGTCATGGCCTCGGGCACGCGACCCGGCCGGCGCATCCTGCCCATCCTGTCCGCCATGCGCCGCCACCGCCGCCGGCGCTGCCGGTCCCCGTGGCCGTCCCCGCCGCGCCGGCAGCGCCCGCGGTCGCGCCGACCGGCAGCAACACCGGCCTGCCGCTGCCGCGCTTCGCTTCGCTGCGTGCCGACGCGGTCAATCTGCGCGGCGGTCCGGGTACCCGCTATCCGATCCAGTGGGTCTACAGGCGGCGCGACCTGCCGGTGAAGATCGAGCGCGAGTTCGACGTCTGGCGCCTGGTGGAGGACCCCGACGGGGTGAAGGGCTGGGTGCATCAGGCGACGCTGGTCGGCAGCCGCAGCTTCGTGATCCTGGGCGCGACTGAGGCATCGACCGGCCCGGACGTGCCCCCGTCCGCCGCCTCCGCCGCCGCCGCGCCGGCCTCCGGCCTGCCGGTGGGTGCTCCCGCGCCGCCGGGCAGTCAGCTGCTGCGCGCAGCCCCGCAGCCGGATGCGCCCGTCGTCGCGGTGCTGAAGCCCGGCGTTATCGGCCGCCTGCGGCTCTGCGCCGCCGGTTCAGGCTGGTGTCGGGTCAGCGTTCGGGACTATTCCGGCTGGTTGCCGCGCGCGGCACTTTGGGGCTTGTTGCCGAACGAGACGATCCAGCCGTCCTGATACGTTTCCACACCCACGCCGCCCGCAAGGGAGGCAGGAAGACATCCTTGTCCGCATCCACATTGTCTGCCTTGTCCCGCCGCACCAAGATCATCGCGACCCTGGGTCCGGCAAGCAGCAGCGAGGACACCATCGCCGCACTCGCGGAGGCCGGCGCCGATCTGTTCCGGATCAACTTCTCGCACGGGCTGCATGCCGATCACGGCGCCCGCATCGCCGCGATCCGCGCGGTGGAGCAGCGGCGCGGTCGGCCGATCGGCATCCTCGCCGACGTGCAGGGCCCCAAGCTGCGGGTCGGCACCTTTGCCGGCGGGCGGGTGTCGCTGGTGCCGGGCGAGCGGTTCATGCTCGACCTGAATGCCGAGCTCGGCGATCGTACCCGCGCGCAGCTGCCGCACCCGGAGATCATCCAGGCCGCCCGCGTCGGCTCGCTGCTGCTGCTCGATGACGGACGGCTGAGCCTGCGCGTCGTCGCCTGCCGCAGCGATTGCCTGGAAACCGAGGTGGTGACCGGCGGCATCCTGTCCGACCGCAAGGGCGTCAACGTGCCCGACGTGGTGCTGCCGATCCCCGCCTTGACGGTGAAGGACCGCGCCGATCTGGAATTCGCGCTCACCCACGGCGTCGACTATATCGGCCTGTCCTTCGTGCAGCGGCCCGAGGATGTCGAGGAAGCCCGCGCGCTGGTCGCCGGACGCGCCTGGATCATGACCAAGATCGAGAAGCCGCAGGCGCTCGACAACCTGGACGAGATCCTGCGGCTGTCCGACGCGGTGATGGTGGCGCGCGGCGATCTCGGCGTCGAGCTGCCGCCGGAGCGGGTGCCGCTTGAGCAGAAGCGCATCGTGCGCGCCGCCCGCCAGCTCGGACGGCCGGTGGTGGTGGCGACGCAGATGCTGGAAAGCATGATCTCCGCCCCCACGCCCACCCGCGCCGAGGCGTCGGACGTCGCCACCGCGGTGTTCGACGGCGCGGACGCGGTGATGCTGTCGGGCGAGACCGCGGTCGGCCAGTATCCGATCGAGGCGGTGTCGATCATGAAGCGCATCGCCATCCAGGTGGAAGCCAACGAGGGCTGGCAGGGCATGCAGGAGGCGTCCCGTCCGCCGCCGGACGGCACCACCGCCGACGCCATCGCCTATGCAGCACAGCAGGTGGCGCAGTCGATCGGCGCGGTCGCGATCGTCGCCTACACCCTGTCGGGCCGCTCCGCCGTGCGCATCTCGCGCGAGCGTCCGGCCTGCCCGGTGCTGGGCCTGTCCGCCAACCTGACCGCCGCGCGCCGCCTGTCGGTGGCCTGGGGCGTGAACGCGCTGGCGGTCGGCGACCACGAGCCGAGCGAGACCATGGCGCATGTGGTGGAGGCCGCGGTCGAGCTCGCCCGGAACGCGGGCATGGCCGTCGCCGGGGACCTGCTGGTGATCGTCGCCGGCGTGCCGTTCGGCCGGGCCGGCACCACCAACACGCTTCGCGTGGCCCGGGTCGGGAGCTGATGCGGCGCCGGGCGCTCACCTGCCTGGTCGGCGCGCTCGGTTCGGCGGCCCTGGCGCCGGCGGCATTGGCGGACGGCCTCCAGGCCGCCGGACCCGGGGCCGCCGGTCCGCTGAGCGCTCCGGGCGACTACTCGCTGGCGCCGCCCGCCCTGGTGAAGGGTGGCGTGGTCAGCACGTCGGTCGGGTCCGACGGCTTCCGCAGCACGGCGGTCAGGCTCGATAGCGGACTTCTCGGCGGCGGCACCCGGGCATTCCTGCTGCTGGGTGCCGGACAAGGCCCGCACTGGCACGAACGGCCCGCAACGAGCGGCAGCAGCGCTGCCGTGGGCGTGGAAACGCAGCTTCCGCACGGCGCCATCCTGAGCCTGACGGCAGGCCACGAGCGGGGCTGGTCGGGCGAGCCGGGCGGAGTCGGCCCGGCCTGGCCGCCGTGATCCGCAGCCGCGCGATCCGGCATGTCCGGACCGTGGCGCGATCCGGCGCCCGGGACAGGCGCGAGACCGTCGGGCCTGTGCAGGCGGAGGAGAGGATCGTGGCGGTCGGGCGGATGCGCCCGCCGCCTTCGCCGACAGCGACCCGCGGCCGGCCGCACCCGATGCGGGATCGAGGAGCGCTACCCTGACCCGCGGACGGAAGGCTGTCCTGGCGCCGGTTCTGCATGACGCGGTCGTCCTTGTGGACGGCTCCTATCGCCTGCGGCTGGCTCCCGATCGCGACCTGCCGCTCACCAGCGGCGGCATGCCCGTCCGGTCCTTCGCCGATGGCTGGCGGCCGGGCGTCGTGCTGACGCTGTTCCAGCCACTTCTGGTGCTCGAGTTCCTGCACGAGAACAGGGGCGGCGGCTTCTGGCTGCTCGACGCCGCCGGCCGGTTCGTCGGCAACGACATCCAGCGCCTGCCGGCACGCCTGCTCGACATCCTGCGCCTGCGTGCCGAGCCTGTCCTGTCCTGGCTGCAGGCCATGGCCGAACCGGGCCTTCCCTGCGTGCCGCCGGCATCGATCACGGCGTTTCTTTCGATCCATCCCGACATACGGCGCGAGATCGCCAAGGCCGTGCGCGAGCCGGACGGCGAGGTCCCGTCGGACCGCGTGCTCGCCGGTCCGTCCGCGCCCGGCCCGACCGCCGGATGCGCATCGCCGGACATCTTGCAGACGATCATCGAGGCCAGACGGCTCCCGGCGCTCAATCCGGGCTGGCGCATCGCCACCATCTGCAGCGTGTTCGCGCCGGTCATCGTCGTGGAGCTGGTGAACGAGCAGGGCCAGGAGGGGGTATGGTACGTCGATCGCGGCGCGGTCTATCTCGGCAACAACGCGCTGCAGCTGACCGGCGCGCTCAGGACGCATCTGCAGGCATGCTGTGCTGCGATGTTCGCCGATGTCTGGGACTGCGTGATCATGGCGCCGACGCAGACGCCCGCCGGCGACCTGGCAACGTTTATGTCGTGCGCGAGTGCCACGCGCCTCGACCTGCTGAACTTCCATCTCGCCTGCGGCGACGCGCCGCCCGCTGCGTCGCACCGCTGGGTGCTGACGCAGCCTCCGCCGCCGGCGACGAGCTACACCGTCCCGTGCTCGTCCGGTCCCGTCGTGCTCGATCCGGATCACACCGCCGCCGCCTGCCGGCATTTCCTGCGCAGCGAACTGTTCGCGCTCGTCGATCACGGCGCCATGGGCTGGCCGTCGCCGGTCGATGGGCGTCGCGTCGAGACCCAGGGGCGCGCGCTCTATCTCGATGAGACGTGCTTTGCTTATCAGGTCCATGACGACCGGCACGACCTCACATTCTATGTCTTCGCGATGGCCGGCTTCTTCAGGACCTTCGCGCTGTATTTTCCCGCAGCCGATCTGGTGGTGGCGTCGGACGTGTCGCAGATGCAGGGCGCCGACATCTATACCGGCGCCGCGCGGCCGCTGCTGCTGAACCACGTCATGCGGTTCGGGACGGATCTGGTGCAGGCGCTGGTGCAGGAGCCGGGCGAGATCGTGCATGCCTTTCGCGGCTATCCGGCGATCCATCTCGGCCATTTCGTTTGGCAGGACCTGAGCGGCGTGTCCTACCTGGTGGATGCCTTTCCGCAAGACAGGCTGCCGCGCTTCCTGGTGTTCGACAGCCAGCACCATCCGGAGATCTACGGGCCGATCGACGAGATCTTTCCCGAGCTGAACGGCAAGGTCGTCCGCCTGGCCCATTCGCTGAACGAGCATGTCGCCCGGTTCTACCGGGCCCGCATGCGGGTCATCAAGTCGACCAGCATCTCGGTGCCGGCCCAGGTCGGCCGCCGCGTCGTCGCGGCCCTGCGACGCTCCGAGCGCTGGCGCCGGCCGGTCGCCCGCGCGGCGGCGGCGCACGCGGCGGGGCCGGTCATCCTGGTCGGCCTGCGCGTCGGCAACCGCACGATCGAGGACATGGAGGGCTTCGCCGGCCGCCTGATCCGGATGCTGATCGAGGAGCTCGGCGCCGTCACCATCGTCATCGACGGGCACAACGGCATCGGGGGCGAGTCGGGCGCCACCTATGCGAGCTTCGGCGACACGCTGACCGGCGGCTCGACCTTCATGCAGCGCGAGGTCGAGATCGCAAGCGCCCTGGCGCGCGACTTCGCGAACTCGCCCGCCACCATCATCGACAACATCGCGCGGCCGATCCAGGAAAGCGTGATCTGGTGCAGCGAGGCGGATCTCTTTGTCGCACCCTGGGGCGCTGCGCTGGCCAAGTACCGGTGGCTCTGCAACACGCCCGGCCTGACCACGATCGGCCGCTGGAACCTCGAGCACCGAAACGACGTGTCGATCTACCACCATCCGGGTGCGATGGAGGCTCCGACGCCCTTGGTCCTCAATGACGCCGAGGCGGCCGAGGATGTCGCCGGCCCGGACGCCACCGAGAGCGAGCACAGCCGCAGCAACTACCGGCTCGACGAGCGTCTGGTGTTCGCCCAGGTCCGGGAGCTGGCTGCCGAGCACGCCAGACGGGCGCCCGCGCTGGCATCGGCCGGAGCGGCGGCGCGACCTGAGCCCCGGCTCGTGGAGGAACGCGGCACGGCCGGGCGGAACCCGGCCTGATCTTCAGGCGGCGTAGCGCGACAGCGCCAGATCGGCGTGCTCGATGTTGGGGCGCCGCTCGGAGATCAGGTCGGCGACCAGCCGGCCCGAGCCGCAGGCCATGGTCCAGCCCAGCGTGCCGTGGCCGGTGTTGAGCCACAGGTTGCGATAGCGGCCGGCACTGCCCACGATCGGCGTGCCGTCGGGCGTGTTGGGCCTGAGGCCGGTCCAGTAGGTGGCGCGGTCGAGATCGCCGCCGCCGAACAGCTCGCCGAAGCTCAGCGCCAGCGTTTCGCGCCGCTCCGGCCGCAGCCGCAGGTCGTAGCCGGCGAGCTCGGCGGTGCCGCCGACGCGGATGCGGTCGCCGAGCCGGGTCATCGCCACCTTGTAGGTCTCGTCATTGACGGTCGAGACCGGCGCGCGCGCGGGATCGGTCAGCGGGATGGTGAGCGAATAGCCCTTGACCGGATACACCGGCAGCCGGAGCCCGAGCGGCCGCAGCAGCCGGGCGGTGTGCACGCCGGTGGCGGCGAGGTAGGCATCGGCGGTGACGGTCCCCTGGCTGGTCTGCACGCCGTCGATGCGGTCCGGACCGTGCAGCAGCCGCTCGATGCCGACGCCGAACCGGAACCGCACCCCGGCCTGCTCGGCCTTCTCCGCAAGCCTGCGGGTGAACAGCTGCGCGTCGCCGGACTGGTCGCCGGGCAGGCGCAGGCCGCCCTTCAGCAGGTGCGCCGAATGCGCCAGTCCCGGCTCGTGCCGCACCACGCCGGCGCGGTCGAGCAGCTCGTGCGCGACCCCGCCGCTGGCCAGGATGCGCATGTCGTCGGCGGCATGGTCGAGCTGGCCTTGCGTGCGGAACAGCTGGATCAGCCCGCCCTGGCGGTCGTCATAGGTCAGGCCGGTCTCGTGGCGCAGGTCGTCGAGGCAGTCGCGGCTGTATTCGGCAAGCCGCAGCATCCGGCTCTTGTTGCGGTCGTACGCTTCCTCGGTGCAGTTGGCGAGCAGCTGGCTCATCCAGCGGAACATGGCGGTGTCGACGCGCGCCCGGATCAGCAGCGGGCTGTGCTTCCTGATCATCCAGCCGACCGCCTTGCGCGGCAGGCCGGGGGCGGCCCACGGCGTCGAATAGCCGGGCGACACCTGGCCCGCATTGGCGAAGCTGGTTTCCATGGCGACGCCGGGCTGGCGGTCGATCAGCTCGACCTCGTGGCCGAGCCGCGCCAGATACCAGGCCGACGTCACGCCGATCACGCCGCCGCCGAGGACCGCCACCTTCATCTGCTGCTTCCCATCGACGATCCCGCCCGCGGCGCGCTTCCGGTTGCATGTGGCCTTGGCGGCGCCCGATTGCGACCGTCAGGCCGGAACCAGCATGCCGGCCTTGACCGCCGGCCGCTCGCCCACGCGTGCCAGCCAGTCGAAGGTCGCGGGCTTGTCTGCCAGGCTGTCGCCCAGCGCCTCCTTCATCATCGAGGTCGCCGCCGCCATCCAGGGAAACGCCGCGATGTCGGCGATCGAGTACTCGGGACCGCCGAGGAAGGCCGAGCTGGCCAGCCGCCGCTCCAGCACGCCGAGCAGACGCGCCGCCTCGGTCGAGAAGCGCTCGATCGCCGGCGGCACCTTCTCCTTGGACATCACCGCGAAAAAGCCGAACTGGCCCAGCATCGGCCCCAGGCCGCCGATCTGCCAGTGCAGCCACTCCAGCGTCTCGAACCGCACAGCGCCCGACGGCGCCAGCAGGCGGCCGGTCTTCTCGGCGAGGTAGCACAGGATGGCGCCGCTCTCGAACACCGAGATCGGACCGCCGACCCCGTCGGTGTCGAGGATCGCCGGGATCTTGTTGTTGGGCGAGATCGCCAGGAAGGCGGGGGCGAACTGCGCCTTCTGCGCGAAGTCGACCGGATGCACCTGGTACGGCAGCCCGACCTCCTCGAGCATGATCGAGATCTTGCGTCCGTTCGGGGTCTTCCAGGTGTGCAGCTCGATCACGATGGGTCTCCTTGCGCCCCGTCCGGGAACGCGGCGCCATGATAGGTCCGGTGGTAGCGGCCGCCCAGCGACGTCAGCAGCTCGTAGCCGATGGTGCCGGCGGCGGCGGCGGCGTCCTCGAGCGGGCGGTGCGGGCCGATCAGGTCGACCGGCGCGCCCTCGGGCAGCGCCTGCTCGGCAAGCCTGGTCGCATCGACCGCGAGGCAGTCCATCGAGATGCGGCCGACGATCGGCAGCAGCGGCCCGCCGTCCGGCAGGCTGACCCGGCCCGCCTCGCCGCCGGCGCGCAGGAACCCGTCCGCGTAGCCCACCGCCACGGTGGCGATGCGGCTGCGGCGCGCGGCGGTGAAGCGGGCGCCGTAGCCCACCACCGCGCCCGCCGGGATCGTCCGGATCTGCGCCACGCGGCCCTGCAGGCGGACCACCGGCCGCATCGGGTTCGGGCGCGCGGCCGTCGGCGGCACGCCGTAGAGCGCGGCACCCGGCCGCACCATGTCGAAATGGAAGTCTGGCCCGAGGAAGATCCCCGACGAGGCGGCGAGGCTGCAGGGGGCGTCGGGCAGCAGCGGGCGCAGCTCGGTGAAGCTCCGGAGCTGGGCCGCGTTGGCCGGATGCGTGGGCTCGTCGGCACAGCCGAGATGGCTCATCACCAGCCGCGTCTCGATGCCCCGGAAGGCGTCGGCGCGCGCGGCGAGCCCCGCCACCTCTTCCGGCGCCAGCCCGAAGCGGGACATGCCGGTGTCGATCTGCAGCGCCGCCGGCAGCGACCGGCCCTGCAGCGCCGCCAGCGCCTGCCAGGATGCGACCTGCTCCAGGCTGTTGAGCACCGGCAGCAGCCCGCGCGCCGCGAACTCCGCCGCGGTGCCCGGCGGGATGCCGTTCAGCACGTAGATGTCGCGGCCGACCGGCAGCAGGGGCCGTAGCCGCACCGCCTCGGCCAGATGGGCCACGAAGAAGCTGCGGCAGCCGGCATCGGACAGCGCCGGCGCCACCCGGTCGATGCCGAGCCCGTAGGCGTCCGCCTTGACCACGGCGGCGCACTCGGCCGGCGCCGCGCGCTCGCGCAGCGCGCGCCAGTTCGTCACGATCCCGCCGAGGTCGATGGTCAGCCAGCCGCCGGCCCAGCCGGCGTCCGTGGCTCCCGGTCCGGCATCGCTCATGCGGCCGGCACGCCCTTGGAGGTCGAATACTCGAAATGCAGCGCCTGGTCGGGATGCACGATCGGATGGATCGCATGCGCCGCCATGGCCGCCTCGCTGAAGCCCTGCAGAATCAGCTTGAGCTTGCCCGGATAGGTGGCGACGTCGCCGATCGCGAACACCCCTGCCAGGCTGGTTTCCAGCGTCGACGGGGTGACCGGGATCAGCGTGTGCAGCCCGGTCTGCAGACCCCAGCCGGCGATGGGGCCGAGATCGGTCGACAGCCCGAAAAAGGCGAGCAGCCGGTCGGCGGGCAGCGTCCGCACCTCGCCGTCCAGCGTCGCCACCGAGACGCTCGACAGCACCCCGTTTTCGCCGGCAAGCCCGTGCAGCTGATACGGCACCACCATCTCGATCTCGCCGCGGGCGGCGGCGGCATCGAGCTGCGCCAAGCTGGCGGGAGCCGCGCGGAAGCGGTCGCGGCGATGCACCAGCCAGACCCGGGCGGCGACGTCGCGCAGCGACAGCGCCCAGTCCACCGCGCTGTCGCCGCCGCCGGCGATCACCACCGACCGGCCGCGGAACGCTTCCCGGCTGCGCACGAGATACTGCACCCCGCCCGTGGCCTCGAACGCCTCGATGCCGGCAAGCGGCGGCCGGTTCGGTCCGAACGCCCCGGCGCCGGCGGCGATGATCACCGCGCGCGCCCGCACGATGTCGCCCCGGTCGGTGCGCAGCCGGAAGTCGCCGCGGCGGCCGGACAGCGCCTCCACCCGCCGGCCCAGCAGGCGCGGCACCGCGAAGCCCTCGATCTGGCGTTCCAGCGACGCCACCAGCGCGCCGGCCGCGATCGCGGGATGCGCCGGGATGTCGTAGATCGGCTTCTCCGGATACAGCGCGCTGCACTGGCCGCCGACCTCCGGCAGCGCGTCGATCAGCACGCAGCCGAGCCGCAGCATGCCGCACTCGAAGGCGGCGAACAGCCCGGCTGGCCCTGCGCCGACGATCGCGACATCGACCGTGAGTTCGGCCGCCGCGTTCCCGGCGGCGCCTGGCAGGAAAGGCTCGCTGTCCATCGCCATCCTGGTCTCGTCTCCATCTGCCAACCGGGCCGGAAGCGGCGCATTGTGAAGAACCGGGGAGCTACGGCAAGATGGCGCCGATGGACCCGAGATCAACGCGCATCCTGCCGGACCTGGCCGCCACCGAGGCCCTGGGGCAACTGGTCGCGCGTCTGCTGCGGCCCGGCGACGCGGTGCTGCTCGACGGCCCGCTCGGCGCGGGCAAGACGGCGCTGGCTCGCGCGCTGCTGCGCGAGGCCTGCCAGGATGCCCGGATGGAGGTGCCGAGCCCGAGCTACACGCTGGTGCAGACCTATAACGGAACCACCGCCCACGGCGACCCGCTGCCCATCGCCCATTTCGACCTGTGGCGCCTGGAGCCCTGCGACAACTGCCGGGCCCCGTCCGCGATCGAGGAGCTGGGCTGGGACGAGGCGCGCGACGGGGTGGTGTTGGTGGAATGGCCGGATCGCCTGGGCACGCTCGCACCCGCCGACGCGCTGCGCCTGACGCTGCGGCTGCTGCCGTCGGGCACGCCGGGCGAGGACGCGGCGCGCCAGCTCGTGCTCCGGGGCTGGGCGGACCGGCTGCCGGCCGGACCCGTGCCCGCATGAGCGATGCCGTGCGCACCGGCATGGTGCTCGCCGCCGGCCGCGGCATGCGGATGCAGCCGCTGACCGACCACCGGCCGAAGCCGCTGCTGCAGGTGGGCGGCCAGTCGCTGCTCGATCATGCGCTCGACCGGCTGAGCGAGGCGGGGATCGCGACCGTGGTGGTGAACGCGCACTGGCACGCCGCCCAGGTGGCGGACCGGGTGCGGGCGCGCTCGGCCAAGGACCCGAAGCATCCGCGCATCGTCCTGCAGCCCGAGCCGGAGCTGCTCGATACCGGCGGTGCGGTGCTGCAGGCCCTGCGCTCGGGCGCACTGCCGGACGACGCGCCGTTCGTGGTGGTGAACGGCGACAGCTTCTGGCTCGACGGACCGGTCCCGGCGCTGCGGCGCCTGGCCGACGGCTTCGACGACGCCGCCACCGACGTGCTGCTGATGGTGGCGCGCACCGCGACGGTGGTGGGCGATGTCGGTTGCGGCGACTTCGCCATCGACGACGCCGGCCGCCTGCGCCGCCGCGTCGAGACCGAGATCGTGCCCTACGTCTTCGCCGGCCTGCAGGTGGTGTCGCCGCGCCTGTTCGGGGGCATCCATCATGGCGCCTTCAGCATGGACATGCTGTGGGACGAGGCCATCGCCGGCGGCCGCATCCGCGCGATCGTGCATGACGGACCCTGGTTCCATCTGCGCCAGCCGTCCGACATCGCCGACACCGAGCGCGCCCTGCGCGACCCGCTGTTCGGACCGACCACGACATGAGAAAGACGCGGCATCCCTGCAACGCGACCGAAGCCATACTTATAACGCAATGACAATCGTCGCGCAGTGCTGTCGACGAAACTGTAACGACGTCTGGGTGTTGCTGTTACATACCGCCGGCGATTGAACGTGATCGTGTGGCTTCTGTACAGCCACGCAATGGAACCCGATCATGCCCGGGGCGACAGCTTTTGCCCGTGCCCTCTCCCCAACACCGCCGGCAACGCCATCCCAGCGGGTGATGATCGTGGACCAGAAGAACATGGTCCGCATCTGGCTGGAGGAGAAGGTCGCCCGTCATGAGCTCACTCCCACCGAAGCCGACACCATGCTCCGCAATCAAGAAACCCAAGGCAAACTCTGGACCGGGCCGTTGAAGGACAGTTTCGGCAGCGGTAAGATCTTCTGCAAGCTTGCCAAGGACTTTGCGTCGTGGAAGGGCGCCGAAGTCTATTTCAGCAAGAGTGCGGCAGGGAACGACCTGGTCACCTTCAAGGGCTGACCGGCCGGGCGCAAGTTCATCACGGGCACGCGCGATCGGCTCGACAACCCGAAGATCGTGGAGCTGCAGATCGGAAAGCCCGGGATCCGGGCAGCCGGCAAGGAGTCGGCGCGGTTCGGCATCTGTTTGGTGGTCGCGGTCGATGTGGCTGATTATCTGCTACGCGGTGATTCCACTCTTGGCCAACTGCTCGGCAGCCTGACCGTCGACATCCCTCTGTCGTGCTGGCGTCCGCCATCGGCGCTGCGGCCGGATCACTGATCTCGGGCACGTCGTCCGTGGGGCTGGCTGCAATCGGCAGTCTCGCTTGTGAGCCGTTTCTGGTGGCGTTCGCGGTGGGCGTTGTCGCAGGTTACGCGCTCTATCGGCTGGACGAGCATTTCCGCATCACCGACAAGCTGAGCGAACTCTACGACCAGGGCTTGGCGAAGCTTGCGCAGGTCTGGCAGGATCTTGGTGCCGAGGCGAACGTGCGCTTTCATCAGCTCGCCAACGGCCGCTTGGTGACCGACCTGCAGCAGGACGCGAGCCTCGTCGCGCAGAAGCTCGCTGGGCAGGCGGACTGGGTTCGTGGCGAGCTGTACTATCCATGGTAATGCCCGTCCGACCGACGCTGCGGGAGCGCGTCAGAGTGCTGCCCGCTTTCCTTTGCTTTTCCACCCTTGGCGTGCTGGCGCTCTGGCTTGCCTTGTCCAGCCTGCTTGCGTCCATGAGCCACGCGCCGCTGGTCGCACTGTCGCCGCGCGACGCGATCGGCATGCCGCTGGCGCTGCTGTGTTTCGCCCTGGCTGCGATGACGCTGCTGCCCGCGCCTGATACCGGCGGCGGCCGGATGCGCAATCGGCAGCGCAGGCCGGAACCCCGCCAGTCGCGCGGGCTGACGCTCTGCCTTGCGGCAATGGCAGGCGTGCTGCTGACGGTGATCACGGTGCCGCTCACCGAGCTGGCGGCCTCGGCGATCATGGCGAACCGGTCCTACCTGCGCTGCCCCGCCCCGTTGCGCGAGCGCCATCCGCCGCTGCGCTGGATCCACCCTGACGGGCGCTGCCCGTAGGTCCCGACATACGCGTTGTCTGACTGTGGCCGAACGCCGAGGGTCAGCTTCGGAACGTGATTTGAAGAAGCGGACACGCAAGTTGTCATACCGGTAGGCTACAAACAAAACGCTCTAACGCGTTCAGCCAAGCCGTTACTTGCCGGATGCAGGCTCGGCGAAAGGTAGCGCTCAGAAATTCCGACGTGTCTCCTTCTGCGCCAGCTTCTCGAGTGTCAGATCAGCCACTACGCAGGCGGCCACTCTCCCGCTCCAGCAGCTTCGCCTGGTCCAGCTTCAGGTTGCCATACTGGGCACTGCACCAATAGTAGGTCGCCCCCGTCATCCTGATCGCCGGACCTTTTCGATCTCCGGCCTGTGATGCTTGGCCCCCATTTCGTTGCACTTCGTGGTGTCTCCGGAACTCTCGCATCTGGTGGCCTACGTCTACGGGGCAGGTCACGAGCGGCAGACGCCGCTTTTGGTGACGTCGGCTATGTTCTGTCCGAGATCGGCCAGGCACCTTGGAGTCACGGTGCACCGGACTAAAAATCAGTTCGTGCGCCTGGGTTGACGGAAGGCGGCCATGTCCCTCGTTGTTACAATCTGTAACAGGACTCCAGGTATAATGCGCGCCGGTGCGTGGTTGGGGCTGGTGGCAGTCACAACCGTCACGTTGATGTGGTTCTTCCGGCGGCAATTCGGCAACCGCTTCACCGTAGATCTGCACCGGCAGGTGGTTAAAGACCGTCGCCAGTCTCGCGCGCCAGCGAAGGCATCGATGATCGCCGCGGAGGATGGCAGGCCGCCCAGTCCTTCCAGGGGGTGCCGATGGCGTTCGTCTCGTCGATCAGGATCTTACCTTCTCAGGCCGTGGTTGTGCGATGTCGCGATGTCGGGCGAGCGGAACCGCGAGAATGACGATCTCGGCGGCGTCAGCAACGTCTGACGCGGGCCCAACGCATCACCGCGTCAGGAATGCGCTTGTCTCGTCCGCCCGTTCCGCCTAGCCTTGACCGAATGCTCGCCGTGACCGCCTGGATCGTCTGGATTTGCGCCCTGGGCGGGCCACGGGAGTACTTGCGCTAGAGGCTTCAAGCCCCGACCGCCTCCTAAAGCCCCGCCGGACCGGCCGGGGCTTTTTCTTTGCTCAAGGCTCTGGCTCCCGGCTCCGAACAGGACTCGATCATGCCAGGACCCGCCGCAGATCCCAGCTTCCCGCTCGTGCCGCTGCTGACCTTCGCTTTCAGCGCCTCGGCCACGCCCGGGCCGAACAACATCATGATGCTCACCGCGGCCGCCGCGCACGGCATGCGACGCACGCTGCCGCAGCTGGCTGGCGTCGCGATCGGCTTCGGGCTCATGGTGGCGCTGATCGCCTGCGGGCTCGGCCTGCCGCTGGTGCAGCGTCCGATGCTGCAGCGGGTGGTGCAGGTGGCCGGCGCGGTGTGGATGGCGTGGCTCGCCTGGAAGATCGCCACCGCCCCGGTCGCGGGCGAGCTTCGCGCCGCCCCGCCCTTGAGCTTCCTGCGCGCCTGTGCGCTGCAGTGGGTCAATCCCAAGGCCTGGATCATGGCGATCGCGGCGACGGCCACCTTCCTGCCGCCCGGCGGCAACGCCCTCGTCTACGGTCCGCTGATCGGGCTGGTGTTCACGCTGGTGAGCGTGCCGTGCGTCGGCGGCTGGGGGCTGATCGGCGCCAGCGGCAAGCGGCTGCTGAACCATCCCGCCCGCCTCCGCGCCTTCAACGTGACGATGGCCATCCTGCTGATCGGAACGGTGCTGGTCATGCTGGCGGAATGACAATTCCGAGCCGCAGTCTCGGCAGATGCTGACAGCCTCGCGCATCCGCGGCCTCGAGGAGCGCGCGTTCAACGCGTGGCCGGCACGCCGGACGTTCATGATCGGCGGCTGGCTGCTGCGCCTGTCGGACGGCTACAGCAAGCGGGCCAACTCGGTGAGCGCCCTGGCGCCGGACCTGCCTTTCGAGGCGGTCCGGTGTGCCGCCGAGGCGCTGTTCGATCGGCATGCCCGGCCAACGATCTTCCGGTTGTCGCCGCTCAGTCCTGTCGACGTCGATGCCGCGCTGCAGGCGGCCGGCTACCGCCTGATCGATCCAAGTCTGGTGATGACCGCGATCATCGACACCACGACCACTCCGGAGGCGGTGCGGATCGGCACCGCTCCCGATCCCGCCTGGTCCAACGGCTTTGCCGAGGCGTCGGGCCTGGATGAGCGGGATCGAGACCTGCATCACGTCATGGTCTCGTCGATCGCCCTGACCTCCGCGTTCGCCGCCGTCATGGAGAACGGCAGGCCCGTGGCATTCGGGCTTGGCGTGCACGAACGAGGCATGGTCGGCATCTTCGACGTCGTGGTGGCGCCCCGGCACCGCGGGCGCGGCCACGGTCGGATGATCACCCGGGCGCTGCTCGCTTGGGGAGGCCAGGCCGGCGCAGGAGAGGCCTATCTGCAGGTCGGCGCGCAGAACCTGGCTGCTCGCCGGCTCTATGCCGATCTCGGCTTCCGCGACGCCTATCCCTACCATTACCGGCAGCGCTCGGCCCGTTGATCCCGTGGCGCGCGTCCGGCCTGCCGACGCTCATGGGCGATGACGACGAGCGTCTGGATGATCACGCAGGCGGACATTGCAGACCTGGCCCACGGCGCGTGCTAGCCTGACAGTCCAGATGCCCCTCAATCTCGGCTACATCCCGCAGCACCTCCCGTTCCTCGACGTGCTGGCGCATCGCTGGCTCGAGGCTTTCGCTTCGGACGATCCGACCACTGCCGCCCGCGGCCTGATCCTGCTGCCCACCCGGCGCGCGGCGCGCGCGCTGCAGGAAGCGTTTCTGCGCGCCTCCGGCGGCCGGGTGCTGCTGCTGCCGCGGATCACCGCGCTGGGCGCCCTCGACGAGGCGCCGCTGGCGCTGGCCGGCTGGCTGGAGGCGCCGCCCGCGGTCGATCCGATGCAGCGGCTGGCGCTGCTCAGCCGCATGGTGCTGGCCGCCGGGCCCCGCTTCGGCACCGCGCCCACGCTGGACCAGGCCTGGCCGCTGGCGCAGGCGCTCGCCGACCTGATGGACGAGGCCGAGCGCGCGGAGTGTGACCTGGCATCCGTGCTGCCCGACGCGGCGGAGGGCTTCGCCGAGCACTGGCAGGTCACGCTCGACTTCCTGCGCATCGTCACCCAGGCCTGGCCGGCGTGGCTCGCGGAGTCTGGCTTGTCGAACCCGGTCGCGCGGCAGATGGCGCTGCTGCGGGCGCAGGCGCAGAGCTGGACCGACGCGCCGCCGCCGCATCCCGTGTGGGCGGCCGGCTTCACCGCCGCGGTGCCGGCGGTCGCCGCCCTGCTGCGCGCAGTGTCCCGGCTGGATCAGGGCCAGGTGGTGCTGCCGGATCTCGATGCCGGACCGTCCGGGGTGCTCGACGACCAGAACTGGGAAACGCTGCCGGCGAGCCATCCGCAGGCCGGCCTGTCGCACCTGCTCGCCCAGCTCGACGCGCGCCGCGACGACGTGCGGTGCTGGCAGCCTCCCGCCGGCATCGCCGCGGTGGCGCCTGCGGCGCGGGTGCGCACCCTGTCGCGCGCCCTGCTGCCGGAACAGGCGCTGGGCGACTGGCTCGATCGCAGCGACCCGGTCGGGACGTCCGGCATCAGCCGCCTGGCGAGTGCCGACCAGCAGGAGGAGGCCGCCGCGATCGCGCTCGTGCTGCGCGACGCGCTGCAGGTGCCGGGTCGGCGCGCCGCGCTGGTGACGCCCGATCGCGCGCTCGCCGGCCGCGTCGCGGTGGAGCTGTCGCGCTGGGGCGTCGCGGTGGATGACAGCGCCG
>CAXTZG010000057.1:0-23236 GCA_964248625.1 uncultured Acetobacteraceae bacterium | reverse complement strand
CGCTGGGCGGGTGGCGGCGCTGCGGGCGGAAGCGCGGGAGGAGCAGGCGCAGGCGATGCTGGCGCAGCTGCTGGCGGAGATGTCCGCGCCGCCGGCCGCCGTGCCGGACGACCTGTCGGATGCGGCCGAGGCGGCCCTGCGCCGTCGCATCGCCCGGCTGGGCCGCGAGCGCGACGAGATCGGGCCGGTCAATCTGCGCGCCGAGCTGGAGCTGGACCAGGTGGCGGAACAGGGCGCGACGATCGCGCGCGAGCATGGGGAGATCGAGGGCGCGATCGCCCGGCTGCGCGGCCAGATCGGCCACCTGAACCGCGAGGGACGCGAGCGGCTGCTGACGGTGCTGGAAAGCATCGACCGGCATTTCCAGTCGCTGTTCGGGCGCATGTTCGGCGGCGGGCGGGCGCATCTCGGCCTGGTCGGCAGCGACGATCCGCTGAGTGCCGGCCTGGAGATCTATGCGCAGCCGCCGGGCAAGAAGCTCGCGACGCTGTCGCTGCTGTCGGGCGGCGAGCAGGCGCTGTGCGCGCTGTCGCTGATCTTCGCGGTGTTCCGCTGCAACCCCGCACCCGTCTGCGTGCTCGACGAGGTGGACGCGCCGCTCGACGACGCCAACGTGGAACGGTTCTGCGCGCTGCTGGAGGACATGGTGCGGGAAACCGGGACGCGCTTCCTGGTGGTGACGCACCACCAGCTCACCATGACGCACATGGACCGGCTCTACGGCGTGACCATGCAGGAGCGCGGTGTCAGCCGGGTGCTGTCGGTCGATCTGGCGCGGGCCGCGGAGATGGCGGGATAATGCCCGGTCGCGCGTTCGTTCGTTGTCATCGGGCAGGCAGCCGGCGCAGGATCGAAGCGTGGCAGCTCAGATGACAATCATGACCAGACTTCAAGGCCCGGCGCTGGTGGCCCTGCTCGCGATCCTGGGCGGATGCGGCGTCACCTTCCATCCGAAGCAGCCCGGAGACACCGCGTGCCTGGGCGAGCAGGTGCGCGACTTCCATGTCGAGTTCTATCGCGCGGTCCAGATCTGCCACACGCCGGACCCGGACCTCACCGGGGACTTCGAGCTGCAGCAATACGCCCGCACTTACGACATTCCTTACCAGTACAATCCGAGGCTGGACGGGCTGATCAAGAACCACAACTGGCGGGACATGCTGCTCGTCGGCAGCAACATCCCCAATGATTACGGCCTGAACGCCGCCGAGGTCGATGTCGGCGGACGCTAGGAACGAGGCCGGCCGCCTCTCCGGCACCTGGCCCGCGGCGGGACCGGGAGACGCCGCCGCCGACCCGCCGGCCTGCGTGCCCGACCACGATCCCGGCGGCAGGATCAGGCTCGCGGTCGATCCCGATACCGTGTCGGCGGCGGAGTTCTCGGACTGCCGGCGCTATCGCTGGTGGCTGGAGCGGCGCTGGGACGGGCAGCCGATCGGCAGCGGCGGGCACGTGGCGATGATCGGCATGAACCCGTCGACCGCCGACCTCGCAGTGAACGATCCCACGGTGGCCGGCTGCATCAAGCGGGCGCGGTTGTGGGGGTTCGGCGCGTTCGTGATGCTGAACGCCTTCGGCTACCGCTCGACCGACCAGGCGGGGCTGCTGTCGATCGGCGATGCGGTGGGTGCCGGCAACGACGCCGCCATCCTGCGGTTCTCGGCGACCGCGGTTCGCGTGGTGGTGGGCTGGGGCAAGCCGCCGAAGCCGCTCGCCGGACGCGGCAGGCAGGTGGCAGCCCTGCTGGCGACGATCGGGGTGCAGCCGCTATGCTTTGCCGTCAATGCCGACGGCTCGCCGAAGCATCCGCTTTATGTGCGCCACGACGCGCCCCTGATCCCATGGCGGCCGGCCTGACCATCAGCCGCAGGCCGCCGCCCGCATGACCGACGATCAGCACCCGCGCGGCCTTGACCGCAGGAAGCTCTTCCGGCTGGCGGGCCTGACCGGCGTGGCCGCCGCCGCCGCGGCATCGCCGGGGCTGGCGGCGGCGGTGCCGGACGACGGACGGCCGCCGCCGGCGCATGCGGCACCCGACCCGGACACCGCCGCGATCGTCGTCGACATCCTCATCGCCTGGGGCGTCACCCACGCGTTCGGCATCGTGGGCGACGGCATCAACCCGGTGATCGAGGCGCTGCGCCAGCGGCGCGGGCAGATCGCGTTCGTCGGCGTGCGGCACGAGGAGGCCGCCGCCTTCATGGCCTCGGGCATGGCCAAGCATGGCGACCGCCTCGGCCTGTGCGTCGCCACCACCGGGCCCGGCGCCATCCACCTGCTGAACGGCCTGTTCGACGCCAGGCTGGACGGGGCGCCGGTGGTGGCAATCACCGGCTCGACGTTCCACGACATGGCCGGCATGCGCTATCCCCAGAGCGTCGACACCGTGCGGCTGATGCAGGAGGTCGCGCTGTTCAACGAGACGGTCACCGGACCAGCGCATGCGCTGCACGTGGTCGACCGTGCCTGCCGGGCGGCGCTGGGCGATCGCGGGGTCGCGCATCTGACCATCGCCAAGGACGTGCAGACGCTCAGGCTCAGCGAGGACAAGCCGTCGGTGCCGGTCAGGCGCAGCACGCTCGCTTCCGCCTGGACCAGGCCGGACAGCGCGCCTGCGCCGGTTCAGCTCGCGGCGGCGGCCGCGCTGCTGAATGCAGGCCAGCGGGTGGCGATCCTGGCCGGCCAGGGCTGTTTGTCGGCGCAGCCGGAGCTGCTGGCTGTGGCCGATACGCTGGCCGCCCCGGTGGCCAAGGCGTTCCTGGGCAAGGCGCTGCTGCCCGACGACCATCCGCTGACCACCGGCGGCATCGGCCATCTCGGCACGCGTCCGTCGCAGCAGGCGATGCAGCGCTGCGACACGGTGCTGATCCTGGGCTCGACCATGCCCTGGACCGACTACTACCCGCAGCCCGGCCAGGCGCGCAGCGTGCAGGTCGACCGGCTCGGCGACCGCATCGGCCTGCGCATGCCGGTCGAGATCGGGCTGGTGGGCGACATGAAGGCGACGCTGGCTCAGCTGCAGCCGCTGCTGAAGCGCCAGCAGGACCGGCGCTTCCTGGCCGACGCGCAGGCGGGGATGCGGGACTGGAACGCGCTGCTGCACCGGGTCGAGGGCACGCAGAAGCGGTCGCGCCTGCGGCCGCAGACGGTGGTGCGGGCGCTGAGCGACCTGGCGCCGGACCGCGCGCTGTTCAGCCTCGATTGCGGCTGCAATACCCAGTTCGCCGCCCGACACATCAGCCTGCGCGCGGGCCAGGGCTGGACCGGCTGCGGCACGCTGGTGTCGATGGCGTCCGGCCTGCCGCTGGCGATCGCCGGCGCCTTCGCCCATCCCGACCGGATGTCGATCGCGGTGGTCGGCGATGGCGGCTTGGCGATGCTGATGGCCGAGCTGTCGACCGCCGTGCTGCACCGGCTGGACCTGAAGATCCTGGTGCTGAACAACGACTCGCTCGCCGAAGTGATGTTCGAGCAGGCCGACATGGGCCATCCGGATTATGGCTGCGCGCTGGGCCACATCGATTTCGCCGCCTATGCGCGGGCTGTCGGCGCCACCGGCCTGCGCTGCGCCACTCCCGCCGAGATCCGCCCCGCGATCAGCGCCGCCCTGTCCACGCCCGGCCCGGTGCTGATCGACGCCATCGTCGACGCGCAGGAACCCGCCCTCGCCCCCAACGACGTGCGAGCCTAACCCCGGATTCTCAAGGCGCCGCCTTGAGCGGGTCCAGGGCAGCGCCCTGGCCTTGACCTAATCACCGTTTGCCGTGGTCATCCCATCCTGCCGCCCCCGCGCCCGCCGCGTCCGGATGCGCACCCCCACTGCCGGCGCCGGCAACGACAAGGCGAGCTGCTCGGGCACCGGCGCCAGCTCGTCGATGGTCAGGAACAGCCCGAGCCGCCGGGCCAGGGTGCCGAGCCGCACGCTGCCCGACCAGCAGGCGAGCGGGATCGACAGGATCAGCCCGGCCAGGAACGGCATCGCCCATGCCAGCAGCGATGGACGGACCAGGCCGATGCCGAGCGCCATCGCGACGCCCAGGACCGTGTGGACGCCGAACCGTCTGCACGCTTCCGACCAGCCGACCGGCCGGTCCCCGCGCGCCTGGGTGTTCCAGCGCACCACCTTGCCGCGGCAGGTATCGATCACGAAGCCGGTCACCGACAGCGCCATGATCGGCGCGAACAGCACGCCCGCGACCTGCTCGACGAGCACGCTCAGGATCAGCCGCGACCGCCCGCCGAAGCCCAGGCGGGCAACGCCCGGCAGCAGGATCGCGCGTGCCAGGCTGGCCAGGCGCGGCGCGAACAGCATGAACAGGGTCAGCCACAGGCACAGGTCGATCACGAGCCTGGAGGGTCCGGCGGCGCCGGCGCCCCGCGACAGCAGCCCGCCCGCGAGCAGCAGCAGGCTCACCAGCAGCCCGATCGGCGCCGCCAGGTAATACAGGATGCCCATGGCGATATGCAGGCGGCTTTCCAGCCGGAACCCGGCGCTGCCCACCAGCCGCAGATGCTGCAGGTTGCCCTGGCACCAGCGGCGCTCGCGCGCGAGATGGTCGACCAGGTTGCTGGGCGTGGTCTCGTAGGAGCCGGCGATCTCGGGCGCCAGCCGGACGTCCCAGCCTGCGCGCAGCAGCAGGGCCGCCTCGATGGTGTCGTGGCACAGGATCTCGCCGCCAAGCGGCGGGCGGCCCGGCAGGATCGGCAGCGAGGCGTGCGCGATGAAGGGCCGCAGCCGCACGATGGCGTTGTGGCCCCAGTAGGTGCCGCGCCGGTGCTGCCAGAGATGCTGGCCGGCGACGGAAAGCGGCGTGTTCAGCCGCGCCGCGAACTGCTGCAGCCGGGCGAACAGGGTGGTGCCGCCGATCGGATAGGAGACCGACTGGATCAGCGCGGCTCCGGGATCGTGCCGCAGCGTGTCGATCAGGGCGCGGATCGCGTCCGCCGTCATCAGGCTGTCGGCGTCCAGGATGATCGCGAAGTCGTAGTCGGCGCCGTGATCGCTGCAGAAGGCGGCGATGTTGCCGGCCTTGCGGCCGGTGTTGCGGACGCGCCGGCGGTAGGTGATGCGGATGCCGGACCGCGAGATCGCGGAGGCCGGAAACAGGTCCGCCTCGACCAGGGCGAGTGCGGGATCCTGGGTGTCGCTCAGCACGAAGAAGGCGACGTCGTCGGCCTCGTCCAGCGCCTCGGCCATGACCCGCAGGGCGGCCGCGATCGGCTCCGGCGGCTCGTTGAACACCGGCAGCAGGATCGCCGTGCGAGTCCGGCCGGGCACCGGGTCCGGCGGCTGCGGCACGGCGTCGGCGCGCGGCGCGGGCAGCAGTCCCAGCAGCGGGCCGATCGTGGTCAGCGCCGTGCGGCTGTAGGACACCAGCAGCAGCACCAGATAAACCGGCGCCAGCCAGGGCGATGCGTCGCCGAAGGCCAGGAACGCGCTGCAGAAGCCGGCACCTGCAAGCAGCAGGGTCGGCACCAGCAGCACGATGAGCCGCGACCGGCCGGGGACCGCCGGCATGACCTCCGGGCGGTTCACCCGGGCGGCACCGTCCGGGCTGATGCGGCAGCAGCCCGGCGATGCAGGGCCAGCTGGGCCGAGAGCGGGTTGGCTTCGCGATACAGCGGATAGACCAGCTCGACCCGGGCATCGATCGAGGCGGTGTCGAGGAAGGCCGGGCCGCCGGCGCGCTCCGCATCCTCGGGGCGGAGCCTGACCGGCCGGAAGCCTTCGGCCGGACGGTCGGCGACGAGCGCATCGCCGCGCGCACGCAGCCGCGCCACGCCGCGCCAGCCCAGCCGGTGATAGCTCATGGTCTCGCTTTCCAGCCCCGGCACGATCACCTTGACCGCCCGGACCGGCGAGCCGACCGGGGAACAGTCGACCCACAGGATCTCCAGCCCCTCGGCGCCGAGACGGCGCGTCAGCCAGTCGAGCCGGCTCCGGCTGCCGCCCAGATCCTGGCCGACGTCGGACAGGTCGTCGAACGCCACCTGCGAGCGCTTCAGGAACACCGTGTCCTGCAGCCGGCGGCGGAGCTCGGGCGCATCCTGACCGATCCAGTCGGCCATGGTGTCCAGCGCGCGCGGCTCCTCGTCGCGGGCCTCGGCCACCGCCAGCTGGCGGGCGAAGGAGGCCGGCGGCAGCAGGTCGCGCAGCAGTTCGACCGGCCCGTGCGTGGCAGCCTTGCGCGAGCGCGAGCCGATGAACTCCAGCAGCGCCTTGCGCAGGCCGCGCACCCGGTTGGGATGTGCCGCCTCGCCGCAGGCGGTGATCTGGATCGGCAGCGCCACCGCGCCATGATCGTCGCCAACCACGTACAGGTTGGCGATTCCGAACTCGGTGCTGGCCAGCTTGACGGTGACGTCGATGCCGGCCTCGCGCAGCAGCCGGCGCAGGGCGTCGCAGTCCGCATCGAGCGTATCCGGGATCGTCACCACCTGCCCCGCGTCGAAGGCGCGGTAGGTCAGCACGTTGCCGTCGCGCTGCAGCAGCTCCATGACGCCGTGCGCGATGGCGTGGTCCAGGTCGAGGCCGGCGCCGAGGCCGTTGGTGATCGGCGTGATCAGGCTGGGCCGACCGGCCATCTGGTACTGCGCGATTGCCACCCATTCCAGCGGCACCAGCACGGTCTCGCCGGTCGGGTAGCGCCGGGCCGGCAGCCAGGCGCGCACCGTGTCCGGGTCGTAGTCGGAACCGGCGGGCAAGCACAGCGTCAGCGGATCGGCGACGCCGGCCTCGCCCAGCCTGGCCACCAGATCGGCATAGCTCGCTTCCACCGGCGTCTGGCGCTTCACCCAGGCGCCGACATGCACCTCCTCGCACAGCTCGCCGAGCGCGCCGGTGGCGGCTTCCGCCTCGGTGAAGCCGTAGCCGTGGCCGATGATGGTCGGACGATCGGGCGAGATCAGGTTCGCCTGCACCACCGGGATGCCCAGCCGGTCGAGGCCGTCGATCCGGAAGCTGGCAATCTCGGCGCCGGCGGGCATGCTGGCGCGGAACAGCGCTGCGATGTCGGCATGATCCTGCGTCACGCGCTCATCTGTCCTTCGTTGAGGCTGGTGCCGCCGCGGGCGGCGCCGGAGATAGGGAACGGGTCGGCGAGACCCAGGCGGCGCAGGCCGTCACGCATGCCGACGCCGCAGCGCAGGCCGAGGCTGGCAGCCAGCAGCGCCGGGTCGCCGCAGGAGCGGGCGATGTCGCCGGCGCGCGAGGGCGCGAACCGGAACGAGGGGACGAGGCCCGCCTGCTCGCACAGCATCAGCGCCAGCTCGTGGATGCTGGTGGCGCGTCCGGTGCAGACATTGAGCACGCGCGGCAGGTCGGGCAGCCTGCGCATGCCTTCCAGCAGCGCCGCCACCACATCGGACACGAAGACGAAGTCGCGCGTCTGCCGCCCGTCGCCGTTCAGCACCAGCGTCTCGCCGCCGGCGAGCATGCGCCGGAACACCGAGATCACGCCGGAATAGGGCGAGGACCCATCCTGCCTGGGGCCGTACACGTTGAAGAACCGCAGGCCCAGCGTCGGGATGCCGAAGGTGCGGCGCGCCACCTGCGCATGCAGCTCGCTGCCCAGCTTGTCGCAGCCATAGGCCGAACGCGGATCGGCGGCATCGTCCTCGGACACCGCGTTGCGTGCGGCATTGCCGTAGACGGCGGCCGAGGACGCGAACACCACCGGCACGCCGCCGGCCCGTTTCGCGGCCTCCAGCACCGTGACGGTGCCGGCCTGGTTGACGGCGTGGGCATAAGCCCAGTCGTCGGTGCAGCGCACGACCGACGCGATGGCGGCCAGATGGAACACGCCGTCGATATCGGCCAGCGCCCGGCGCACGAGAGGCGCATCGGTCACGCTGCCGCGGACGAGCTCGGCAGCCGGAGACAGGTTGCGCCGGAAGCCCGAGGAGAAGTCGTCGAGCACGCGCACCTGGTCGCCGCGCAGCAGCAGCGCGTCGGTCAGGTGCGAGCCGATGAAGCCGGCGCCGCCCGTCACCAGCCAGCGCCTCATGCCGCAAGCCTTGCCAGCATCGCGGGATCGGACAGCAGCAGGCGCTCGGCATGGCCGCACTCCAGGCCCTCCGCCTCGCGCGCCATCAGCGCCTCGATCGCGTCCGCGGCCCGGGCGGCACTGCCGAACTGGAACCCGAGCTGGGTGCGAAAGCAGGCGACGGCCTGCTGCTTGCGCGCGCGTGCCGCCGCATCCAGCGGAACCGCGAGCGGATGGGCCGCCACCGCCTCGACGCGCGGGTCCGGACGCGCGGCCGGATCGCGGATCACGTAGGGAGTGTCGCGATAGAAGCCGAGGGGCGGCGACGCCGCCGTGCGGCCGGCAAGCACCGCCTCGATGGCGCGCAGATGATCGACGTGCCGGCCGCAGCCCTGCGGCGCCAGCACCAGCGACGGCTGCTCGGCCGCGATCAGTTCGGCCAGCAGCGCTGCCAGCGAGCCGGCGACGTCGTCGTCCGGACGCGGCGGCGCGAACAGGTCGGCCGCCGACGCGTAGCCGCGGTTCGGCGCCTCGGGCAGGTCGAGCAGGCATTGCCTGGCATCCAGGCTGCGGCAGGCCAGACGATCCTCCTCGCGCCGCAGCGCCATGTAGTCGACCTCGTCCGGCAAGCCCTTGTCGCGTTGGCAGGCCAGCGCGAAGCCGGATGCGGGATGCACCGAGCGGGTGAAGATCGTCGCCACCACCACATCCCAGCCCGCACGAGCCAGCGTGGCGGCGACGCCGCCGCAAGAAAAGGCCACGTCATCGAAATGCGGCGACAGCAGCAGGGCGATCGGACGGTCGGGCTGGTCCGGCTGGGATGTCGTCACAGCAGATGCGGGCTTGCGCGGAAGCGGCACGGGTCGCGCGGCAGCGACGGCTCGAACGCCAGATCCGGCGGCTGGCGCACAACGGTCGCGTAGGCCTGCATGATCAGTTCCGCGACCGCGGCCCAGGAATAAACGCGCCGGCATTCCTCCAGCGCCGCATCGGCGAGGCGGTGGCGCAGCGCCCGATCGGTGATCAGCCGGCGCAGGCCGTGCGTCAGCGCATCGATGTCGCCGGCCTCGGTCAGCAGCCCGTTCTCGTTGTCGCGCAGGCAGTCCACCACCCCCACCACGCGGCACGAGATGGTCGCGAGCCCCGATGCCATCGCCTCGAGGATGGTGTTGGAGAATCCCTCCGCGTAGGTGGGCGAAACGAAGATGTCGGCGCCCTGGTAGGCGTCGGGCGCATGGTCGTAATCGACATAGCCGCGCAGCGTCGTCAGCCGCGCGAGCCCGGCGGCGTCGATGCGGCGCACGGCCTCGTCGAGATCCGGTCCGATGCCGGACAGCACGAGGCGAAACGCCGTCCCCTCCGCATCCAGCCGCTGCAGGGCCTCGATCATGTCGAACACGCCTTTCCGGCGGTCGACGCGGCCATGATACAGCAGCACCGGGGGTGCTGCCGGATCGCGCGGCGCCGGGTCGGGCCGGAAGCGTCCGATATCGACCGCACCAGGCACGATGGTGAATCGCGACGGATCGGTGCCAAGCCGCCCGGTGACCTCGTCTGCGAACGAGCGGCAGCCGATCAGCACCGCGCCGGCATGGTCGAGCACGCGGGTCATCGCCAGGCGGTGCGCTTCGCAGCACGAGCCCACCCAATGTCCGTCGCCGCCCTGGATCGAGACCAGGTTCGGCACGCGCAGCCGGCGCGACGCCAGCAGCACCGCCCATCCGGTCGGGTAGCCGTACTGGGCGTGCAGCAGGTCGAACGGCGCGCGCGCGTGCTCGGCCGCGATGGTGGCGACAAGCGTGTCGATGTCGCGTTCGAAGTCGCCATTCTCCGCCTCGCCGATCTGCTCCAGCCCGATCACCCGCACGCCGGGGACCGGCGGCGGCGGTCCGCCGCCATAGACGCCCTTGCCGAACGCATCCGCACGATACTGGCTGATCATGGTGACATCGTGGCCGGCCTGGACCAGCGCATGCAGCAGGTTGAGCGCATAGACACTCATCCCCGAGATCGCCGGGAAATAGCGTCGGCTGACGAAGCAGATCCTCATGCGAGCGCGCCCTCGATCGCCTTCAGGGTGCGCAGCGCGTCCGGGATCATCTGGTCGGCGCGATAACTGTCGCGCGACAGCTCGACGCAGACCAGCCGGTCGAAGCCGATCCGGCGCAGCGCACCCACCAGCACGGGCAGGTCCATGTCGCCGCTGCCGAACGGCAGATGCTCGTGCACGCCGCGCTTCATGTCCTCGATCGAGACGGTGCCGATGCGCTCTGCATGATCGGCGATCGCCTGCTCCGGCTCGATGTCGCCGGTGACCAGGCAGTGACCCAGATCGAGCGCCAGCCGCAGGGCCGGCAGGTCGTGGGCGACGGCTGCGAAATCGGCCACCGTCTCGATCAGCATGCCGGGCTCGGGCTCCAAGGCCGCGACCACGCCGCAGCGCTCCGCATGCCGCACCACCTGCTCCAGCCCGTCGCGGAACCAGGCCAGCGCATCGATGCGGTCGAGGCCGGGTGCCGGAATGCCGGCCCAGAACGACATCGCTTCCGCGCCGGTCGCGGCACCGACCTCCAGCGCGCGCGCGAGGAAGTCGATGCGCCGCGCGCGGCCCTCGGGGGCGGCCGAGACCAGCGTCGGCTCGTGCTTGGCGCGCGGGTCGAGCAGGAAGCGCGCGCCGGTCTCGATCACGGCGCCGAGCCCGCGGGCGGCGAGCGAGGCCGCCACCCGTCGCAGGGTCTGCGCGTGATCGGCGGCAAAGGGATCGAGATGGTGGATGTCGAGCGTCAGCGCGATGCCGTCATAGCCGGAGTCCGCGATCAGCGCGATCGCATCCTCCAGCCGGTGGTGGGCGCAGCCGTTGGTGTTGAAGGCATAGCGCAGGGTCATGCCGACACCGTTTCCGCCGACATCAGGAGCGGGATCGGCACCGGACGCGTCGAGGCGCCGCCGTCGATCATCCGGTCGAGCAGCTCCAGGACCGCATCCTTCGGCACGCCCACCGCGCACTCGAAGGGCGTGAACACGATATCGAAGTCGAGATCCTCGAACACCGCGCGGTAGCGTCGCGCCTCGTCGGGCGAGAGCGGGATCTGCTTGTGGTAGGCCTTGTGGCACGACAGCGCGACCAGCCGGCCGGCAGCATCGAGATCGAGCTTGAGCGCGTCGCCCACGAACACCGCGCCGCGCCTGGCGTCATGCAGCACGGCATGGCCCTCGTAATGGCCGCCGGTGTGATGCAGCACCAGGCCCGGCAGGATCTCGTGCCGCTCGTCCCAGGGATGGGTGACGCGGAACGCCTTGGTCCATTGCAGATCCTCCTTCTGGATCAGCAGGGGCGGCGAGAAGCGCTGCTGCAGCTGCCACAGCGCGCCGTAGCCGTGCGGATGCGAGGCCGCCAGCGTGGCGATGCCGCCCAGGCGCGCGATCGCCTCCAGGCTCTCGGAATCGTAGAACGGGGCCGCCTCGAAGGCGACGTTGCCGGCCGGCTCCAGCAGCAGCCAGCCATGGCTGTCGAGGCCGAAGCGCGGCGTGGTCCAGAACTCCCAGACGCCCGGGATCACCTCGCGGCTGTGATGGCGCAGGGTGGGCGCCAGCAGCTCCGGCGTGCGGAAGTCCCAGCCCTCCTCCGGCAGGTCGTTGCGCACGTCCGAGCAGATCGGGCAGTGCGGCGGCACCGCGAAGTAGTGCTGCCAGTGCCCGCAGTTGCTGCAGGCGAACGGCGACAGCGGCATGCTCAGTTGCCTCCCTTCTCGGCGACGATGCCGCCCTGCAGCGTCGCCAGCAGCATCATCGTCCGCAGATCCTGGCGCGGCTCGAAGCCGAACGGCCGGACCTGCAGCAGGTGATCGGCGAACGCCTCGACCTGCAACGCGAACGGCGACCGCTCGATGCCGGCGATCGCGATTTCCTCGGGCGCGCCGGCCGCCGTCTGCAGCGACAGCGTCCCGCCGGGCGTCTGGCCCATCGTGTCCGTCAGGGTGATCTGGCCGCGATCACCGACGATCTCGAGGCGCCGGCGCGGCAGGAACTCGGGGCAGCTATAGGCGACATGGAGCTGCACCAGGACGCCGGAGCCGGTGCGCGCCAGCACCATGGCGCCGTCATCGACGCCGCCGGGTGCCGTGGCGTAGTCGTGCACCCGGTGCTGGCCGAGAATGACGGCGGCCTCGAGCGGCTCGCCGAGCAGCATCGCCACCAGATCGAGCCCGTGCGGCGCCAGATCAAAGAAGGCGCCGCCGCCGGCGCGCGCCGGATCGATGCGCCAGTTGTCGTCGGACCAGGACGCGCCGACCCAGCAGGCATAGACGATGCGCACCGCGGTGACGCGCCCCACGGCGCCCGCGCGCACCAGCTCCGCCGCACGCCGATGCGCCGGATGGAACCGCTGGTCGAAGGCGGTGGCATAGAACACGCCGTGGCGCTCGCACGCTTCCAGCATCGCCTGCGCGTCGGCGGCGTCGAGCGCCATCGGCTTCTCGCACAGCACCGCCTTGCCGGCAGCGGCGGCGGCCTCGACGAGGGGCCGATGCAGGTGGTTGGGCGTCGCGACATAGACCGCGTCCAGGCCCGGCGCCTGCAGGAAGCGCTCGATCGAGGCGCTGCGGAGGAGTTCCCGGTCGTCCGGCGCGATGCGGGCGAGTGCCGCGGGATCGGCATCGCACAGCGCGCGCAGCCTGCCGTTGCCGCTGCCGATGATGGCGGGAGCGGCATAGTCGCGCGCGACCCAGCCGCAGCCGACAATGCCCCAGCCGACCTCGCCTACCATCGCGGCGGCAGGTCGACATAGATGCGCCGGCGCAGCAGATCCCCGGCGGCACCGGGCTCCAGAACATCGGGGCCGTGCCAGGTCGGCGGATAGGTCGCGAGTGCGGCGTATTCCTGCTCGTAGCGCGGGCTCGGCCAGTCGATACGCGCACCGTCCGGCGTCTGCCGGTAGAGCGGGTTGAGGCGCAGGGGCCGTCCCGAGGGTTCCAGGCCGAAGCCCGGACGGCCGCGCGCCGCGACCGCCCCGTCCGCCTGCCACAGCAGCGACACCGCCGGGACCGTGGCGAGCGCGCCGGCGTCCGCCGGCATCGGGCTTCGCGCCTCGACGAAGGCCTGCGTGAGCTCCCGGTCGTCGAACAGCCGGGCGCCGGCGAACAGCGACGCGTAGCCGTCGATCGTGAGGGGCTCGCCGGCCGAATGGTTCTCGGCCGCCCGATTGTGGGCATGCCCGACCGCCACGCTGCCGCCCGTGCCTGCGGCCCGCTGCATCTGCGCCGCGATCCCGGGCTTGTCGGGCAGGAAGTAGAACGCGTCGTGGCAGAACACCGTGCGCGGGCCGTCGAGGGCGAGCGGCCAGAACCCTTGCGCCTGGAAGCAGACCAGGCGCGCCGACGGGCTGACGAAGTGACGCGCCAGCCAGAGCTTGGCGAAGACCAGGTCGGCGCCGACGGCCTGCAGGCCGGCATGCTCCAGCGCCGACAGGAAATGCCCGGCGCCGCAGGCCAGCTCGAAGACGTCGGCGTTGCCTTCGGCCGGCAGCGCCTGGCCGAGCAGGGCCAGGCCCGACAGGTAGGTCGGATCGGTCCAGCGATGGGCGAAGTAGTCCGCGACCCGGCCGAAGCCGAGCTCGTGCATCGCGCTGCGAAACGTCAGCGACGCCTGCCCGCGAACGAGGCGCTCGCAATGCGCCACCGACGGCGGCGGATCGGGCGCAAACGGATCCTGGTCGGTCAGCAGCAGCGCCGTCGCGGCGGGGAGGTTGCCGCCCTGGATGAGGTCGACGGCGGCGCGCGCCATCCCGGCACGGTCGGCGCGCAGGAACGGGATGCCGTCGATCACCGGCCAGATCTCGTCGCCCGCGACGAGCAGCCCATTGGCGTCCGCGATCAGCGCCCGGCCCGACACCGGGCTGCGCAGCGAGAGGCCGGGCCAGGCGGCGTCGGTCATGCGAGATCGAGCGTCGACAGCACGTCCATGTGGAACGCGCGCAGCGGACCGGCATGCACGAGCTCCAGGTCGCCCAGCGCCTGATCGACGGTGAAGGCGGCGGCGCGTCCGTGATGATGGGCCTGCAGCACGCGGTCGATGACGTCGGCTGCGTTAAAGGCGCGTCCGTCCGGCGTGTCGGCACCCGCGAGCGGCCGCAGCGCGTCCTCGACGCGGTCGCGCAACGGCGGCGACAGCGTCGCCAGCTCTCGGGCGGTCAGGCGTTGCATCAGCGGCAGCAGGCTGTCGCCGAGCATGATCTCGCCGGCAAAACCGGTATCCGGCAGGGCTGCGTTGTGCAGGTGATGGGCAAGACCCGCCAGGAACACCCGTGCCGGATCGGCGTCGGCGTGCAGGGCGATCAGGGCGCCGAGCACGGCCACCCCCAGGCAATGGTCGCCATGGCTTTCCGCCGGCTCAAGCGCCAGCCTCGGCTTGCCGGGCGAGGTGGCGCCGGCCCTGGGCTGGCGGATCAGCGCGTCCACGAACCAGGGCAGCGACTGCTCGGGGCGCGCGCGCGCGATCCCGATCGCCTCCCGCAGGGCGTCGGCCGCCGCCTTGGACAAAGGCCGCGCCGCATCCTCGAAGGCATCGCGCAGGACCGCCTCGCGGGCAGCCTGGCCGACCTCAAGTTCCTGCAGCAGCGCGGCATCGATGCCGGCAAGGCGTGTCGCCACCAGCGCGTCGGCCACCGTCTGCAGGCAGACGTCGGAAGGCAGGATGCCAGCCTGGAGCGCGCTCCAGGCGCGGCGGAACAGCCGCTCGGCGACGCTGTCAGTGGTCGACTGGTCGCGCATCCGCTTCAGTTCGGACAAGTCCCGCGAGAGCGCGCCGAAACGGCTCAGCTCCTGCTGCCATCCTGCCTGTTCTGGCATGACGGTGTCAGTTCTTGTGCGTCAGCCAGTTCATCAGGGCATGCTGCTGGCGGAAGAAGTCGTGCTCGGGGGTGCCGGGCTGGCGGGTCATCGGCGCCTTGAAGAACACGCCCAGCTGTTCCTGAGCGCCGCCCTCGCCGCGCTCGCGTGCCAGATCCAGGCAGCGCGCGATCTCGATCACCAGCGGCGCTGCCAGCACCGAGTCCTTGCACAGGAAGTTCACCTTGAGCTGCATGCGCTGGCCCAGGAAGCCCGAGACGTCGATGTTGTCCCACGCTTCCTTGTCGTCGCCGCGCGGCCGGTAGTAGTGGATGTGCACCACATGGTCCTCGACCTTGTAGCCGAGAATGTCGTCGATCACCGAGCCCTTGGTCTTCAGCTTGGACTGCAGGCTGTCCGGATCGTTCAGCGCCAGCCCGTCATTGTTGCCCAGGATGTTGGTCGAGAACCAGCCATCCACATGCAGCGCCCGGTCGCGGAAGGCCGGCGCCAGCACCGTCTTGAGGAAGGTCTGGCCGGTCTTGCCGTCCTTGCCCGCCACCGGCACCCCCAGCGTCTGCGCCAGCGTGGCCAATGCGGGGATGTCGGCGCCCAGGCTCGGGGTGAAGTTGCCATACGGCACACCCTCCTTCAGCGCGGCATAGGCATACAGCATCGCCGGGCTGATCGAGGGGTGGTTGTCGAGCAGCGCCTGCTCGAAGCTCGCGACGCTGGCGAACGCCGCGGTGTCGGCAGGCCAGCTTTCCACCGAAGCCAGGTTGACCACCACCATGCGGCGGATGCCGGTGCGCTCGCCAAAGCCCCGGATGTCCTGGCGGATCTGCTCCACCGCACCCAGGTGCGAGTTGGCCATCGTCCGGTTGCCGCCGTCGATGTTGCGGCAGAAGTTCGTGCTGCCGGTGGCAGCCCAAGGCCGGATCGCCTCCAGCGGCTCCCGCAGGTCGGACAGCATGGCCTCCGGCAGCACCCGGTGACGGGAAGCGGCCGTGGCCAGGTCGTCGGGGTTCAGGTCCCAGCCGGCAACCTCGATCGCCTCGTAGGGAATCAGGCCGGCATCCGACACATCCGCCAGCGGCAGGCCGACCCGATCGGCCGCACCCTGACGGATATGCTCGATCCCTGCCGCCACCGTCGATGCAACCGCACCGCCCAGCCCCACGATCAGAAGACCAACCCGATCCAGGCCACCAACTTGCCGTCCAGACGTCATTCTCGCCGTTACCAACCGAGGAAGAGATGGACATCATGCGACACCCAGGCAGCACGACGCAGCGTCGGCACCGTCAGCCATAACAGACGGCGTCCGTTGTTGGTTCCATCGGAGCAGGACGCTTCTTCCCCGGGATGGGTGATCCGCACGTCCCGGTCGGGCGGCATGTCGATTGTGACAACCCGACCATGACGGGCTCCACGGGCTCATGTTGACGCCGCGCCGAACCACCCGTCTCATCATCGGATGAAGTACTATGCCGTCATCTTCTCGGCCATGGTGGCAGCGGCAGCCATCGGCATTGCCGCGGCATCGCTCTACCATCCGCCGGTTCCGCCCAGCCCGACGCGTGCGCTTGTCGGCATCGTGGGCGGGATCGACAAGGACCCGCTGTGACCGTCGCCGAGGCTCCCGGCACGTCCTGTCAATTCACGTCGAGAAGAGAATATGGATGGCTTGGAGCGGGCGAAGGGATTCGAACCCTCGACCCCAACCTTGGCAAGGTTGTGCTCTACCCCTGAGCTACGCCCGCGCTCCCGTGCGGTGGCGGGCTTTTAGGGGGCTTCCGGGGCAAGCGCAAGAGGGTTCCTGCCGGCAGCCGATCCGGCGGCGGCTTGCGCATGAACCGGCAGGCGACAATGTTATCTGGATCTGACGACCAGCGACGCTGCGTGCATACCAGGATCGAAGCCCCATGGATTACATCATCGGCCAGCCCAAGCCGGGTTCAGCACCCCGCCCCCAGACCGGCCGCGCCGCGGCGGACCCGGCGCCGGCGGTCGAGGGGCTGATCGGCGGCGCTCCGGACGCAGCCGACGCTGAAAGCGACATCATCGTCGACGGCGACCAGGCGACCTTCATGGCCGACGTCATCGAGGAAAGCCGGCGCGTCCCGGTGCTGGTCGATTTCTGGGCCACCTGGTGCGGCCCCTGCAAGACGCTGACGCCAGCACTCGAGAAGATCACCCGGGCTGCCGGCGGCCGCATCAAGCTGGTCAAGATCGACGTCGATGCCAATCGGGCGCTGATCTCGCAGCTGTCCCAGCTGGGACTGCCGCTGCAATCCGTGCCGACGGTCGCCGCCTTCTGGCAGGGGCAGATCCTCGATCTGTTCCAGGGAGCGCTGCCGGAAAGCGAGATCAAGCGCTTCGTCGAGACGCTGCTGAAGGCGGCTGGTGGCGCCATGCCGTCGGCGGATCTGCTCGCCGAAGCGAAGCTGGCGCTGGAGGAAGGCCGTGTCGAGGAGGCCGCCGGGCTGTTCTCCGGTCTGCTCGAGCAGGAGCCGGAGAATCCCCTGGCCTGGGGCGGCCTGATCCGGGCGCTGCTGGCGCTCGACGACGAGGAGGGCGCCCAGGCGGCGCTGGACCAGGTGCCGGCCGGAATCGCCCAGCACGCCGAGATCGCCGGCGCCCGCGCCGCCCTGACCCTTGCCCAGGAAGGCCGGCAGGTGGCGGATGCGCTTGACGGCATCCGCGCCCGCCTGAATGCCGACGCCAATGACCATGCGGCGCGTTACGAGCTCGCCACCGGCCTGAACGCCGCCGGGCAGCGGGCCGAGGCCGCCGACGCGCTGCTGGAGATCCTGAAGCGCGACCGCAGCTGGAACGAGGGTGCCGCCCGGCTGCAGCTGATCCGCTTCTTCGAGGCCTGGGGCTTCGACGAGCCGGCGACGCTGACCGCCCGGCGGAAGATGTCGGCCCTGCTGTTCAGCTGACGCAATCCCGAAGGATGCCCGCATGACGAGCCAACGGATCGGTCGCCGGGTGCCGCGGCTGCTGGACCTTCGCGTGGGCGCGCTGCCCGCCGAGCTCGCCGTGTTTCCCCTGAGCGGGGCCCTGCTGCTGCCGCGCGGCCGTCTGCCGCTCAACGTCTTCGAGCCGCGCTACCTGGCGATGATCGAGGACGCCCTGGCCGGCGACCGGCTGATCGGCATGATCCAGCCGAACGAGACGATCCAGGAGGATGACGGGACCGAGGCTGCGTCTGACGCTTCGACGGACGAGGCGCTGCCTCCTGCGCTGTTCGCGGTCGGCTGCGTCGGCCGCCTGGTCTCGTTCACGGAACGCGAGGACGGCACCTGCAGCATCGCGCTTGCCGGCCTCGCCCGCTTCCGCGTCCGCCAAGAAGGCCGCGAGGTTCGGGGCTATCGTCGGCTGTCGGTGGCGTATGACGATTACCTGCACGATCTGGACGAGCCGGGCGAGATCGCCTTCGACCGCGAGGCGTTGATCGACACGCTGCGCCGGTTCTTCAGCCATCGGGGCTTCGAGGCCCGCTGGGACGCGATCGAGCAGATGGACGACGAGACGCTGCTGACCACGCTCGGCATGATCTGCCCGTTCCCGCCGGCCGAGAAGCAGGCCCTGCTCGAGGCGCCGACCCTGTCGGAGCGCGCCCGCACGTTGCAGGCCCTGCTGGAAATGGCCGGACACGAGACCGACACCGGCGGCAACCGCTTCCAGGCCGTCTGATCCATCCACTAAGCCGCGAGTGAGCCCCATGACCGACACGCCGATCACGCCTCCGGTCACGCCGGACAGCGCCGCCGCGCGTCCGGCGGCACTCGATCCGCGACTGCTGGAGATCCTGGTCTGCCCGGTGACCAAGGGTCCGCTCACCTATGACCGCGAGGCGGGCGAGCTGATCAGCCAGCAGGCCGGACTGGCGTTCCCGATCCGCGACGGCATCCCGATCATGCTGCCGGACGAGGCGCGCCCGCTTCCCGAGTAGCGGGCAGATCCGGCCGTCGGCAGACGCTCAGCCCAGCAGCGGATCGTGCCCCCAGTTCATCAGCGAGGCACGCCAGCGGCTGTGCTCGACATCGCCCGACGGCTTCTGCGCCAGATGGCGATGCACGTAGCCGACCACCTTCTTCATGTGCGCGTAGTCGTCGTCGGTGAGATCGGCCGCCTTCTTGTGCCTGATCTCGACGATGCGGTGGCCGGACTTGTGGCCGACCGATTCCGGGCCGGCGGACGAGGACTTGTTGTCGCCCTCCGCCCAGCCGACGGACTTGGATTCCTCGCTGTCGAGCCATTTCTCCAGCGAAGCGGGCGTCATGTTCACCGCCTCGCGGAAGGAGGTCGCGATGTCCCGATGCTCGTCGTCCGCCATGCCGTGCTCCTGTGCTGGCCTGACAACGATGCCGACGCGGCAGGGTTCGCCGCGTCGTCAGGCCGGGAGTCGTCTCAGTTGCGGCTCTTGTCGACCAGCGCGTTCTTGCCGATCCAGGGCATCATCGCCCGCAGCCTGGCGCCGACATGCTCGATCTGGTGGTCAGCGTTGCGGGCCCGCGTCGCCTTGAAGCCGACCTGCCCGACCTTGTTCTCCAGCAGCCAGTTGCGGGTGAAGGTGCCGTCCTGGATGTCGGTCAGCACGCGCTTCATCTCGGCCTTGGTTTCGGGCGTGACGATGCGCGGACCGGTGACGTACTCGCCGTACTCGGCGGTGTTGCTGATCGAGTAGTTCATGTTGGCGATGCCCCCCTCGTAGATCAGGTCCACGATCAGCTTCACCTCGTGCAGGCACTCGAAATAGGCCATTTCCGGCGCGTAGCCCGCCTCCACCAGCGTCTCGAAGCCGGCGCGGATCAGCTCGACCAGGCCGCCGCACAGCACCGCCTGCTCGCCGAATAGGTCGGTCTCGCACTCCTCCTTGAAGCTGGTCTCGATGATGCCGGCCCTGCCGCCGCCGATGGCGCTGGCATAGGACAGCGCGATCTCCAGCGCGTTGCCGGACGGGTTCTGCGCCACCGCGACCAGGCAGGGCACGCCGCCGCCGCGCTGATACTCCGAGCGCACCGTATGGCCCGGGCCCTTCGGCGCGATCATGAACACGTCGATGTCGGGCCGCGGCTCGATGACGCGGAAATGGATCGCAAGCCCGTGCGCGAAGGCCAGCGCGGCACCCTGCTTCAGGTTCGGGTGCAGGTGGTCGGCATACAGGTCGCCCTGCAGCTCGTCGGGCGTCAGCACCATCACCACGTCGGCCCACGCCGCCGCCTCGGACGGGCCCATCACCCGGATGCCGGCGGCCTCGGCCTTGGGCGTCCCGGCCGAGCCGGGACGCAGGCCCACGACGAGGTCGGTGACGCCGCTATCCTTGAGGTTGTTGGCATGGGCATGGCCCTGGCTGCCATAGCCGATGATCGCCACCTTGCGGCCCTTGATCAGGTTCACGTCGGCGTCGCGGTCGTAATAGACGCGCATGGGGGTCCTCCTTGACGAAATGGCTGTGCGGAAAGCGTTGGGGCTCGAACGGCTCTCAGATGGTGCGGGAGCCGCGGACGATCGCCGCCACCCCGGTTCGCGACACCTCGACCAGGCCGAGCGGGCGCATCAGGTCGATGAAGGTCTCGATCTTCTCGGTGGCGCCGGTCAGCTCGAACACGAAGGAGCCGATGGTGCTGTCGACCGGTCGGGCGCGGAATGCCTCCGCCAGACGCAGCGCCTCGGTGCGCAGCTCGCCCGTCGACACCACCTTGATCAGCGCCATCTCGCGCGCGACATGGGGGCCGATCTCGGTCAGGTCCGATACCTTGTGCACCGGGACCAGCCGATACAGCAGCGCCTTGATCTGCTCGATCACCATCGGCGTGCCGGAGGTGACGATGTTGATGCGCGACTTGTTGCCCCCATCCTCGACCGGCGCCACCGTCAGGCTCTCGATGTTGTAGCCGCGGCCGGAGAACAGGCCGATCACGCGGGCGAGCACGCCGCTCTCGTTCTCCACCAGAACCGAGATCACGGCGGAGATCTGCGGTTCTTCCTGGGGGCTCATAGACACGTCCTCATGAAGGCCAGGGCGTTGCCCTGGACCCGCCAAAGGGCAGCGCCCTTTGGGAACCCGGTTGTTGGCGGGGAAGGCGAGGGCAGCTGCTCTAGACGAGCATCAGGCCTTCGTTGGTGATCCTGGCGGCCTGCTCGCTCTGCTCCGGGCCCAGGATCATCTCGTTGTGGGCGGCACCCGACGGGATCATCGGGTAGCAGTTCTCGTGCTCGTCGACGCAGATGTCGGCGATCACCGGGCCGTCATGCGCCAGCATCCGGGAGATCACGTCGTCGAGCTCGCCGACGCAGGTGGCGCGCAGGCCGGTCGCCCCGAACGCGTCGGCCAGCTTCACGAAGTCCGGCAGCGCCTCGCTGTAGCTCTGCGAATAGCGCGACCCGTGCAGCAGCTCCTGCCACTGCCTGACCATGCCCATGTAGCGGTTGTTGATGATGAACAGCTTCACCGGCAGCCGGTACTGGGCGATCGTGCCGAGCTCCTGGATGTTCATCAGCGTCGACGCCTCGCCCGCGATGTCGATCACCAGCGCGTCCGGATGGCCGACCTGCACGCCGACGGCGGCCGGCAGGCCGTAGCCCATGGTGCCGAGCCCGCCCGAGGTCATCCAGCGGTTCGGCTTGTCGTACTGGAAGTGCGTCGCCGCCCACATCTGGTGCTGGCCGACCTCGGTGGTGACAAAGGTGTCGCGGCCGGTCTCGCGCGACAGCTCGTACAGCCGCCGGATGGCATGCTGCGGCTTGATGATCGCCGACGGTGCTGCGTCCTGCTCGAAGCGCAGACTGTCGATCGCCCGCCATCCGTCGATCTGCCGCCACCAGCCTGCCAGCGCCTCGCGATCGGGCCGGGCGGCAGAACGCTCCCACTCGTCGATCATCATCTCGATGGCGCGGCCGGCATCGCCCAGCACCGGCAGGTCGACGCGCACGATCTTGTTGATCGAGGAGGCATCGATATCGACATGGATCTTGGTGGAGTGCGGCGAGAACGCATCGAGCCGCCCGGTGACCCGGTCGTCGAAGCGCGCGCCGATATTGATCAGCACGTCGCAGCCATGGGTGGCGAGATTGGCCTCGTAGGTGCCGTGCATGCCGAGCATGCCGAGGAACTGCGGATCGGTGGTCGGATAGGCGCCCAGCCCCATCAGCGTCGAGGTGCAAGGAAACCCGGTCAGCCGCACCAGCCGCGCCAGCGCTTCCGACGCCGCCGGTCCGGAATTGATCACGCCGCCGCCGGTGTAGAACAGCGGCCGCCTGGCCTGACGCATCGCCTCCACCGCGGCCGCGATCGCCTCGCGGGACGGCTCGCGCACCGGACGATACGAGCGGTGCGGGGCCTCGGACGCCTGCGCGTAGGTCGCGTGGCCGACCATGATGTCCTTGGGCAGGTCCACCACCACCGGCCCGGGCCGGCCGCTGCGGGCGACGTAGAACGCCTCATGCAGCGTCCGGGCGAGATCGCCCGACCGCTTGACCAGGTAGTTGTGCTTGGTGGCCGGCCGGGTGATGCCGGTGGTGTCGGCTTCCTGAAAGGCGTCGTTGCCGATCATGTGGGTCGGCACCTGGCCGGTCAGGCACACCACCGGGATGGAATCCATCAGCGCGTCCACCAGCCCGGTGACGGCATTGGTGGCCCCGGGGCCCGAAGTCACCAGCACCACGCCGACGCGGCCGGTGGAGCGGGCATAGCCCTCGGCCGCATGCACGGCCGCCTGCTCATGACGCACCAGCACGTGACGGACCGAATTCTGCTTGAACAGCGCGTCGTAGATCGGCAGCACCGCCCCGCCGGGATAGCCGAACACCACCTCGACCTGCTGCTCCTGGAGCACACGGAGAAGCACCTCGGCGCCGTTCATGACCGGCGTGCTGAGCCCATGATCACCATGGGCTGCCAAGCGCGTGTCCTTCGGGTCGGGGCTGGCGTTCATCTCGTGCTCCTGTCGCGATCTGGTCGCGAAGCGGGTTGCTCTAGGCCGAGCGATGCCGATCGTCAACCGCCATGCGAACAAACACAATCAAATCGTCTAGCAGACTTTCCGTTTCTTGCGTCATGCCAGCTATGCGCTTCTCGATAACTATCGTGCTTGGCTCGGGCGCCAGCCTGTGATGCGCAAACCACGTCGCCTGCCGCTTGGTGTACTGGCCCTGCAGCGTCGTCGCGCGGCGCTGTGCGTCCGACACCGACATCCGGCCCGCCAGCACGGCGGCCAGTTCCGGCACGCCGTGCGCGCGCATCGCCGGCAGCTCCGGCGGCAGACGCTGCGCCAGCAGCGCCGCCACCTCCTCGAGCGCGCCCGCCTCGATCATCGAGGCGAACCGGCCGGCGATGGCCGGACGCAGCGCCCCGCGCGGCGGCGCCAGGCGGATCGCCACGAAGCGGCAGGGAGCCGGCGGCAGCCCGGGCTCCGC
>CAXTZG010000056.1:0-23326 GCA_964248625.1 uncultured Acetobacteraceae bacterium | reverse complement strand
ACGAACAGCTGGGGAGCGAGTTCTCACACGGCCTCGACCCAAAGCGGACTCCTGAGGTGCCAACGGGCGTGGCCAGATTTGGCCGGAAGCTGCCGGTCCGCTTCCAAGCTAGACCCTCGGATAAGCGGACATCCAGGTCGATCGGCCTGACACGCGCCCCGACAACCAAGTCAGCCGCCGGGAGCGGTTGTGGATTACACGAACCCGAGCCGAAGCATCAGGCTTGCACCCTGCAACGCATTGCTCGGCCGAACTCGGCAGAACCGTCGCCCCGATCCCATGCAATCTGACAATGCTCTGTCGAATCTAACTGAGCAGCGAACAACCCACGGCCTAGCTTGATTGCGCCTGACACCCCGCCCATCCTGCCCTCCCCAAAGTCCCGATTTGCGAGCCCGATCGTCATGCCGCCCAACATCCCGCCCCGCCTGCGCGAGTTGCATCTCGAACTGACCGCCATCCGTCGCGACATCCACGCCCATCCCGAAATGGGGCTGGAGGAGAAACGCACCGCTGCCTTGGTCGCGGCGTACCTGCGCGAGTGGGGCCTCGACGTGGCGGAGGGCGTCGGCCACACCGGCGTGGTTGGGACGTTGCGGGGACGGCGCCCTGGGCAGGGCGCGATCGGCCTGCGCGCGGACATGGATGCGTTGGCGATCCAGGAGGCGACCGGGCTTCCGTACGCCTCCACCCGGCCCGGGGTGATGCACGCCTGCGGCCACGACGGACACACGACCATGCTGCTGGGCGCCGCCCGTTTCCTGGCCGAGGCTCCGGACTTCGCCGGCACGGTGCACTTCATCTTCCAACCCGCCGAGGAAGGCCGCGGCGGCGCCGATGCCATGCTGGCCGACGGGCTGTTCGATCGCTTCCCCTGTGACGCGGTCTACGGGATGCACACCGGCGCTGGCCGCCCGCTCGGCCTGTTCGAGCTGCGTAAGGGCCCATTCATGGCTTCGGCTGGCATGTGGAAGGTGGTGTTCACGGGCAATGGCGGCCACGGCGGCTCGAAGCCGCATTTGGCCAGCGACCTGTCTGTCGCCTTGGCCCACTTCGTGTTGGGCCTGCAGACCGTCATCGGACGCAACGTGCCTCCCGGCGAGACCGCGGTGCTCAGCGTCGGCCACATTGCCGGCGGTGCTGCGGACTCACCCAACGTCATGCCCGCAGAGATGGTGGTGTCGGGCACCGTCCGCGCCTTCACACGGCCGACCCGCGAGGTGCTGGAGCGGCGACTGCATGAGCTGGCTCAGGGCTTCGCGGCCCTTCAGGGCTGCGCGGCCACGGTGGAGGTGCGCTGGATCACCGCGCCGCTGGTGAACCATCCTGAGCAGACGGACGCTGCCACATCCGCCGCGCGGGCGGTGGCCGGCGCCGCGGCGGTGGACGCAAATGCGGAGCCGACCACAGGCGGCGAGGACTTCGCCGCCATGCTGGAAGCCAGGCCTGGCGCCTTCCTCTTCGTCGGCAACGGCACCTCTCCCGGCGTGCATACGCCGATGTTCGACTTCAACGATGAGCTTCTGCCGATCGGTGCAGCCTACTGGATAAGCCTGGTGCAGCAGGAACTGGCCACAGGCAGCTGGACAGGATGATCCACACTCCTCATGCGGGAGATCTTCCAGCAGTACGAGGTTTTGTAGAGCACTCCGTTACATTATTCCTCCAGTTCGAGCAGCTTGTCGATCGTGATCGGCAGCGATCTGACCCGCTTGCCAGTCGCGTGGTAGATGGCATTTGCAACTGCGGCAGCAGTACCCACGATACCAATTTCACCCAGTCCTTTTACACCAAGCGGCGTCACTTCAGGATCGGGTTCATCCACAAAGAGCACCTCGATGTCGTAGATGTCGGCATTGGCGGGCACATGATACTCAGCATAATTATGGTTCATCCATCTGCCGAGCTTCGCATCGGCGAACGTCTCCTCGTGCAACGCCATACCGATTCCCATGACAACACCGCCCAGGATCTGGCTGCGCGCGGTCTTCGGATTGATGATGCGGCCCGCCGCGACCGCGTTGACGACGCGCGTGACCCTGACGACATTCAGATCCTCGTCGACCTTGACCTCCACGAATACAGCACTATGCGTATTACGCGCCTTCTTCATCATGCTGATCATGCCGGAAATACCGGGAGAAGCGGTTTCCTCCGCCTCGATCGAGTTCTCGCCCGAGGACCGCATGATCGTGGTGAGAGGTACTCCAGCAACGTCGCTTCCCTTAAACTTCATATGCCCGTCGACGAACTCGACATCATCGAAGCTCGCAGCACCGAACGGGTCGCCCTCAAGCCCTTTTGCGGCCTTGAATAACTTCTTGCCGACTGCCTGGCAGGCGAGCTGGACGGCAGCACCACTCGAAGCCGCGCCCCAGGACCCGCCCTCGACGGGTGCTGTCGGCAGATCGCTGTCGCCGAGCTTCGCGGTGATCTGTGTGACCGGAAGACCCAAGGTGTCGGCCGCGACCTGCGTCATGACGGTATAGGTGCCGGTGCCGATATCGGATGTCGCGCAGGCGACCTCGAGGTGGCCGTTGGCGGACAGCTTGGCGCTGGCACTGGTCTTGCTGAACTGCGCGTCCCACATGCCGGTGGCGACTCCCCAGCCGACCAGCTCCCTGCCGTCTGTCATGGAGCGGGGCTCGGGCGTGCGCCTCGACCAGCCGAACGCCTGCGCGCCCTCGCGGTAGGCCTCCCGCAGCGCCTTGGAGGTGAACGGCAGCCCGTTCATCGCGTCGATCTCGGAATAGTTGATGGTCCGGAACTCGAGCGGGTCGACCTTCGCCTTGTAAGCCATCTCGTCGACGGCGATCTCGAACAGGGTCATCCCGGTCGCGGCTCCCGGCGCGCGCATGTCGGCCGATGTGTAGGTATCGCGCGGGGCGACCGTGTACTCGCCGCCCGCATTCGGGCTCGCGTAGTTCATCATGCCCCAGGTGACGATGTCCTCCATGTTGTTCTCGAATCGGGAGGTGGACGTCGTGGCGTCGCCGTAGATCGAGGTGAACACGCCGGTCGTCTCGGCGCCCAGCTTGATCGAGTAGATGCATTCGGGCCGGTGGGCGTGCGTGAACATCTGCTGTCGCGTCATCACGACACGCACCGACCGCTTCGTCTTCTTCGCCGCGAGCACGGCGAGCTGGGTCTGGTACTGCGGCCGCAAACCCGAGCCGAAGCCGCCGCCGACATAGGCGTTGACGACGCGCACGTCCTTCTTCGAGAAGCCGAACCCGCTCGCGATATAGGCCTGCACGCCCTGACTGCCCTGGGTCTTGTCGTAGACGGTGATCCTGCCGTCGCCGTGCCATTCAACCGTGGAGGCGTGCATCTCCATCGGATTGTGGTGCTCGGTGGCGAGATGGTACTCCTCGTGCAGTTGGAGGGCTGCGGCGTCGAACGCCTTGTCGGGCTCACCGCGCGTCTTGGGCGGATGGTAGGTGTTGCGCTTCTTCTTCGGCAGGAACTTCTCCGCCAGCGACACGGCGAAATCGATGTTGTGCGCCTCCTCCCGGTAGGTGATCGCGACCAAGCTGGCGGCGTAACGTGCCGCCTCGAACGTTTCGCCGAGGACGACGGCGACGGGCTGCCCGCTGAACAGGATGGTGGAGTCGTGCAGCGCCTTGAACGGCGTGCCCGGGATGTTGAGCTCGTCCTTGTAGCTGCGGTCGAACCATGCCTCGCCGGGCCGGTTCTTGTGGCTGAGGATCTCCACGATCCCCGGCACGCTGCGTGCGGCATCCTCGTCGATCGCGGTGATGCTGCCTTTGGCGATCGCGCTCGACACGATCACGCCGTACAGCATGTCGGGGACGGCGTACTCGGCGGCGTATCTTGCGGCTCCGGTGACCTTTTCGCGCCCGTCGACCCGGCTGATCGCGGTGCCGATACCGACCTTCATCTGGTTGCCCATGGAGAAATCCCTATGCGACGCGCTTGTCGATCTGCGATTGCGGGGTGCCGGCGGCGGCCTGGCCGAGCGCACGGACGACGGCCTTGCGCGCGAGGGCGACCTTGAAGTCGTTCTCGCCCTGGCCAACCGCACCGGCGAGCAGTGCGCTCGCGGCGGCCTCAAACGCCTGGGTAGAGGGGGCCTGGTTCCTGATCGTTTCCTCCGCCTCGACACGGCGCCAGGGCTTATGCGCCACGCCGCCCACGGCGATGCGGACATCGGCAATGCGACCGTCCTCGAGCTTCATGACGACGGCGACGGAAACCAGCGCGAAGGCGTACGAGAGCCGGTCGCGCAGTTTCAGGTAGGTGTAGTGGCTCGTGAAGTCGTCGGGCGGCAGGTCGATGCCGGTCACGAGCTCGCCGGCCCGGAGCGTGTTGTCGCGCCAGGGCTCGTCGCCGGGCAGGCGGTGATAGTCGGCGAAGACGATCGTACGGTCGCCTTCCGGCCCTGCCACCTGCACCTGCGCCCCCAGTGCCGCAAGGGCGATGCACATGTCGCTCGGGTGTGTCGCGATGCAGGACGGGCTGGCGCCCAGGATGGCGTGGATGCGGTTGACGCCGCCGATCGCTCCGCAGCCGGTGCCGGGCTTGCGCTTGTTGCAGGAAGTGGCCGTATCGTAGAAATAATAGCAACGGGTGCGCTGGTTGAGGTTGCCGCCGTTGGTCGCTGCGTTACGGAGCTGCGGGCTGGCGCCGGCAAGGATGGCCGAGGCCAGCAGTGGATAGCGCTGCTCGACCTGCGGATGATAGGCGGTGTCGGCGTTCGTCATAAGCGCGCCGAGGCGCAGCCCGCCATCGTCGAGCTCGGTCGCGCCGTGCAGGTCGAGGCGGTTGATGTCGACGATGCGGAGCGGCCGCTCGACGTTCTCCTTCATCAGGTCGATGAGGTTGGTGCCGCCCGCCAGGTAGCGGGCATCGTCGCCGGCGCCGTCGCGGACCGCCTCGGCCAGGCTGCCGGCGCGGGCATAGTCGAAGCGGTTCATCGGGCGGGTTCCGCCTGGAGCACATCCATCACCGCGTCGGTGATGTTGGTGTAGGCGCCGCAGCGGCACAGGTTGCCGCTCATCAGCTCGCGCACGTCGTCACGCGACGTAGCGCGGCCCTCGTTGATCAGGCCTTGCGCCGAGCAGATCTGGCCAGGCGTGCAGTAGCCGCACTGGAAGGCGTCATGCTCGACGAAGGCCGCTTGCAGCGGATGCAGGTCGGCGCCGGTCGCCATGCCCTCGATCGTGGTGATCGCGCAGCCGTCGCGCACGACCGCGAGCGTCAGGCAGGAATTTATCCGCCTGCCGTCGATCAGCACCGTGCAGGCGCCGCACTGGCCATGATCGCAGCCCTTCTTGGTGCCGGTCAGGTCGAGCTTGTCGCGCAGCAGGTCGAGCAGCGTGGTCCATGGCTCGACCTGCAGCTGGCGCACGCTGCCGTTCACGGTCAGCGTGATCGGGATCGTGTCGATCGGCCTGGATGCCTCGGCGGGGAGCGGGCGCGATGCGGTGAGGGTGGGCATGGTCCTGCTCCTCAGGCGGGGATCTGGGAAATGTCGGCGGTGTTCTGCGCGGAGATGCCGTTCTCGCGATGCCGGAACTCGGACAGCGCCTTGTAGACCTGCAGTCGCGCCCGCATCACCGAGCCGAGCGGCCGGTGTGCGGTGAGGCTGTGCGCCGGCCGGAAGGTCATGACCTCGTCGAAATAGTGGACGCGCGCGGCACTGTAGGCATCCTGCGCGGGGATGCGGATCGTGGCTACGGTGCGATACTGGCTGTCGCTGGCGGGCCATTCGACCGAGGTGTCCTCGATGGGCTGGGTCTCGGCATTGGCCCAGAGCTGGACACGAAGGTCGAAGACGGCGTCGTGCTCGCGGAAATACTCCACTGCGGCGTGGCGGAAGCCGTCCTCGTCGTGGTGCGGATCGAGCGACCAGTCGCGCAGCTGGTCCTGGTGGATCGATGCTGGGATCGCGGCCAGCTTGGCGACATGGTCGCCGTAGCGAACGGGCGCCTGGCTGAAATAGCCGTCGTGGAGCGGATGGCTGAAGGGATGGCCGAAGAAATCCGCCCTGGGGCTCGGGGTCGTAACTTTGGTCAGCAGCCGGTTCATGTTGCGCGCGAGGCTGGAGACCGTGCTCTTGAGCACCTCCGGCAGCGGGGTCGCGGCACCGATCTGCTTCGCGTCGCGCAGGAAGCCCTGGGCGGTGCCCGACGGGAAGGTGGGCCCGGTCGCGAACACGAAGTCCTGGGTGTCGGCGTCATGGCCTGCGAGCTTCTCGCCCTCGACCTGGAAGACCTTGATCGACATGCCGCGATGGGTCGAGACCCGGTCGCCGAGCGTCTCGCCGGGCCCCTGGGCGAAGCGGACGGCGACGGGGAACGTGCCGGGTGCCGCGAACAGGCCCTGCGCCAGCTCGGGCGGCAGGTCGGCGGCGATGGCCAGCTCGCCGATCACGCATGCCGAGCTCTTGGCGTGGCTGGCACGGACGGCATGATGCTCGCGCTTCTCGACCGTCTCGGTCTGGTGGGTCATGCCCGCGATGATGCCGTCGATCGACTCCTGCTCGTCCGGTGCGATCGTCTCGATGTCGTCGCTGTAGCGCAGATACGGCACGGTGATCCCTCGTGTTGACGTCCGGCCGTCCGCGCGCTGGCGAAGGCCTGGCTCTGGTTAATCCGGTGGTCCGACTTCGGTTCCGGGTCGCTGCCGGACGATAGCAGGCCCGATTATATGGCGCCGCGCGGCACAGCACATCCGGGAAGGCTGCTCACCATTCCGTCAGTGGCTTCCCGGCCCGGTCACTGCCTGCGCGGCGGCGGGGCACCGCGGGCGCCTCGTCGTTGGGCTATGGCCGCTCGCGCACGTCGATGGCCATGAAGGCGACGGAACGTGCCTTGCCGTCCCTTGTCTTCTCGATGAAGGGACGCCGCGTCCGCGAGCGTGGAGGCACAGGAATGCTCGGCGTCCGGACTGTCGACGGGCAGCACGTAGCGGGTACCGCCGTCCGGGCCCTGCGCCGCATCGAAGACCACGATCGTCAGGTTGAAGGGCTTCAGGCTGGTGATCATCGCAGCGCCTCCGGCAGCGCGGCCGTGCCGGCGACGAGACGGCCGGGTTCAAGGCAGGGACAGGCAGGATCCAGCGCGGCCCCGCTTGCCGCGGTCGGACGGCAATACGCCCGCGCGGGCCCCCGGCTCGTGCGCCGGACCGCCGTTGAAGCGTTCCCGGAACCCCGCGGAGTGTTGGTAGGTCTCGCGGCGAGCGCGGTTGATGTTGCCGAGCGGCTGGTGCGCGGCAAGCCCGGTCCAGATGCTGAAATGCATCTTCTCGTTCACCGCCTGCACACGGGCAGCGTCCCAGCTATCCTGGCGCGGCATCGTGAAGACCGTTCACCATAATGAAGTCTGGGTGGTGCCGGCGACGCCTGGCAGGCGTTCGCCCTCCACGTCCAGCACTTTTAGCGCCAGCCCACGCGGCAGCGAGATCGTGTCGGGCAGGATATCGCCCGCATTCGTCGTAATCCGCAGGTAGGTCTTGTGCTCACCAGGGTGGCGAACACGCCCTGGGCCAGATCGGACGGCAGGTCCGCGGCAACCGTGAGCTTTCCCTCTAAAATGGCATGGGCCTTGGCATGGACCGAACGTACGGCATGCGCGGAATCGTTGGCGGTCGTCTCTGTGATGGTGTCGAAGGTCTGGTTCAGGCCCTTGATCGTCTCCGCTTCGTCAGGCTGTATGTGCTCGACATCGGGGAACAGAAAACAGGCTCGGCAAGGTTCATCATGGTCTCCTCCATTCGAACGACGCGCGTGCATCAACGGATTATTTGGCGTTTCGCGACGAAGGATGGTGACGAGCGTCAAGAAGCCGTGTGTTTCAAGGTCTGGAAACATGTCCTGGTCTGCCTCGGGCTGTGATATTGGCACTGTCTCAGGTGGTCACGGGGAAGTTCCCCCGCTGAGCATGCAGGGCCTCGTCCAATGCGAAAAGACCGCCTTGGGCGCCACATCTTCTGGTGAGATCTAGGGCACGCCCAGCGGGGACTTGGCGGCAAGTAACGTCTTCGCGGTCTCCTCGTTTTTCACCTCGTCGCCGGTCGGTTCCTTGCCCGCGGTCTGGATTGCGCTTATCGACCATAGGTAAAGGAGTTGCAGTGATGGAGGAACGTGCCGTTTTGGCAGGTGGCTGCTTCTGGGGAATGCAGGACCTAATCCGTAAACTGCCCGGCGTGGTGTCGACGCGCGTGGGCTATTCAGGTGGCGAACTGCCCCGTGCGACCTACCGCAACCACGGCAACCATGCGGAAGCGATTGAGATCGTTTTCGATCCCGTAAAGATTACCTTCCGTGACCTGCTAGAATTCTTCTTCCAGATCCACGATCCCACCACGCCCAATCGGCAGGGCAACGACCGCGGGACCAGCTACCGCTCGGCGATCTTCTACGCGGACGAACAACAGAAAATGGTCGTCATGGACACGATCGCCGATGTGGACGCATCCGGTATCTGGCCTGGCAAGGTGGTGACGGAAGTGGTTCCAGTCGGGCCATTCTGGGAGGCGGAGCCCGAGCACCAGGATTATCTGAAGCGGACCCCGAGCGGTTACACCTGCCACTTCATCCGGCCGAACTGGAAGCTCCCGCACCGCTCCGCCGCTTGATGCGTGGCTCCATACCGCTGCTTGCGGCAGTTAATACTGGGCCGCTCGCCTGCAGGCAGGATCTGCAAAATGCAGCCCCCAAAGGGCAGACGGAGGTCCAAGCCAAAAGAAGCTCTTCATCAGACCTGGTTCTGATGTTCATCCGTAGGCCAGACTGCCATACTGCCGTTGCAGCTCCCGTAGCAGCCCTGCGCCCTTTGGGGCCGTAGGGCTCCTCAAGCAGGGTCTGCGCCTCGGGAAGTTGTCCATATGGGCAAGCCGCCAAGGCTTATAGTCAGGCAGATCATCGCGCTTTTGAGCGCGGTGGCCGGGGTACTTCAGGCGGTGGCAACCGTCCTGAAGTACCTGCCGAACCTGCAGCCTGAACCTGGGAGGGTTAATCTTCCGGGCTGGCTCCCGACCATGTCGAGAGTGTGGACGTCACGGGAGTCGTTTTCACGCGCTACGTCGCCCCAGCCTCGGCAGCCGGCTTTTGGGTGCGGAGCATCCCCACGATAAGCAGGCATTACGCTGCGGCTCATGTCCGCTATAGAGACGCCGCCCGAGGCACTTGGATGTCGGCTATGAGGCGCATTGCCGTAAAGCATGTCGGAGGATCTCGGGGGCACCACCTGCCCCGAGATCCTGATCCTTGCCAACCGATTAGATCTCGGTGCCTTCAGATAATGTCAGAGCGTCTTCCGCATCGACACCAAGGTATCGGACCGTGCTTTCCAACTTCGCGTGGCCGAGGAGGATCTGGACAGCACGCAAGTTGCCGGTCCGCTTGTAGATCAGCGCGACCTTGGTCCGTCGTAAACTGTGGGTCCCGTAGGCAGAGCGACCCAGCCCGATAGCCTCGACCCAGTCGCCTACCAGGCGGGCATATTGGCGGGTGCTAATGTGGGCTGCGGTTCCAGCTCGGCTCGGAAACGCGTAGTCCGCAAGCCCGCCGCCACGTTGGGTCAGCCAGGCAATCAAGCTCTCCCTAGTCTGCTCGGTCAGCTCGAATTGCACCGGCGTCCCGGTCTTCTGCTGGACGATCGTCGCCCGGTGTCGGGCGGCGGCATTTACAACGAGCTGACTGATCCGCAACTGGACCAGATCACATCCTCGCAACTTGCTGTCGATCGCTAGGTCGAACAACGCCAAGTCCCTGATCCGCGCCTCGCGCTGCAGGTGAAGACGGATTGACCAAACCTGTTTGGGTTTCAGCGGCGGCTTGGGACCAACGTAGGCGCCCTTGTTCCACGGGACAGCAGACCTGCTTGAGGAAGCTGGTCTTTCTGCTTTCTTGTTATACACGGCACATCTCCTGGCCGCGGGGTAGCGGCAGCCAGGGATGTGGATCGGTCGCCCTAATTGCAGGTCGGAGGATCAATCTCCATTAGATTGGGTGGTGTAGGAGTATCCTCAACAATCTGAGTTCTGGTTGTTCATGTACGGGCCAGACTGCCATACTGATCCTGCGGCTCCCGTAGCAGCCCTGCGCCCTTTGGGGCCGTAGGGCTCCTCAAGCAGGGTCTGCGCCTCGGGGAGTGTCCATATGGGCAAGCCGCGAAGGCTTACAGTTGGGCAGATCATCGCGCTCCTGGGCGCGGTGGCCGGGGTACTTCAGGCGGTGGCGACCGTCCTGAAGTACTTGCCGAACCTGTAGCCTGAACTTGGGAGGGGGGTGATCTTTGCGGGTTGCCCCCCGACCATGCCGAGAGTGTGGACGTCACGGGAGTCGTTTTCAAGCCTCACGTCGCCGAGGTCTCGCCGGCCCGTTTCTCAGGTTCCGTGTAGTCGCTCGGCAGCAGCACCCGTCGCTGGCAGCTCATGTCCGCTATTGGGTAGCTGTCCAGGGCGCCTAAAGGTCCGGTATGATGAAGGTTTTCGGATGCCGTCAGGCGTACGAAAACCCCTCATGCACGAACCCGCGGCGTTGCGGTGAAGGTCTATGGGGATTGCGGATCTAGCCTTGCTGAGCCGATGGCAGCACCAGCCCGGAAATGAGGTTTGCTGGGACTGGGCGAGTGGCAGTTATCGCCTCCTGACGCTCCAAGCCGGAGCTGGATGCAGTTGAGGGACCCTCGGGTCTCATCGTCCTGGCGAGGTGCACGCGCCGGGGCCAGAGCCAAAACGGGTGTGTTTTGGCGTGAGATGGGCGCGAGCCGTGCCGGGTCACGACGGAGATCCCCCGGGTGATACAGGGGCTCGAGGCGGCGCACGGGGCTGCTTCCAACGCCCGAATATCTCGATGATGGTCATGCGCCCGCCGCAGCAGGGACAGGGTGGAAGCCGGTCGAGTGGCTCAGGCAGTTCGACAGGCGTCGGCGGTGGCGCCGTGGCAAGCAGCTCGCGGGCCCGGGCGATGCTGGCCTTGCGCGTGGAACTGGCAAGCAGGCCGTAATGCCGAATGCGGTGGAAGCCACGGGGCAGGACGTGGAGCAGGAACCGGCGGATGAACTCGTGCGGCGCGAGCGTCATGACCCGATGCCGCTCGGGACCATCGCGGCGGTAGTCCTTGCAGCGGAGGGTGACGCCGGTCTCGTCGAACCCGATCAGACGCCGGTTCGAGATGGCGACCCGGTGAGTGTAGCGCGACAGGTAGGCGAGCACGGCCTCGGGACCGGAGAAGGGTGGCTTGGCGTAGACCACCCAGCGCTGCTTCCTGGCCGGAGCGAGGTGACGCAGAAACAGGCGGTGGTCAGCGAGCCCGGCCTGGGTGCCGAAGAAGGCGAGCCGCCCGGCCTCGTGGAGTTCGACCAGCCGGGTGAGGAACAGCCGGCGGAACAGCGCACCCAGCACCCGCACCGGCAGCAGGAAGGCCGGCCGCGACGACACCCAGCGCTGTCCATCGAGCGAAAGGCCGCCGCCTGGCACGATCATGTGGATGTGGGGGTGGTGCGTCATCGCCGATCCCCATGTGTGGAGCACCGCGGTGATGCCGATGCGGGCGCCGAGATGCCTGGGATCGGCCGCGATGGTCATCATCGTCTCTGACGCAGCGCGGAACAGCAGGTCGTAGACGACTGCCTTGTTCTGCGCGGCGATGCCGGCGACCTCGGCGGGAAGCGTGAAGACGACATGGAAGTAGCCGACCGGCAGCAGGTCGGCCTCGCGCGCGGCGAGCCACTCCCGCGCAGCTGCCCCCTGGCACTTGGGGCAGTGCCGGTTGCGGCAGCTGTTGTAGGCGATGCGCCGGTGGCCGCAGTCGTCGCAGCCATCGATATGGCCACCCAGGGCTGCGGTGCGGCAGGTCTCGACCGCCGACATGACCTTGAGCTGGCCGAGGCTCAGATGGCCGGCCTGAGCGGCACGATAGCTGGGCCCTTCGGCTCGGAAGATGTCGGCGACCTCGAGCGCGGTGCGCACGCCGGGTCAGCCGCCGGGATCGTTCCCCTGCATCAGCGACGCCAGGTGCTCGAGAGGGCTGGTCACCGACCGGATCGTCTTGGTGGCAACGCGTGCATAGAGCGCGGTGGTATCGAGCTTGCTGTGACCCAGCAGGACCTGGATGACCCGGATATCGACGTCCTGTTCCAGCAGGTGGGTGGCGAAGCTGTGGCGCAACGTATGCGGCGACACCCGTTTCCTGATCCCGGCCACCTCGGCAGCCTCGTGGATCGCCCGGTTGATCTGCCGGGTCGAGATTGGATCGGTGGCACTGCGTCCGGGGAACAGCCAGCCATGGGGCAGCATGACGGAGTGCCGCTTGCCCTCCCGCCACCATAGCCGCAACAGCGCGATCAGTTGCGGGGAGAGCATGGCGTTGCGGTCCTTGCGTCCCTTGCCCTGCTCCACCCGGATCAGCATGCGCGTGCTGTCGATATCGTCGACCTTGAGGCTGGCCACCTCCGACACGCGCAGGCCGGCGCCATAGGTGGCGCCCAGGATGGCCTTGTATTTGAGACCCGGTGCGGCCTCCAGCAGCCGACCGACCTCCTCGACACTCAGCACCGCGGGCAGCTTGCGGGGATGGCGCACCAGAACAAGGCGCCGCGACAGATCTGGTCGGTCGAGCGTCACAGTGAAGAAGAAGCGCAGCGCCGATACGGAGCCGTTGATCGTGGGCGGTTGTGCTCCGTTCTCCCGCTGGTGAACCTGGAACCGGCGGATATCGTCAGGTTTCGCGGTATCGGGCGGCTGACCCAGGAACGCTGCGAAGTTGCGCACAGAGCGGATGTAATCGTGCTGCGTATCTGGACGCAGGCCACGTATCGCCATGTCCTCCAGCATGCGCTGGCGCAGCGCGCTGACAGGGCGATCGACGGGTGGGACGAGCATGGGATGTTCCGTTCAGGTGAAAGGAACTCCATGCTCAAGAAACAAGCATGCCTGTCTCAAGACATTATCGAAACGGCACCATCCTACCCGCAGAGCCAATCCCGCGAAGCGGGTTCGTGCATGAGGCGCAAAGCGGACCCTGAGCCCGCCCTCTACGCTCCCTTCCCGACAACACTGCGCCCCTATCCCCGACGCCCACCCCGCCGCTTCGACGGATCATACCCGCCGCCCCCCGGCCCAAGCGGCTCCGGCGTGCGCGACTTCGCCGTCTTGCCCCCGCGTGACGCCGGCGACGGCGGCGGCTGCTCCAGGCCGAGATCGAGCGCCTCCAGCCGCTTGAGCTCGTCGCGCAACCGGGCAGCGGTCTCGAACTCCAGGTCGGCGGCGGCCGCCCGCATGCGCTTCTCGATCTCGGCGATCGACGCCTTCAGGTCCTTGCCGACCATGTCGGTGATGCCGACATCCTTGACCGGCGCCACCGTCACGTAGTCCTGCTCGAACACCGACGTCATCGCCTCGCCGATATGCGTGCGCACCGATTGCGGCGTGATGCCGTGCGCGGTGTTCCAGTCCGACTGCCGGGTGCGGCGCCGATCGGTCTCCTCGATCGCGTAGCGCAGGCTGTCGGTCATGCGGTCGGCATAGAGCAGCACCCGGCCATCGACGTTGCGCGCCGCCCGGCCGATGGTCTGCACCAGCGACGTGCGGCTCCGCAGGAAGCCCTCCTTGTCGGCATCGAGGATGGCGACGAGCTGGCATTCGGGAATGTCGAGCCCCTCGCGCAGCAGGTTGATGCCGATCAGCACGTCGAACGCGCCCAGCCGCAGGTCGCGAATGATCTCGATGCGCTCGAGCGTGTCCACGTCGGAGTGCAGGTAGCGCACCTTGATCCCCGACTCCGTCATATATTCGGTGAGATCCTCGGCCATGCGTTTGGTCAGCGTGGTGACCAGGATGCGGCCGCCGCGCCCGATCACGATGCGGCATTCGGCCAGCAGGTCGTCGACCTGGCGCTCCACCGGGCGGATCTCGGTGACCGGATCGATCAGCCCGGTCGGACGGATCACCTGCTCGGCGAACACGCCCTGCACGCGGTCCATCTCCCACGGGCCGGGCGTGGCGCTGACATGGATGGTCTGCGGCCGGAAGCGCTCCCACTCCTCGAACTTCAGCGGCCGGTTGTCGAGGCACGACGGCAGCCGGAAGCCGAACTCCGACAGGATCGACTTGCGCGCATGGTCGCCCCGCTCCATGCCGCCGATCTGCGGCACGGTGACGTGGCTCTCGTCGACGATCAGCAGCGCGTCCTCGGGCAGATACTCGAACAGCGTCGGCGGCGGATCGCCCTGCTTGCGGCCCGACAGGTAGCGCGAGTAGTTCTCGATTCCCTTGCAGGCGCCGGTGGTCTCGATCATCTCCAGGTCGAAGGTGCAGCGCTGCTGCAGCCGCTCGGCCTCCAGCAGCTTGCCGCCGGCGGTGAACTCGTCGAGCCGCTGCTTCAGCTCCTGCTTGATCAGGATCGTCGCCTGGTTGAGCGTCGGGCGCGGCGTCACGTAGTGGCTGTTGGCATAGACGTGGATCTCGTCGAGATCGCCGGTCTTCTCGCCGGTGAGCGGATCGAACTCGATGATGCTGTCGATCTCGTCGCCGAACAGGCTGATGCGCCAGGCGCGGTCCTCGTTCTGCACCGGGAACACGTCGACCGTCTCGCCGCGCACCCGGAAGGTGCCGCGCGCGAAGCCGGCGTCGTTGCGCCGGTACTGCTGCTCGACCAGCGCCTTGATCAGCGTGTCGCGCGCGATCTCGCCGCCGCGCTGCATCTTGACCACCATGCGCGCATAGGTCTCGACCGAGCCGATGCCGTAGATGCAGGACACGGAGGCCACGATGATGACGTCGTTTCGTTCCAGCAACGCCTGCGTCGCCGCATGGCGCATGCGGTCGATCTGCTCGTTGATCGCGCTGTCCTTCTCGATGTAGGTGTCCGAGCGCGGCACATAGGCTTCGGGCTGGTAGTAGTCGTAGTAGCTGACGAAATACTCCACCGCGTTGTCGGGAAAGAACTGCTTCATCTCGCCGTAGAGCTGGGCTGCCAGCGTCTTGTTCGGCGCCAGGATCAGGGTCGGCTTCTGCACCGCCTCGATCACCTTGGCCATGGTGAAGGTCTTGCCCGAGCCGGTGACGCCCAGCAGCACCTGGTCGCGCTCGCCCGACAGCACGCCCGCCACCAGCTCGCCAATCGCCGTCGGCTGGTCGCCGGCCGGCTCGTAGGGCGACACCACCTTCATTTGCCGCGTCTTCGGCTTGGCCGCCTGACGGTCCGGCACGAAGCTTTCGGCGGCCGGAATCACCGGGCGGGCGTCGCGAGCGGGCTTGCGGGATGCGGTCTTCTGGAGCGTCGTCAACATGCCTCGAAGGTGGCGATCCCGCCTGCCCGGAGCAAGCGAATTTGCGGCCTCGGGCTACCAACGGGCCCTGGCATCCGTCCGGTCCCGACACGGGTCGAGGGACTGCGCCGGCCGGCCTGGCGGGGATCAGGTCAGGGCGCGCCCGTCCCGTCATCGACCCGTCCATCGCGGCATCGCGACAAGGAGGCGGCGGCCGGGGGGAACCGAGGCCGCAAGCGGGCGCTCAAGGGTCTGAGGCCGCGGCGATCGTCGGCGCCGGACCGGGAGACCGCCTTGGATCTGCAGCAGAAGGTTCTGGAGATCCACCACCTGCTCTGCCAGACCTATCACTGCCCGATCGCGTATTTCCACGGGCTCGATCCGCTCAGCGAGCTGGTCAGCTCGCTGCTGTCGCACCGCACCCGCAATGCCGACAGCGGGGCCGCCTTCAAGGCGCTGCGGGCACTCTACCCGGACTGGGCCGATCTGGCCGCAGCACCGACCGCCGCGGTCGAGCAGGCGATCCGGGGCGTCACTTGGCCGGAACAGAAGGCGCCCCGCATCCAAACGATCCTGCGCGCGATCCAGGCCGAGCGCGGCGCGCTGGATCTGGGCTTCTTGGCCGAGCTTTCGGTCGAGGAGGCCCGTGCCTGGCTGGAGCGCCTGCCCGGCATCGGCCCGAAGACCAGCGCTGCCGTGCTCAGCTTCAGCCTGCTGCGCCGGGCAGCACTCCCGGTCGACAGCCACCACCACCGGGTCGCCGTCCGCACCGGCCTGATCCCGGCCGGCCTGGCGGTGGGGCCATCGCATCGCGTGCTGGCAGCCCAGCTGCCGCCGGACTGGGACGCGCAGCAGATCTACGACAACCACGAGATCCTGATGCTGCACGGCCAGCGCTGCTGCTTCCACCGCAAGCCCGCCTGCGGACGCTGTCCGCTGCTCGCACTCTGCCCGACCGGGCAGGAGCTGCGCGCCACCGCCGGCACGGCGCCGCAGGAGCAGCTGGTCTGACGAAGCCGGATGACGCCGGCCCGGTCGCGGCACCCGGGGCCGGGGCCCGTGTCAGGGAGAGCTGATTTCCGGCTCGCGGCTGCCGGTCCAGGACAGCCGCCACAGGCCGCCCTGACGCAGGTTCTGCACCAGGGCCGGGCGGAACGCGGCGAGGCAGGTGCCGCCCGCATGACGCACCGAGGGATAGATCACGCCGTCGCTGCCCACCGCCTGCAGGCGGCGCGCCAGAGCCTGGCCGGCGGGATAGGCGGTCGCGGTATCGCCGCCCAGCACGCCGCTCTCCCCGCCAACGGCGGCGGCGCCGCGCAGGTCGTGGAACGGCCCGATGAAGTCGGCGATCAGCTCGGCATAGTCGACATGGGTGTCGTAGCGGCCGATGGCGTCGAGTTCGCGCGTCAGGTGATAGGCCACCTCGCCAAGCGAGGTCTGCGCCGTCCAGCTGCAGTACCAGGCGCCGCGCAGCGTGTCGTTGAAGCGGTTGCCGCCGGGCCGGATGTGGGTGAAGGCGGCGTTGACGAAACTGTCGTTCGGCCGGCCGAACACCAGCTCGCGCGGGTCGAGGTTCGGCAGTCCGCTGCCCGAGGCCTGGATGCGGCCGTTGGTGACGCTCTCCAGTGCCGCCAGATCGTCCAGAGCCCGGGCGCTGGCAGCGAGCGGCGCCAGCACCGGCGGCTTCAGCCGGCCGCTCGGGATCAGCCGGATCGTGTCGCGCTGGGCGATGTCGATCACCGGCGGCAGATCAGGCTCCTTGTCGAGGGCTGGCTCGTCGAAGGCTTCGGAGAAATCCATGCGCTAGAGGCCTCCGCGCAGCGCGTCGACATGGCCGCGTATGTCCAGCATGCCGGGAATGCCGCGCTCGATCGCCACCGCCAGCGGCGAGCGCCCGCCAAACAGCGGACCACGGTTCGGCAGGCGGATCCAGTCGTCGGCCAGCGGTGCCGAGAACAGCAGCCGCAATCCCTTGAAGACGCCGACCATGACGCTGATCCGGGTCAGCATGTCCTGCGACAGGCGAAGCGTCCGGTCCGGCCGCAGGCTGTCCTGCTTCTTCAGGCGGAACCAGCTGCGCTCCGACATGTCGCCGAGCAGCAGGCAGGTCTCCTCGGCAGTCAGCTGCCACAGGCCGGCGAGCCGGACCATGCCGTCGATCGCCGACGGCGTCAGGCGGAGCCGCGTGGCCGGATCGGACAGGTTGAGACTGCTGGTCGAGGCCGGGACGATGGTGGGTCGGTTGTCCTGAATGGCGTACATTGTGCCTCCTGGCGCTTAATATGCTGCCATCTGGCAGTCGCTTCAAGCGCCGCCGTACGTTGATTGCTTGCATGCCAGCTTGACTGTCCCAAGCACGCCACGCACATCCTGTGCATGCAGACCATGACGTCGGACCCCTATGTCGTTCCGGACGAAGCCACCGCCGCCGAGGCCGTCGCGGCGATCGCGGACGAGCTCGAGGTGTTCGACGACTGGATGGAGCGCTACCAGTACATCATCGAGCTCGGCCGCAAGCTGCCGCCCTTCCCAGACGAGTGGGCAAACGACGCGCATCGGGTGCCGGGCTGTCAGAGCCAGGTCTGGATGGAATCGAGCCTGTCGGACGGCGTGATCCGCTTCGCCGGCGCTTCGGACGCGGCGATCGTGTCCGGCCTGGTGGCACTTCTGCTGCGCGTCTATTCCGGCCGCAGCCCGCAGGAGATCGTCGGCACGGATCCGGTGTTCCTGAAGGATCTCGGGCTGCTGGAAGCGCTGTCGACCAATCGCGGCAACGGGATCGCCTCCATGGTCAGGGCGGTGCAACGCGCGGCGCAGGAGGCCACCGCAGGCGCCGTCACCGCCGGCTGACCTCCAGGCACGGCGACCCGCTGCCCCGGGAAGCCGCGGTCACACCGCGAAGGCGGCAGCTGCCCGCCGCCCGCGCCGCCTGCTCTAGAGAATGAAGCGCGACAGGTCGCCCTTCTGTGCCAACGGCGCCACCTTTTCCTGCACGTAGGCGGCATCGACCCGCACGCTGTCGCCAGGCCGGTCGGAGGCGGTGAAGGAAACCTCCTCCAGCAGCCGCTCCAGCACCGTCGCCAGCCGGCGGGCGCCGATATTCTCGACACGGTCGTTGATGTCGGCCGCCAGGTCGGCCAGCGCGTCGATCGCGTCCTCGCCGAATTCCAGCGCCACCTTCTCGGTGCCCATCAGCGCGCTGTACTGCTTGAGCAGCGAATGCTCCGGCTCGGTCAGGATGCGACGCAGGTCGTCGCGCGACAGCGGCGCCAGCTCGACGCGGATCGGCAACCGGCCCTGCAGCTCCGGCAGCAGGTCGGCAGGCTTGGCCAGGTGGAACGCGCCCGAGGCGATGAACAGCATGTGATCGGTCTTCACCGGCCCATACTTGGTCGAGACCGTGGTGCCCTCGATCAGCGGCAGCAGATCGCGCTGCACGCCCTCGCGACTGACGTCGCCGCCGCGAAAGCCGCCCTCCGACGAGCGCGCGCAGACCTTGTCGATCTCGTCCAGAAAGACGATGCCGTGATCCTGCGCGTGCGCCACCGCCTCGCGCGTCAGCCCGTCGCTGTCGAGCAGCCGGTCGCTTTCCTCGCGCACCAGCCCGATGCGGGCCGCCTCGACGGTCATGCGTCGGGCCTGCGCGTTCTTGCCGAACATCCCCTTCATCATGTCGCCGAGATTGATGACGCTGCCGGCGGGCATGCCCGGAATGTCCATGCCGGCCCCGGCTCCAGGCGCATCGGCAATCGCGACCTCGACCTCCTTCTGCTCCAGGTCGCCGTCGCGCAGCATGCGCCGGAACTTGTTCTTGGTGTCGGCGGACGCGGACGCGCCGACCAGCGCATCGACCAGACGATCCTCGGCCGCCTTCTCGGCATTGGCCTGCACGTCGCGCCGCTTCAGGTCGCGCAGCATGTTCAGGCTGACCTCGACCAGGTCGCGCACGATGCTGTCGACGTCGCGGCCGACATAGCCGACCTCGGTGAACTTGGTCGCCTCCACCTTCAGGAACGGCGCCTGCGCCAGCTTCGCCAGCCGGCGCGCGATCTCGGTCTTGCCGCACCCCGTGGGGCCGATCATCAGGATGTTCTTCGGCACCACCTCATCGCGGATGCCTTCGGGGAGCTGCGCGCGGCGCCAGCGGTTGCGCAGCGCGATGGCGACGGCGCGCTTGGCATCGGTCTGGCCGACGATATACCGGTCGAGCTCGGACACGATCTCGCGCGGCGAATGGGTGGGCACGTCCATCAGCGCACATCCCCCGTTTCTGCATCAGGCTTCGCGACCGCGCCCAGTGTTTCCACGATCACCGAGTGGTTGGTGTAGACGCAGATGTCGGCGGCGATGCGCATCGCGCGGCGTGCGACCTCCTCGGCATCCAGCCCGTCGATGGTCATCAGCGCGCGTGCGGCGGCGAGCGCGTAATTGCCGCCCGAGCCGATCGCGATCACGCCATCCTCCGGCTCCAGCACGTCGCCATTGCCGGTGAGGGTGAAGGAGCGGGTCTCGTCGGCCACCGCCATCATCGCCTCAAGCCGGCGCAGATAGCGATCGGTGCGCCAGTCCTTGGCGAGCTCGACGCAGGCGCGCTCGAGCTGGTTCGGATAGCGCTCCAGCTTGGCTTCGAGCCGCTCCAGCAGGGTGAAGGCATCGGCGGTGGCGCCGGCAAAGCCCGACAGGATCGTGCTGTTCGGGCCAATCCGGCGCACCTTGCGGGCATTGCCCTTGATCACGGTTTGGCCGAGCGTCACCTGGCCGTCGCCCGCCATCGCCACCTGGGTGCCGCGGCGCACGCACAGGATGGTGGTGCCGTGCCAGCCGATCGGGTCGTGACTGGTCGATTGAGTCGTTTGCATGACCAAAGGAGATAGAACGCGCCGCCGGCTGCGCAAGCATCCCGACCGGAGTGCCGGTCTTAGCGCGGGGGCTGGCCGTCCAGCATCTGCTTGGCGATCGCGACCAGCTCGTTCGGCCGGAACGGCTTCTGCAGCAGCACCTCGCGCTCGCCCATCGCATGGCCCTCCGCCGCTTCCGGCCGGCCGGTGATGTAGATGATCGCCACCTCCGGGCACAGCATCCGGGCGATCGCCGCGAACACGAAGCCGTTACGGCGGGTACCGAGATCGAGATCGGTGACCACCACCCGCGGCGCGCGCTCCTCGCGCAGCGCAGCCAGCGCCTCGCTCTCGTTGCCGGCGCCGATCACCTCCAGCCCTTCCTCGCGCAGCGCCTCGACCAGCGTCACCCGGACCAGCGGATCGTCGTCGAGGACAAGCAGATCACACATGGCGAGGCCGCTCCAGACAGGGACGTTCGAGCAGGCTGAAAGCATCCCGGAGCGTCCGGTTGCCGTTCTGACGCGAGACCGGCTCCATCTGCCCGGCCCGACATCGTCTGGCCGACATCGAGGCCGCTTGGCGGGCATCCGTGGTCGGTGTCGCATGATCTCCGCCGCATCCCCGCCGGCCGGCGCAATTCGCTTGACGCGTTTCTCGTTAAAATGAGAACATTTAGGGAACACAGACTGCCGGAGCGGCCATGATCGCGCGTCCGAACTTCATCGAGCTGCCGTCGCGGGACATCGATCCGGCCCGGACCTTCTATGCGGCCGCGTTCGGCTGGAGGCTGAATGGCTACGGCCCGAGCTACGCCTGCACCTTGACCGGCGACGTCGATGTCGGCCTGCAGGCGGATCCTGACGAGGTGACGCGGGCGCCTTTGCCGGTGATCCAGGTCGATGACCTGGACGCCACGCTGCAGGCGGTGGTCGATGCCGGCGGGCGCATCGTGCGGCCGATCTTCACCTTTCCGGGCGGCCGCCGCTTCCAGTTCCGCGATCCGAACGGCAACGAGCTGGCGGCGATGCAGCCCGATCCCGACTGATGCCGACGGCCTCTCCTGGGGCCGTCCGGCATCGCCGGCGGCCGCGCTTGTCCCGCTCTGCACGGCCCGCTCCGACGCCGCCTGCGCCGCCGGTCCGCGTCGCCCGATCTCATCCCGCCACCGCCGCGTCGCGCCCGACGTGCCCGGCATCGCGGACCTGCCAGCCGCGATGTCGAGGCCCGACCGCGAGCGGGCCCGGACGCCGGCGTCTCCGCGCAACGAGGCCGATCGGCACCGGGGCGGCGACGCGGGTCGGATGAGCCGGCTGACGTCGCGATGTTGCCGCCGCGGCGCGGCTGGGTTTAGGTGCATCCTGCCGGAAGGCGGCCGGCACCGCCGGCACTTGGGAGAGATCGGATGATCGGCAGCACCCGGACCGCGCGATGGCCCGGCCGCACACGAAACGAAGCCGATCTGGGCCGGCCGCGCACCCCGCTGCTGCTGCTGCGGCTCGGACTCTGGAGCGTGCTGCACTTCGCGTTCTACTTCCTGCAGCAGCTGGCCGAGCTGCTCGCACCCCTGCTGCTGGTCGCCGGCATCGGCTGGTGGGCGCTGCCCAAGATCGTCGCCGCGATCACCGTGGGGGCCGGCAACGCCGACCCGCAGGCGCGCGACCTCCTGAACACCATCTCCGGCACGATTCCGGCCGGCGTCCGTCTGGCCGGCCACTGGATCACGCCGGGCGGCCTGATCCTGGACGGCCTGCTGCTGATGGCGATCGCCGCGATCGGCGCCACGCTGTCGGCACTTGCCGCCCGCAGCATGTGAGCAGGCGGCCGCGGCCTACGGGCTACCGGGCAGCAGGCGATACAGCCTCAGGCTCGGCGGCCAGCCATGCCCGATCACCCCGCGCCAGTGCCAGAAGGCGAACGCCGCGAGGCCGATCAGCAGGCCGCTCAGCCCCCACAGCAGCAGCCAGACGAGGTCGGCGCGGGACGCAGGCCGGCGCAGGCCGGGATGGGAGATCCGCGACTCCGCCTGCAGCGACGCCAGCGGCGACAGGCCGATGGCGGGCGCGTCCGGCGGTGTCGGCGACGCGGCATCGGCCGCATCGGCCGGCGCCGGTCCGTCAAAGTCGGCATCGGCATCGGCACCGGCACCGGCCTGGGCATCGGCGTCCGCAGGCGGCTCCGAGTCGGCAGCCGGCACCACCCGCCATTCCGCCGAGCAGCGGGCGCAGCGCAGCTTGCGCGGCCGCTGCAGCTCCGGGATCTGGTACTCGGCTGCGCAGGACGGACACAGGACGTGCATGGTCGGACGCTGCGACTCCGGTTCGATGACACAGACTGCCAGCAATTCCTTCAGATTTCGTCAATTCCGGGCGATGGCTGCGTGACGGGCGGCGCGGCGTGATCCAGTTGCGCGAGGTGGGCCTGCGCTACGAGCGCGGCGATGCCGGCATCGCCGTGCTGCAGGCGATCAGCGCCGAGATCCCGGCCGGCGCGTTCCGCTGGGTTCTGGGCGCATCAGGTGCCGGCAAATCCAGCCTGCTGCGGCTGCTGAACCTGAGCGCCCGGCCCAGCGAAGGCCGCCTGGAGCTGTTCGGCGTGTCCGTGGTGCGGGCGCGTCGCAGCGCGCTGGCGCGGTTGCGGCGGCGCACCGGCAGCGTGTTCCAGGATCTCCGCCTGCTGCCCGAGCTCACCGTGTACGACAACGTGGCGCTGCGGCTGCGTTTGGACGGGCTGGCCGAGGACCGCGTCGAGGCCGAGGTCACCGAGATGCTGCGCTGGGTCGGGCTCGGCCGGAAGCTGCAGGCCCGCCCGTCGCAGCTGTCCGGCGGCGAGCAGCAGCGGGTCGCGGTCGCCCGCGCCGTGGTGCACCGCCCGCCTTTGCTGCTGGCCGACGAGCCGACCGGCGCGCTCGACGAGCCGCAGGCGGTGCGGCTGATGCAGCTGTTCCTCGAGCTCAACCAGATGGGCTCGACGGTGCTGGTCGCGACCCACAACGAGACGCTGGTCCGGCGCTTCCCCGCCGCCGCCCTCAGGCTGGAACGCGGCAGGCTGGTGGATCATGGCTAGCCGCGCCGGCCGGCGCCGACCCGACGGGCTCGGCCTGCGCCGGGCGATGTCGGACCGGCTGCTGCCGGCGCTGGTCGCGGCGATGACGTTCCTGGCCGCCCTGGCGCTGGCCGGCGCGGTGGCGGCGTCGCTGCTGGCCGAGCGCTGGAGCGCGGGGGCGGCGGCGATCCTGACCGTGCAGGT
>CAXTZG010000055.1:0-23464 GCA_964248625.1 uncultured Acetobacteraceae bacterium | reverse complement strand
GCTGATGGTGCGACGGCTATGTCAAAGCACAGGATGATCTTGGACGGACTCTAAGGCCCACCAGCATGGGGTCAATCAGATCGCCTCACCCTGTCCACCCACAGGGGCGCACTCCACTCAGGGGGTCAATTTTCGGCTCTGACGCACTCTTGGTGCAGTGGCGGCGGCCGACCAGCCTATAACTTCCTGACGAAACAGCGCTTTCGCGCACCTGACGTGCTCAAACAGTCCGTCTCCGAGACAACCCAACGGCTTGAGCAAAGTTTGCAGCAAATACAGCGATTTACCAGTCAGTTCCGAGACCGAGCTGCACCAAAAGTGCGTCAGAGCCAATTTTCCATGCCGATCTACAATCCACGGCTATGAACACCGCAATCTGGCCTTCTCGGGTCCAGGTGGTGGTCATGTCGGTGCCCCACATGGTGTCCAGCGCGTGGGGGATGATGGTGCCGTCGTGGTTGCGTGGTCCGCGCGGCGAGCCGACCCGAGACGGCGCCAGCAGGGCGTGCTCGCGCATCAGCCGCAGCACACGGTGCCTCGAGGTGCGAACACCGGCGAAGCGCAGGCGAGCCCATACCTTGCGATGCCCCTCGCCGTGAAAGGGGCTGGCGGAAAGGACGGCCCGGATCCGCTCGACCAGCGCCGTGTCCGGCATCGGTCCTGCCGGTCCGCGCCGCCGCGGGGGCTCTGCCGGGGGTGGTCTGCGGTGGCGGTAGAGAGTGGCGCGGGCGGCACGCCAGATCCGGCACACCCGGGCAATGCCGAAAGGCTTGCCGCTGCTTTCGGAGGCCGTGCGGCTCATCGTCTCGACCTCCGCCGGACCAAAGGGCGCCCACCCTCCAGGGCAGCGATCTTGGCCTCCAGCAGCTCGCGCTCGAGCAGCATCTCGCCCAGCCTGGCTTTCAGCCGGTCGCTCTCGAGTTCTCCTGCCTCCACAGGCCGGGTCGCCAAGCTGGCCTCACCAGCCGACAGGAAGGTGTCGCGCCAGCCGCTCAGTGTCGCAGCCGTCACGCCCAGGGTGCGAGAGAGCGTCTCCAGGTCCTCACCCCGCAGCAGCCGGAGCACCGCGTCGCGCCCGGCACTGCCGCGACATCCGGCCGCCCCGACCAGGGCCTGCCGCCTCCGCGACCGTCGTTGTTTCTGTCGTCATCGTCCACCTCTGTCGCGGACAGCGTCCGCTTATGAGATGTCTCACTCAACCCTGGGGCGCAGGACCCTAGCCTTCCGTCCCATCCCCGATGTTGCGTCGGACGGCAATTTCCTCCAGGTAATTGTATATCGTGAACTTTGTGATCTCCAGATGCTTGGCAACCAGATCGGCCGAGCCCCTTAGCATGAACAGTCCGCGCTCGTGCATCCTGGCCACGACAGCCATCTTCTCGTTCTTTTTCATCCGGGATACCGGTGCATCTACCGATTGGATGGCGGTCGCAATGATCTCGTTGACGACCTCATTCAGATGAGGTTGGTCCGGCTGCTCTTCCTGGACGGAAGGGGATGACGAGAACAAGTCTGCTAACTCATTCTGCAAGCGCTCAAGCCTTGTCATGTCCATGTTAATGCACATCGCAGCGCCCGGCTTGCCAGCGTCATCCCAGAAGATCACGGACGATGAACGCATCACCCGGCCATCTGCCGCCTGCGTCCTGTAATTGGCCACGATCCGTATGTCGTTCGGCGGACCGGAAGACTTATCGCCGATGACCTTATCGAACGCCACATCATAAGACAGGCCATCCACAATGGATTGCCCGGGACGCCGGTTGCTCACGTGGCCATTGACGATCCCGATGATCGACGCTTCCGGATGCGACAGATCGTGCACAACGATCTCAGTCTCGCGGCTTACGAGGGTCCGCATGGCTTCGGCCACACCAACGAGTATGGCCAGAAGTCGACGACCCTCTGAGACATCAGGGGCTATCCCAACATCAGCCTTCTTCGGCGATTTCTCACGTTTCGGCATCGTGCTCCCCTCGATGTTTGTCCGTAGCTCGGCCGCATGAACCTCTAGCTTTTCTCACCTCTCAACTCCTGAACGATTCTGTCCGCACCATAAACCTTCTGGAGTACTTCGGTGATGGCCTTGACCGACACCGAAATACTTCGGTCCAAGGCTTCATCGCTGCCCAAGCCATAGGCACTCTTGTCGAAGATCAGACCTATGATGTCACCGCGAGCATTCATCAACGATGAGCCGGAGTTTCCCCCAGTAATGTCGTTGCTGCTCGATATGTTAAATACCGTCATGGGATTCAACGTCGTCCGTGCCTCCACCCACCGGTCATCGAGCTTGAATGGATCCTCATCTGTCGCTCGCTCGAAAAGTCCGGCAAAGTTCATGAACGGTGGGACCGTCTCGCCCCGATGCGTCCAACCCTTGATCTATCCATACGAGACCCTGAGGGTAAAGGTGGCATCGGGATAAAGAGCATCCCCGTACATAAAATATTGGGTCTTGGCGATCGCCTGCGCAGCAGGAATGATCTGCCCCGTGACCTTGTCCCAGGCCGTCCGCAAAGCAAGCGAGGCTGGCTCCATGCGCAGGACATACCTGATCATTGGATCCCGCGACGCACTGATAGCGGCCATTCCGCCATTCCAAAGAGCCTTGCGCAGGTCTACTTCGCCGAGCCTCGATTGAGCGAGTTCGGTGGAGAGCATCTCGGGACTGTTTCGCCCAAGCAGCAGGGTCGTGTCGGGATCATCGACCGTCAGATCCTGACGGGCCTTGGAAAGCCAAAACTCAAGAGTCAACTGTTCCAATGCCGGATAGACCGGCTTGACGTCCAGAGTCTGCTTTTCCAACAGCGGCAGCTGTGAGTCGGCATAGGCGGCGATCCGCTCGGCCGATGGCTTCTGCCGCTCCTCGGCTGCGCGCACCAGTCGGCGGGCATATTCGAATAAGGCCGAGCCAGTCGGGCCGGTAAGGCCGACCTCCAGCACGGTGTAAGGAAGAAAAAGATCCTGCTGTGTTTGAGCCACCGCGGCGATCGTGGCGAAGTCGCCGGAAACTGCTCCCGACCTCGCCTTCAGGTCGGCTTCCATCACGCGGTTGGCGTCGAGTGCAGTCGGATCAGTCAATGCGAGCTGGCTGCCGTGGGTCTCCTTGTAGCTGTTCTCAAGCCTGTAGAGTAGGCGCTGGGAGATGCGCCTGTTCTCCGCCGACTCTTCACCGAAGCGGATCAGGCGACCGCGCAGTTCGGATATGTTCAGAAGGACATAGGGAAGTACCAGATCGCGCTGCGCCTCCAGCTGCGCGACCGTTAGCTGTCGGACCGTGCTGCCAGGGTTGCCGGCTACAATGACCGGGTCGCCGGCTCGGGGCATGGAGGCGTTCCAGTGCAAGTGGTTCGGCGTAGAGACGGGCCTTCCCCTCTTGTACAGACGTACAAATGTACAATCGAACGCGAAGCGTGGGAAGTGGAAGTTGTCTGGATCGCTGCCGAAGCCCGCAGCCTGTACCCCTGGCAAAAATTCGAGCCGAACGTCTGAATACCTTCGATACTTGTAAAATTTGTACTGGCCCCCGTGATAGAGGTCGATGACCTGACAGCGCGCAGTAGCATCGTTGCCGCAGGAGGCCGTCTCCGCGGTTGAGGAGGCCGCCGTACGTGCGCGCACGAGGTCTTGTCCTGTCAGTCCGCGGCCCGCCGCGACAATACGCGCCGTCACATCGGAGATCGAGATGAGGATCTCGGCCTGCATTCCGGCGCATTTGTGCTCCTCACCGTCGTCACGGCGAGAAATCCATGTGTGAACAGGTCGTCCTGAGCAATGGAAAAGTCCTGCGCACAGTCGGCGACGCAATGGTTGGCCGTCAGCATTAGCCCGGCCGGGCTGACGACGGAGGCGGAACAGCCGTTTGAGAGCCTTACCGCGGTGCCTTGCACGTGGTCGAGCCAAAGCCTTGTCGATCGTCACGCCATAGGAGGCTCTCACCCTTGACATCGGAAAATGGTCCAGAGTCCACATGCCCTCGTCGGCATGAACAGGACCGATCGCGGCGGTGGAGATCACTCCTGCCACAGCGATGATAGCTAAGGGCTTCATCGCGGTAAGTCCTTATTATCTTCGACCATGGTTAGGTTATGCTATAAACTAGTCAAGCTCTATCAGTTCCGATCATCTACTTCAGGTATCGATCAAGATACTGGCGCATGACATTGGTAATCGTAATCCATGATTGATGACGCAATAGAAAATGCACCTCGTCGGGGATCATGAGGCTTTCGAACGGGATACCGCGCTCGCGCAGCGCTTCGGAAAGGGCGGCAGTCTGTTCAAATGGTACGACCGGATCGGCATCGGCCTGCATGAGTAGGACCGGTGCACGCCAAGTCTGCATGTGGCCGATCGCCGAGGACGCACGGGCCAGCTCCTGCGCTGCGGGATCGCCCGTAAAGCCAGGCATGCTTGTCCAGTCATAAATTCCGGCAAGATCGACCCCGGTGGCGAAATATTTCGGAGCAGCGGACAAGGCGAGCGCGGCCATCCGCCCGCCATAGCTGCCGCCCCATACACCGAGCTTGTCGGGATCGACATCGGGTCTCGCGCGCATGTACTCGGCCGCGCCAACGATGTCGTTCAGCTCGGATGCACCGCCAGCACCGAAATTTGCGGGCTCGCGATAGTCGAGACCATAGCCCGACCCTCCGCGGTAGTTGACCGACAGCACCTCATAGCCGTGAGAGGCCAAGTACTGGTTTGCCTCATAAAGATGAGTGTGGGTTTCGAACGGGTCCCAGGCTGCGAACATCTGCCGGTTCGTCGGGCCGCCATGGAAGAACAGGAGGGCAGGACCTCGCTTCATTCTGTTCTTCGGCACGAATAGTTGCCCGTGGATAACCATCCCGTCAGCCGCCTTGAAGCTGACGATTTCCGGGATGATCAGATCCTTATTCGGGAAGTCTTTAGGAATCGCTTGATCAGCGATGTCAATCAAGCTCTTTGGATCGACCAGTGCCGGTCGGAGGGGAAAACGTGCATCCGCGCGCAGGACGAAGACATGCCCGCCATTCGTGACGGCAGGGATATCCTCGATCCCCTGACCGTCTGTGAGCTGACGCGGAAGGCCATGATCAATTCCGACCGACCATATATGACGTGAGTTAAGGTCACTATGATTCGAGGAGAAGATCAGCTGTGTGCGATCCGCATTTTGCACGGCTCCGAATATTTCCGCCTGTCCCGGCGTCAGCAGAACGGGTTCACCTCCGATGATAGGCAGGGCATAAAGCCGCACCCAGCCAGTCGCCTCCCATGGAAAGTAGAGCCTGTTGTCGGCCATCCAGAACAGGCTGTGCTGGCTGTTGAAGAGTTCCCGAAAACGACTGCCTGTTCCGGCATTAGCTCGCCAGATGCGCTCGCCATGCCCGGTGCCGACCTGGGCAATCCAGATCTCCCACGGATAGCCTTTGCGACTGCTGATGTATCGGCTGACGCCCAGTCCATCGTTCGGCGTCCGGATGAAGGCAAGCCGCCGTCCATCCGGCGACCAGACGGGTTCACGATCAATATCTATGTTTGGGGACATCCAGGAGATGGATTTCCCGGCGACGTCGTAGACACCGATCAACGCGTGCTGGGCACGGTGACTCACGAAGGCCATTTTGCTACCGTCCGGTGACCAGCTCATCTCGCCGACCGACCCGCGATCGGTCCACAGTGGGACGGGAGCGCCACCATTGATCGGGGCAATGAAGGGCTGGCCGCGCCGGATGAATATCACCGCATCGCCGCGCGGCGTCGACAGCGGATCGGATCCCTCGCCAATCAGTCGCGGTTTGCCGCCCTTGATAGCCACGGCATAGACCGCACCCGGTTCCGGCCCGGTCGCCTTGCTCAGGGGATTGACGGCAATGCTGCCATCCTCGTCGCCCCCGCGCACGTAGACCAGTGACCGGCCGTCTCCGCTCCAGGCAAGATCGGCGATGTCCAGACCTTGGTCGCCACTATAGTTCGTGACGCGGCGGGAGCATACATGCCCGGCTTCATCAACCTCGGCGATCCATACATTGCGCGCCCCGCGGTCGTTAAAGATCCACGCAACATGTTCTCGCGCAGGCGCCGCGACCAGCTGTGATGGAAACGGTGCACTCGCAATCCGCTCGATCGATAAATTTGGCAGTTCTGGCTGCACGTTCTCGGCGCTGGATGCCGTACCAGCTAGGAAGAGTGCGACGAACGCCGCGCACGGCCTGATGTAGGCTTGTGTTGACACCAGACGTCCACCGCAAACTTGCTTATTTCGATCCATCTACAGGTCGCCATTCCGAGCGTGAGAGGTATCCGATCGCTTGACGCAGCCGCGCGATCAGACGTTCATGTTTGGAACTGCCAAGCTGATAAGTATCGCGAAATCCCGCCGCGCCAGTTCAAAGGCCGACATGATACTCATAGACCTTCGCGGCAGCGGCCAGATCTTGGACCACGTGGCCAAGTGCCTTGTAGACTGTTATCTGGGCATCTGATTGCCGCCCCTGTGCGGACCCGATAAGCACCTCACCGATCTCGGCTGCGATGTGATCATCTCCGACCGCACCGGAGGCTTGCGCCCGGATGAGTTCGGACGCATCCCGATATGCGTTATCGCGGCTCTCGACGATATAGCGGCTGGAGGCAACCAGAGCCTCATCCACCTCAACCGATCCCAGGCCGCTTGAACCGATCAGGTTGACGTGCGTTCCCGCCCGTAACCAGGCGCCATGCAGTATGGGATGCGACGCGCTCGTCAGGGTGCAGACGATGTCGGCATCAGCGACGGCGGCAGCCGCCTCGAGCTCGATCTCGATCTTGAGCCCGAACTGTCGATCCGCATCGTCAGCAATACGCGCAAGGTTGTCAGCTGAACGGCCCCAGACGATGATTCGTCGGAGATCGCGGATCCTCGAAATGGTGCCGATATGCGCAAGAACTTGGTGCCCGCTCCCTAGAAGCGCCAGTACTTGTGATCCGCGCCGACACAGAACGTCTGTTGCCACGGCAGAGGCTGCGGCGGTGCGGATCTGGGTAATGGCGCCCGCGTCAAGGGTGCAAAGCGTCCGACCGTCCTCCGCAGCGAACAGGACCACCAATCCTCTATGAAATGTTTTCCCGAGCCTGCGCGGATCGGGAAAGACACTCACCAATTTGGCACCGAAATAATCCTGCGAGCCCAAGGCGCCTGCCATGGTCGCGAAGATCCGCTGCGGTTCCATGTCGATCAGTGTTCTCGGAAGCTGTAGGGACCGACCGGCGGATAAAGCGATCATGGCCTCGCGCATGACGGCGATACAACGGCCGTCGCCGAGAACCGCGAGAATGGCTTCCTCGTCGAAATGCATCGGTGGCCCGAGCTGGACATCTCGCCCGATCCGGTCGGCGTTGCGCACGTCGGGCGTGGAAGGTATTCGATCCATGACCGATGCAAATCGCATATATCAACAGAACTTGCAATACCTCTACAGAACGTTGATAGTGTCGTCTGGAGCGGCCTCTTCTTTCGCGCTGGTCTCGTTAGGTGTTGTGGTGACGATCACCGGCACTGCAAGAGGATGGCGCCGGGGTTGATTGCGCTATCCATGCGCGCGATTAGGCATTGACCTGCCCCCGTAGAAGTGGGTCACCGGATATGAGAGGTCCGGAGGCAGTGCGGGGGTGGTAGGATGGGACGCAAGCATCACAAGCCGGAAGAGATCGCTGGCAAGCTGCGGCAGGTCGGGGTGCTGACAGCCCAAGGCAAGCCTATGATCGAAGGGGTCCGGGCGATTGGGGTGACGGAGGGCGTTGGTGCGCGGATCGGTCGGCTGGCCGGTGTCTCCTGGTCGGGCTAGTTGTTTGGTCCCGGGGATGAGGTGACGCGGGTCAAGTTTGAAGATATCGGGCGTTTTGGTCCAGGCCTGGCAGATCGCTTCGAACGGCGTCTTCCACCGGATTGCCTTGAGGTGCTTGGCGAAGTTGTAGGCTGAGACGAACGCCAGGACGTGGGCTTTGAGGCTGTCGAGGTCGGGATAGTGGAACGCCTTGATCGTGGCGTCCTTGACGGTGCGGTTCATCCGTTCGGCCTGACCGTTGGTCCACGGGTGGTAGGGCTTGGTGAGCTTGTGCGTGATGCCATGCTCTTTGCAGACGCGGTCGAAGATGTGGCCGCCGAACATGGCCTCCATAGCGGCATGGCGGCCACGGTTTTTCGGCAGGTCGGCGAAAGCCATGCCGTTGTCGGTCAACACGGTGTGGATGGCGTATGGGAACGCGCTGACGACGCCGCGAAGGAAATCCGCGCCGTTCATCTTGCCTGCATCATCCCGGAACTCGACGTAGGTGAACTTGGACACGCGGTCGATGGCCAGGAACATGTTGAGCTTGCCCTGCGCCAGGCGCAGCTCGCTGATGTCGATGTGGACGTAGCCGATCGCGACATCTGCAAACCTGCCTCGTTTCGAGACCTTCTCGGGGTCGTCGGGCAAGCAAGAGATGCCGTGGCGCATCAGGCAGCGGTGCAGGCTGGAGCATGTCAGCTTCGGGATGGCGTCGCGCAGGCATCCGAGCACGTCGTCGAGCGGCAGCAGGGTGCGGCGGCGGAACTCGACCACCATGGCTTCCTCAGCCGGGATCAGCACGGTGCTATGCGGGGCCGTCGGTCCCATGCGCGCATCCGTCGTGGTTGTTCGGCTACGCCACTTGTTCACGGTGGTGCGGCTCAGGCCGTAGCGCTGTGCCAGGGTGCTGGTCGCCTCTTGCGACGCTTGGAGCTCGGCTCGAACGCGCGGCGTCGTTCGGGCGCTGCCGTGAAGACTGCCTGCCATAGCGCTTCCTCCGCTTCCCGCGTCAGGATAACGTCACGACTCTCCGGGACCAAATACCTAGTGCTGGCGCGGTCCTACCACGTGCCGAACGCCGCGATCGGGCTCTACATCCTGCCTCTCGTGGCAGGCAACTTTTTCGGCCCCATCCTGCTGGGTCACCTGTTCGACACGGTTGGGCGACGCCGGATGGTAACGGTCACCTATGGCGTGGCCGGGGTGCTGCTCGCTGCGGTCGCGGTGCTCTACGGGATGCAGGTGTTCACCGCCTGGACCCAAACCTATGCCTGAATGGGCATCTTCTTCATCGCGTCGGCGGCGGCTTGCTCGGCCTACATGACCGCGAGCGAGATCTTCCCGCTGGAGGCGCGCTCGCTCGCAATTGCTGCATTCTACGCCATCGGCACGGCAGCGGGCGGCGTCCTAGGGCCACCGCTGTTCGGCTAGCTGATCAGCACCGGTAAACCCTGAGCACTTGCCGGCGGCTACATGGTCGCCGCCGCCCTGATGCTGGCCGCCGCCGTCACCGAAGCGGCGATCGGCGTGGACGCCGAGGGCAAATCTCTGGAGAACGTCGCCGAGCCGCTATCAAGCTGATCACGCCGGTGCCTTCATAGGAGCTGCCGGGTCACGCGTTTTGCATGATCCCGAGTGCAACTCGGGCGCCTCTTGCAAAGCGAAAGCGGCGGAGGCATGCGGAGACGATCCGATTATGACGGCGACGGAGGATCTGTCAGCCCTCGCGCCAGCGGGCGATCTGGCAGCGGTCGGACGGCTGACGTAGCGTCCTGGGCAGCGGGTGAAGGGTTGGGCTGGCGGCATGAACTGTGTTTGCTGTGGCGCGGATGCGGTAACGGAGCGGCCCGAGGTCACGGCGCGGGGCTACCGCCGTTTTCGCTGCCGAGCCTGCGGGTAACAGTTCAACGAGCGCAGCGGCGGCGTGCTGAACCGCACCTGCCTGCCCAGCAACGTCATCGCCTTCGTGGTGTTCTGCCGTCTGCGGTATCGGCTGACGCTCCGCGACTTGAGCGAGATCCTGGCGTACGTGGGATCGAGGTCAGCCACGAAGCCGTCCGGGACTGGGAGGCGAAGCTGCTGCCGATCATGGACGAGGAACTGCGCATGCGCCGGCACGGCAAACGGCGCGGCTCCGGAGCCAGCTGATTAGTGGACGAGACCTACCTGAAGGTCCGTGGCCGCTGGTGCTACCTCTACCAAGCGATCGACCGGTACGGGAACCTGATCGACGCCATGCTGAGCAAGACGCGCGACACGAAGGCGGCCCAGGCGTTCTTTCGCTCGGCGTGGGCGACCATAGGCTTCCGACCGGACCGGGTGACGACGAACGGGCACGGCTCCTACCCGAGAGCGATCCGCAGCGTGCTGGGCAGAGCGGTCCGCCATGGCACCAGCGCCTACTTGAACAACCGCCTTGAGCAGGACCATCGCGGCATCAAGGGCAGGATCCGATGTATGCGCGGCTTGAAGGATCATGGGGCAGCCAGCCGCTTCTGTCGCGAGCACGGTGAACTCCGAGATCTCCTCCGTCCTCGCCGCCGTCACAACCAACCCGTCTCCGCCTGCCTCCGCCGCTGCCGCTTCGCAAGAGGCGCCCGAGTTGCGCTCGGGATCATGCAGAACGCGTGATCCGGCAGGCACTCTTGTCGAGAACCATCAGAACTCTGGCGCGAGAGCTGACAGAACCGGCCGTTACGGCTCGGCAGCGGACGTCGACCGGGAAGCTGACGTGAGTGCTGACGGAAGCTGCGCCGTCAGGAGGCCCGACGGAACGCCGTTCCTGCATGTGGGTGGCCGATCGCTACCTGCCGTTGCACAAGGTGGTCCAGATACTGCGCGGATGTGTCCAGCGAAACCGCGATCCTTGCTGCGATCGGTTCGAGCAGGTCCGGCTTCAGCCTCAGCGTCGGCATGATCACGTCCTCGCTCCACTCGCGGCCATGCTCCTCGTCGCATTCCAGGTGCACGTATACGAACTCCAGCTCGTTTCGCGTCAGCCCGAGCCGCGTCAGGCCCTGCTCCATTGCCTGGAGGCGGTGCAGCGCCATGACCTCCGTGACGTAGAGGGAGCCAATCATGCTCCAAATGTCGAGGTAATAGCCATAGTGGAAGGCGAGCGTTCGGTCGATCCGGCTTGCATGCTCGGAAAAGCGCAGCTCCCCGGCCCGCGACTTCAGCGCCCCCATCAGGCGACGCATCAGGTCGGCATGCGGCACAGGCAGCTGCTCGTCATCGATGTTGCGTTGCAGGGCCGCGCGCGCCTGGTCGCAGAGCTGTGCCGGCATCGCCCGCTCGACCATCGGCAGGAAGGCAGGAAAACCGCGATTCTCAAGCATGAATGTCGCGAACGCGTCGAGTGAGGCGTCCTTCGCCAGCACGTCGTACCAGCGATGCCCATGCGAGCGGTGCGACAGGATCAGGTCGGTCCAACGCTCGACCGGCTGCGCGGCAAAGGTCCGGACCAGAGCGTCGGTCCGCTCCCGCTGCGGGTGCCACCATTGGCGCAGCGCGTTCTCGTCGCCCGGATCGAGCTGCCCCGACTCCATCGCGGCGGCGCAACGTTCGAGAAGCTCCAGCTCTGCATTACGTGTCATGATGATGCTTCCTTATCCTGAGGCCGGTAACGCCTTTTGCCGGTCTGGTGAGAGGTGAAGTCAGATCCCGGCACGGACCTGTCCGTGGTCGACCGGGCAGCGACCGGGTTCGAAATGCTGCTGGCAAAGGCGCAGACGTCGCGCGTGCAGCACCATCACGGTACCAAGCACCAGCTGCACCAGACTGCGCCAAACGTCTTCCCAACGGTCCCGGACCGCCAGCACGGCAAGCAGCGCCAGTCGCAGCAGCGGATGGCGTGTCCGGTTGCGGGGGACGATTAAGCAGGGGCCGCGATTGGGCACCGAGCGGGTATGCGCGGCCGTTGAGGCGCAGTCGTAGCGGCACAGGAACTCGCGTGCGACGACGCGCATCGTCACCAGCGCCACCGCCTGGGCCGGGCACGGCCGGTTGCCGGCAACGCCGAAAGGGATGAACGTGGCGTCGCGTCCGTTCAGCCTCTCCCAGCGCGACGGGTCGAACCGGTCGGGATCATCGAAGCCGCTGCGCTGGTAATCGGCGTGGTTGAAGCAAAGCACCGCGCCCTTGGCGATGGTTGTGCCTGCGTCGACCACGATCTCGTCCGACGTGATCCGGTGCGCGACGCCGAACAGCGGATACTGGCGCAGCGTCTCGTTGATCACCGCGTCGAGGTAGCGGTCGTCGTGCGGGTGGGCGAGCAGCCTCGTCCGCACCTGCGTCTGCTTCGCCAGCGCCATCAGCAGGTGGGTCATCGCTTCCGACATCTGCACGACCGCGGTGTTGAAGAACACGCCCTGCAGGTAGAGCGCCTGTTCCCGTGCCGAGCCGAGACGGGGCAGTACTGATGCGGCGGCGCCCTGCTTCACCTTGTCCACCAGGAAGTCGGTGAGCCGGTCGCGCCGGTCCATGTGCCGCAGGCCGCAGCATTTGAGCGCGGTGACGACGTCGTCGGCATTGGCGACGATCAGCGCGCGCGCCGCCTTCGGACACGGCTCATTGAACACCAGCTCGTAGTAGAATTCGGCCGGCATCATCAGGTCGCGCAGCCGGACCAGCCGCAGGCGGCGCGGCCCGTGCTGCCGAAGCACGCGCGCAGCGCAGCGCGCGGCCAGTGCTTCCGACGCGGTTCGCGATATCGCCAGCAGGCGGCGCGTGGCGCGCGCGACCTCCTCGTAGCGCGGACCAGCCTCGAGGTGCTCCTGGTGGATCTCCGGCCCAGGCGACAGCCAGTACCAGAACAGGTCGGACAGTGCCGCACCCTTGCTGCGTCCGTCGGCCGCGGGATGGGCATAGACGGCGCGGAACCGAGTCGCATCCACCTGCGGACCGGGGATCTGGATCCCCTCGCTGCCGTTGACGCGGGTGAAGATGCGCATCCTGAGCGCCAGCACCGCGCGTGGCAGCCAGAACGGGGTGCAGGCGACCACCGCCAGCATCGACAGCGAGCCGAGCAGCATGATCAGGCCTCCATCCGCGTGAAGCGCAGTAATTCCCGCTCCAGGTCGCGCGGCGAGCGGCAACCGCACAGCGACAGAGCGCGGGCGAGCTCGGTCCTCAGCGTATCCAGCACTTGGCCGACACCCTCGGCGCCGCCGAGCGCCAGCCCCCACAATACCGGTCGCCCGACCGCGACGGCGTCCGCACCAAGCGCCAGGGCCTTGACTACATCGGTGCCGCGCCGGATGCCGCCATCGAGCAGAAGCGGCAGCCGTCCCGACACCGCCTCGGCGATCGCAGGCAGCAGGTCGAGGCTGGCCGGCACCGTGTCGAGCTGCCGTCCGCCATGGTTGGACACCATCAGCCCGTCGACGCCGCAGCCGATCGCCAGCCGGGCGTCATCCGGGTGCATGATCCCCTTCAGCACGATCTTCAGCGCCGTCTTCCCGCGCAGCCACTCGATCTCGCGCCAGGACAGAGTGGTCGAGAAGGCGATGTCCCGCACCGCTCCGGGCACGCCATCGCGCCCGGGCTCGCGCATGTTCTCGCAAACAAGGCCTTCGGGAAGCGCATGGAAGCCGTGGCGCAGGTCACGGTCGCGCTGGCCAAACACGGGCGAGTCCACGGTAACCACCAGCGCGGTGCATCCGGCCGCCTCCACGCGTCGCACCACCGCCTCGGTGAAGCCAGAATCAGGCTGGACGTAGAGCTGGAACCAGAGCCCGCCGCCAGCCGCCTTTGCCACCGCCTCGACCGGCTGCGTCGCCGCCATGCTGAGGATCATGACGGTGCCGGCCGCGCGCGCCGCGCGCGCGGTGGCGCATTCGCCCTCGGAATGGGCCAGTCGATGGAACGCGGTCGGCGCCACCAGCACCGGCATCGAAAGGCCCTCGCCCAGCAGTTCCATCGCCAGATCAGGCGTTCCCGCGCCACGCAGCACACGCGGCATCAGCCCGACGCGACGAAAGGCGGCCTCGTTCTCCGCCAGCGTCGCCTCGTCATCGGCGCCACCGGCGAAGTAGTCGAACACAGCGGACGGCAGACGCCGACGCGCTTCGGCCTCCAGCGCACGAAGCGGCAGGGGGCCTGGATCGGGCGTCGCATGGATCGTGCAGGTATCGCGCACGACCCGTTGCCTCAGGCGGCCGCGTCGACGCGCGACCGCGCGATCTCGCAAGCGAGGAACGCCTGCAGCGGGCGGCAATGCATCTCGTGGTTCCACTCGTTCTCGAGGTTCTCGGTCACGTGGTGGGTGGCAAGCAGCGTGCGCCGGTCGTAGCAGCGCACCACCGGGTGCAGGTACTGCCCTTCCTCGGAACGCGTCGCGTCGTCCTGCGCGATGCGGCCGACGGTGATGTCGAACGGGTCGACCTGGTCGTGGTGCGGCCCGTATTCGAGGGTGACGACGAAGAGGCAGCCAGAATCGCCGAAACCGATCTCGTGCGTGTAGTCCACCGGCACCTCCTCATAGTAGCGGACGCTGCCGTCGGAGCGCACGTCGAGCACGTCGCACAGCACGCCGAACTGCTGCCACAGCGCCGAAGTACGGTTCACCCGCTCGATCACCGCCCGCATCATCGCCTGAGGCTCGGAGGCGAGCTCGCGATGCGGCCAGGGCGTGCCGTGATACTTCGCCTCCAGGATGCGGTGCAGCGCGCGCACGCCGTAGCGGAAGCCGTGGATGAAGCCGCAGGTCGACTTCTTGTAGTTGCGGGCCTGCATTAGCGTACCGGCGAAGTACAGGTCCGGGATGTTGATCGATTCCGATTCGCAGGTCTGCGCCGGGAACCGGTCATGCACCACCAGCTCGGGACGGCAATCTGCGGCAAAGATCGAGTTGTCGAAACGAAAGCCGGTGCACAGGATCACGCGGTCGTATTGCAGGTCCTTCTTCACCTCTCCGGCGCGGGAGAAGCTGAAGGTCACGCGGTAGCTGGCACCATCATGCTCGATGCCCACGATGCTGCCATCAAGCACCGCGTTCTGCGACTTCAGCTGGTAGCTGTCGAGCATGTTGTTGTTCACCGCGCGCAGGTGCCCGACATAATGCGTGCGCCACGCGAACTTCACCGGGCTGGGTCCGGCGACGTGGATCACTGCCGCGGTCTCCAGCAGCCCGTCGGCGGTCTCGAACGCGGAGTTGCCCTTGCCGACGATCAGCACGCGCTGGTCGGCGAAATCCTGCGGGTCGACCGACACGTCGGCATAAAGCTCGGCGGTCTCAATCCCCGGAATGACTGGGACGTTCGGCGTCGGCACGCCCGTGGCGACGACCAAGCGCTTCGCGCGGTAGGTCTGGCCCTGATCGTCGGTGACGACGAAGTCGCCGTCGCGCTCGATCCGGGTCACCCGGGTGTCGTGCTGGATGCGCAGGTTCCAGCTTCGGGCGAAGTCGGCGAGGTAGCGCACCATCTCGCTCGCCGGCGGGAAGTAGCGCGGCGTGTAACGGGTGAACAGCAGCTCCGGGTCGTCCGATAGCAGCGAGTTCCAGTCCATCCTGAGGTTCAGCTCGGGATCGGTGGTGCCGGTGTGCGGCTTGTTGATCGAGATCAGCTGCCCGTGTCGGGGATATTGCCGAAACGAGGTGCCGGGCTCGGCGCCGGCCTCGAGGATCAGGTAGTCGCGCCCAGCTCGCTCCAGGCAGTAGCCGAGCTGCAATCCGGCGGGTCCCGCTCCGATGATCAGCGTTTCCATCGTTCTTGGTTCCGTTCTGGAGGAAGGGGATTCCGGAGGCGGTCAGGTGGGTACGAGTGCTGCCTGCCGGACCTGCCGCAGGTGCCGACTCACGAGGGGAATGGTCAGGGTGGTGCTGGCGACCGCCATCAGCAGCAGCGCGGTGAAGGCCTGGTCGCTGATGATGCCGCGGTCGACCAGGACGTTGGCGAAGATGATCATGATCAGCGCCTTGGTCTGCAGCAGCCAGCCGATGATAACGGCATCGCCCTGCTCCCAGCCGAGCAGGCGCGCGGCGAGGCGTATACCGGCGAGCTTGCCGCCGACCGAGGCCAGCAACAGGCCGGCCGCGGCGGCGAACACCGCGGCCGAGCCGACCTGCCAGCCGGTCTTCAGCCCGGTGCTGAGGAAGAACACCGGCATCGCGGTCATCAGCACGGTCTGCCGGAACGACGCCATGCGCCCGCGGTCGAACCAGTCGGCGTCGAGCACCAAGCCGGACAGGAACGCGCCCACCATGAAGTGCAGCCCGCACCAGTCGGCCAGGAAGCCGGTGCCGGCGAGCCAGATCAGCGCCGCGTACCAGCGGTCGCGCTCCGAGATGCGCACCATCAGCCAGCGCACTGCCAGGGTGGCCAGCGCGAAGCCGAAGAGGAAGCCTCCCTGCCGGCCGACGCGGTGCCAGTCCAGCAGGATCAGCGCCAGCACGCCCCAGATCACCACGTCGTCCAAGCTCGTGTAACGCAGCGCGCGCTGGCCGAGCGGCTGGTGCAGCAGGTCCAGCTTCTCCATGAACAGCACCAGGATCGGCAGGGCGGTGACCGCGCAAGCCATGCCGATGCCGAGCACGAACTGCCAGGACGCCGCTCGGGGTCCGATCCAGCCCGGGAACGTCAGCAGCACGGCGGCCGCGGCGGCGCCGACCAGAAGCGGCGTGCCGAGCGCTAGCCCGGCGGTGATCCCGGTGTCGCGCCGGTGCAACCAGGCCAGCCGGAGGTCGAGCTCGATGCCGGCGCTCCAAACGAAGATCATCACCGCCCAAGCGGCGATGCCGTTCAGCGCCCCCAGCACCTCAGGCCGGAACACCGCGCGGTAGGTGCCGGGCAGCACCGTGCCCAGGATGCCGGGGCCCAGCAGGATGCCGACCGCGATCTGCATCACCACCAGGGGCACGTAGTGGTCGGTACGAGCGAGCCGCCAGACCAGATACGGCAGCGTGAATATGGCCAGCATCGCCAGTAGAAAGGCTTCCGACGTGCTCATGCCACCTCCCCGACCTCGGATCCACTACGACGACGGTCCGGCGCGACGGGTTATTCCGCAGCGATCGAAATTTTCTCGTGAACCTGGCCCCGCCGAACCGCCGCGGTCAGCGCAGCGAGTCGGCGGCCATCGATCCCGGGGCGAAGGTGTCGGAGGGATGCATCGGCGTCAGCCGGTAGGCGCCCGGCGGCTCGGCCACGAAGTCGTGGCAGTAGCCGCCGCTGATCAGGTCGTAGAAGAACTGGCTGCCGCCGATCATCGCCGGCACCGCCGGCAGCGCGAACATGGTGGCGTGGCCGAACTTCCACAGCCGCCCATCCTCGTCCCAGGCCTCGCTATAAAGCGCGAGCCAAGTGTCCTCATCGAGATAGAGCCGGCGACGCGGCGCCACGTGGTGCTGGCCCGGCGCCAGGGTGCCCTCGACCACCCAGACGCGGTGCAGCTCATAGCGGAGGTGGTCCTGGTTCGCGTGAAGCGGCTCCATCGCTTGGCGTCCGTCATGCATCGCCAGCCAGTTGTTGTTGTAGGGCACGAACATCTCGCGCTTACCCAGCAGGCGGAACACGTAGCGGTCCTGTCCGCCGAAGAAAAGGTAGTAGTCGTCGAGCGACTCGTAGCCGTCCGCGTCGGGATCCGGCGTGTCGTAGGACAAGGAGGGCGCCCGCCTGGCCCGGTGCTCGCCCGGCAGGTAGCGCCAGGCGACGAACGGGTCAGCGGCGTCGTCCAGCGGCTGCCAGGCGATATAGCCCTCGCCGGCGCGCGACGCCGGCGCGTCCTGCAGGCGGCGCGTCTTGAAGTAGTAGCGTCCGACGCTGTCCGGTGTGGCGCCGGGCGCATAGAACGGGAAGTCGGTGATCTCGCGGTAGCCGGCCGTCTGCTCGATGCTGCCGTCGCCGGAGGCGACGAAGGTGGAGACATGAGCCTCGCGCGCCGCACCCCAAAAGGCGAGCAGGTGGTTCCACACCGCCTCGGCGCCGTCGGCCGGGATCGGGAACGGGATGCCGCCGGCAGCACCCCGCACGCCGGTGGCGATGCCGGTGGCGGCCGGCCCGGCGCGTGTGGCGTTGCGCGCCACGGCATCGTAGACCGCCTGCGGGAACGCGGCGGTGCGTCGGGTGGCAAAGATCCGCATGCGGTAGTCGGGGTAGCGGCGGAACAGCGCCAGCACGCCCTCGGGCAGTTCGGCGGCAAAGCGGGACGCGTTGCCGGCATCGATGGTGAACAGCGGATGGTCGTCTGCGAACGGATCGCGCCACAGCGGCGCGTGACTGCCCGGCGGGTCCGCCAAGCCGCCGGTCCAGGACGGGATGGTGCCTGCGTCGTTGCCGGCGCGCTCGGCGCCAAGCGGGGTCAGGCGGCCATGCAGCAACGCCGTTGCCGACGGGACTGCGGCCGCGGTCGGTCCTCCCGGGAACAGCCGCAGCAGCGCCAGGATCAAGATTGCCAGCCGCATGACGTCTTTCCGATCGTGCCCCGTCGCCAGCCATGGCATGGGCGGGTGCGCGGGCGAAAGGTCGGACTTGGGGAATGACGCGGCCGACCGGCAGCCCGGGACATGCGGTCGCGCCCCCCGATCCGGACCGGTGCGGCTGCTCGGCCGTTGCGGCCTCGCCTGCTGCCTCGCCTTGGGGCTCACGCCGCCCGACGCCCGGGGCGCGCCGCTCGGCACCGTCGACGGGTTCGACGTCCGGCTCGACACCACGCTGCGCGTGTCGCTGGCCGCGCGGGTGGAGCCGCGCAATCGGTCGCTGCTGGGCGACATCAACGCCGACGACGGCGACCGTGCCTTCTCTCCCGGCCTAATTTCCGAACGGGTCGACATCGCCTCGCGGCTCGACCTCTGCCGCGGCGACCTCGGCGTCGAGCTAAGCGCCGACGGCTGGTACGACGCCGCCTACGGCCAGGCCGACACGGACCACTCCTCCGCCACCTTCAACCCGGTATCGGTGCCCGTGGGCGAGTTTCCTGCCGAAACGCAGCGGCTGCTCGGACGGACGGTCGAGCTGGACGACGCCTACCTCCACGACAAGCTGGAGCTCGCCGGCGTGCCGGTCAGCCTGCGTATCGGCCGGCAGACGCTGCTGTGGGGCGAAAGCCTGTTCTTCGCGGAGGATGGTATCGCCGCCGGTCAGGCGCCGGTTGACCTGATCAAGTCGGCAAGCCAGCCGCTGGTGGAGGCGAACGAGCTCTACCTGCCGGTGACCGAGGCTGTGCTGCGCGTGGCGTTGCCTGCCAACCTGTCGCTCGAAACCTACGACCAGTTCGAGTGGCGCGGCGACAGGATCCCGGGCGTCGGCAGCTATTTCAGCACGAGCGACATCCTCGACGCCGGCGGCGAGCGCGTGCTGATGCCGAATGGCGGCAGCCTGTCGCGCATGGCCGACCGCATCCCGTCCGGCTTCGGACAGTTCGGCGTGGCGCTGCGCCGCAACACCGACGCGCTCGACCTCGGGCTGTATGCCCTGCGCTACGATGCCAAATCGCCGGAGCCGGAGCTGGGTACGGCTCCTGGCAGCTACCGGCTGGCCTTCCCGGCGGGCATCGACCTGTTCGGCGCCAGCGCCAGCAGCTATCTCGACGACGACACGGTGTCCGGCGAGGTGTCGCTGCGCCAGCACCTGCCGCTGGCGAGCCGGTTTCAGCCGCTGGCGCCGACCACGGCGGGACAATCCGGCGGCGGCGTTACGAGCGGCTTCGCGACCGGACAGGCATTGCAGGCGCTCGTATCGTATGAGCGGCAGCTCCGGCCGGCGGTGTTCTGGGACGCGGCCGTGCTGCAGGCGGAAGCGGCTGCAACCGACCTGCTCGCGGTCGAGTCCGGCTCGACCAACCGGCTGCCGGGCACCACGCGCTTTGCGCTGGCGCTGCAGGCGGTGTTCACGCCCACCTACTACCACCTAGCGCGCGACCTGGTGCTGACGGTGCCGGTCGGGTTCGAGATCGGGCTTGCCGGACGCTCCAGCATCGATGCGGGGCGCGATGCCGGCACCGGCAACATCACCCTTGGCATCGCTGCCACCTATCGCACCGTCTGGCAGGCGGACCTGTCCGTCACGCACTATGTCGGCGGCCCGGCACTGCAGCCGCTGGCGGATCGCGACTTCGTGGCCGCGTCGCTGCAGCGGACGTTCTGAGATTTGTTTCGAGGGGATGAAATAGATCGGCTTGCCGAAGCGTCCTGGGTCTGAGAAGCAACGCGTGGAGCCGGTCGGCATGCGAAGCCTCCTCCGTTGGGCCGGCAAGGCTTCCCTGACCGCGTGTCCGGCGTGAGCGTGAGGGCGGAACGCGAGCGGCGGCTCAGTCGCGCCATGATCGCCAGCCTGCCTGCGCTCCATCGCTACGCCCTCGGCCTGACGGGCAGCGCAGCACTGGCCGACGACCTGGTGCAGGACTGCATCGAGCGCGCGCTGCCGCGCCTTGATACGCTGGAAAACGAGGACAGGATCACGCCGTGGCTGCGCACGGTCCTATTCTCAGTGTTCATCGACGAGCGCCGTCGTTGGCGGAACCGGGTGGCGACGGCGGAGCCTGACGTGCTGGAGATGATGGTGGACCGCTCGGCGGCGCCCGAGATGCGGGAGGAACTGGCGCAGACGCTGCGGGCGATGGCGGCCCTGCCGCTGCAGCACCGGCAAGTGCTGTTCCTGGTGGGAGTCGAGGGTCTCGGCTATCGCGAAGCCGCGGAGGAGCTGGGAGTGCCGATCGGCACAGTGATGTCACGGCTGGCGCGAGCCCGCGACCAGTTGCGCGAGGTGCTGGGGGCGACGACGCCGCCCGGACGAGGAAGGGGATCGTGAGCGTGCCGCCGCCTGCCACCGAGGAGGAGCTGCATGCCTTCATCGATGACGAGCTCGCCGAGCCGCGTCGTCGAGAAATCCTGGTCCTGCTGGCGGACGACCCGGCGTTGGCGGCCCGGATTGCCGGCTACCGCGTCGACCGCGACCGGCTGCGCGCCGCCTTCGCCGGCCTGGCCGATCGGCCGATGCCGGACGCCTGGGCGCGGCGGATCGGGGCGGCGACACTGTCGCGGCCACGACGGCCGGCGGCGTTCGGCCGGCGCTATGCGGTTGCTGCCGGAATCGCCCTGGCGCTTGGCGGCACGGCCGTCCTGGTGCGCGAATGGCCGCATGGCGACACCATCCTGGCCGATGCGGGGACAGCGCGCGACGGCCTAATCCACGGGCGGAGCGTGGCTCCTGACCAGCTGGCAAGCACCCGGTTGCGCGACGGCGTGCTGCGGGCGGCACTCGGGATGCCGGTGCGCGCGCCCGACCTGCAGCGCTACGGCTTCCGGCTGACACGGATCGACCTGTTCGGCCATGCGGCGCAGCTCGGCTACGCGGACGAGCGGCAGCGCCTGCTGACGATCTACGTGCGCCGGTCGAACGGCAACGTGCGTTTCGACCTGCTGCGGCAGGGTGGCACCCGGATCTGCATCTGGCAGGACGACGTCGTCGGTGTCGTGATCATGGCGCCGATGTCGGCCGGCGAGATGATGCGCGTGGCCAGCAGCGCCTACGGCGACCTCAACCTTTGAGCGGTTCTATCAGCTCTCGCGCCAGAGTTTTGCTTATTCTCGATGAGTCTATCGGATCAGGCGTTCTGCACGATCCGGAATGTAGCACGGGCGTCTCTTGCGAAGCGGAAGCAGCGGAGAGAGGCGGGAACGATCTGGTTGTGACGGCAGCGAGGACGGAAGAGATCTTGGCACTCTCAGGCGTTGTTGCATGGACCGGTCCGAGATTGGACTGGCGCCACCCTGAGATCGAGTCAGCTGAAGCGAACGGAGATTGGCTTGGCAATGCGGATCATGCGGTTGAGGATACGGACGGCGATAGCGACTTCGCCTTGCTGGCCGTCGGATGATCTGGCACGCAGCTTCGTGTACTGCCCGCGGATAATGAGACATCTATGAGTAGCCTACGCAGCGATCGCCTTGGCTGAAAGCTGATCCTGTCTGACCTGGTCTGGTGAGCGGTATCCGAGGCGCTGGATGAGCCAGGTGGTGTTGTAGGTGTCGCGGAACGCGAGCAGCGCCAGCCTGAGGTCCTCGACGGTGTCGAAGGTGCGGATCCACAGCAGGTTCTCCTTGAGCGTCCGGATGAAGCGTTCGGCGCAGCCGTTGCCCTCGGGCGCGCGGATGAAGGCGGGTGAGCTCTGGATGCCAAGGAAGCACATCTCGGTCTGGAAGGTGTCGGACATGTATTGGCTGCCGTGGTCGTGGCGGACGGCCAGACCACGGGCGACGTCCTTGCCGATGGCACCGAAGTGCCGCCGCACGCCCTGGCGCAGCGGCTCGAGAGCCTCGAAGCGGGTGCCACGGCGGGCAGCGTGGATGCCGACGCACTCGGCGTTGTGGTGGTCGATCGCGACGAACACCGCGACCTGCCCCTCGGCGGTCCAGGTGGTGGTCATGTCGCTGCCCCACATGGTGTCGAGGCTGTCGGGAATGATGGTGCCGTCGTGGTTGCGTGGCCCACGCGGCTGGCCGACCCGACCGGGTGCCAGCAGGTCGTTCTCGCGCATGAGCCGTAGCACCCGGCGCAGGGACGTGCGGATACCGTCGATCCGCAACCGGGCCCAGAGCTTGCGGTGGCCTTCGCCGTGGAAAGGGCTGTCGGAGAGAACGCCCCGGATCCGCTCCAGCAGCACCGCATCGGGCATCGGGCCTGCGGGACCTGGCCGTTGCCGCGCTGGCGCCGGATGGCGGTGCCGGTAGACGTTCGCTCTCGCGCTGCGCCAGACCCGGCAGACGCGTGCCAGGCCGTAGGGCTTGCCGTTGCTGGGCGACAGCATGCGGCTCATCGCCTCGACCTCTGACGGGCCAAAGGGCCGCCCTTGCCCTCCAGCAGCGCGATCTTCTGCTCGAGAAGCTCCGTCTTGAGCAGCATCTCGCCAAGACGTGCCTTCAGGCGGTCGCTCTCGCGCTCCTCGCCATCCGAGGGTTTGCTCGTCAGGCTGGCCTCGCCGCCGTCGAGAAAGGCGTCTCGCCAGCCGCTCAGCGTCGCCGCCGTCACGCCCAGCGAGCGCGACACCGTGTCCAGGTCCTCACCCCGCAGGAGGCGCAGCACCGCGTCGCGTTTGCGCTGCCGCGACATCCGCCCGCCACGCCCAGCGCCCACGGTATCCATCTGCTGTGTCGTCATCGTTTATCCCTCTCGCGGATACCGTCCGCTTACGGGATGTCTCAATTAACTGTGGAGCGGAGGAGGAGTCATTAACAAACTTCGCCGACCTGCTGACGCTCTGCCCGCGGCTCACGGACGAGGCTCAGCAGTCAGTACTGCGGATCGCGCGGGCGAAGGTGGTACCTGGTGCTAGCGGATGGCTGGAGCGGCAGGCGCTGCGGATGAAGGAAGCGGGCGAGTAAAACGAATGAGGCCGAAGTAGGTGCTCCATAGCCATGGCAGACGATCACTATGTCGCGCAGACCTATTTAAAGCATTTCGCTAGCTCATCCGGATTGCTTCAGGCCTACCGAAAGTCGGATGCGGCGTCGTTTCCATGCAGATCGAGGGACATCTGTAAGGAGCCGGACGGTGACATCATTCCGGACTTTCTTTCTGAGCCAGAATATCTAGGTCAATATCGCACCCCATCAAGTTAGATGGCGGGTAGTCCTTCCAGAGGGGCTGGATCGGGGGCATGATCGCGTCTAGGGCCTCCGGGTGCGGGCCCATGAACAGCGGCAGGGACTGATGCAAGAGGTGCAGCTC
>CAXTZG010000054.1:23554-24605 GCA_964248625.1 uncultured Acetobacteraceae bacterium | reverse complement strand
TGCGCATCCGGCACGGCTCGATCTTCGCGCTGATGGGCGCCAGCGGCTGCGGCAAGAGCACCGTGCTGAAGGCGCTGTTCGGGCTGCTGCGGCCGCTCGCCGGCCGGGTGCTGATCGACAACGAAAGCTACTGGGACGCCAGCGAGGACCGGCGGCTGGCGATCAATCGCCGCTTCGGCGTGCTGTTCCAGAGCTCGGCGCTGTGGAGCTCGCTAACGGTGGCCGAGAACGTGGCGCTGCCGCTCAGGCTGTTCACCCAGGCCAAGGCCGCGACGATCGCCGACCTGGTGCGCTTCAAGCTGGCGCTGGTCGGGCTGGAGGCGGTCGCGGACCGGATGCCGTCGGAGCTCAGCGGCGGCATGCGCAAGCGCGCCGGGCTTGCGCGCGCGCTGGCGCTCGATCCCGAGGTGCTGTTCTTCGACGAGCCGTCGGCCGGCCTCGATCCGGTCACCGCGCGCCGCCTGGACGACCTGATCCTGGAGCTGCGCGAGAGCCTCGGCGCCACCGTGGTGCTGGTCAGCCACGAGCTGCCGAGCCTGTTCGCGATCGCCGATGACGGGGCGTTCCTCGATGGCGACAGCCAGACGGTGATCGCCACCGGATCGCCCGCAGCCCTGCGCGACGGTTGCGCCGATCCCGCGGTGCAGGCCTTCATGCGTCGCGAGCGGCCGGCGGACGAGCGGGCCGGCGCGCGGGCGGGAGGTGCCGATGGCGGCTAGGCAGACACTGGTCGGGCTGTTCGTGCTGGTCGGAATCGGGCTGGCGATCGGGGCGGTGCTGGTCTTCGGCCGGCTGCATCTGCTGACCCCGGTGGATCGCGCGGTGATCTATTTCCATGACGGGGTTGCCGGACTCGGACCGGGCGCGCCGGTGACCTTCCGGGGCGTCCGCGTAGGCTCGGTGGAGGCGGTCTCGCTGCATGTGAACCCGCAGGACCTGCAGGCGCGCATCCCCGTCACGCTGCAGCTCGATCCGGGCCGCGTGATGCTGGACCAGCCGTCGGCGTCCGGGCGGCTCGATCTCGCCCGGCTCGTTGCGGCGGGCCTGCGCG
>CAXTZG010000054.1:10273-23518 GCA_964248625.1 uncultured Acetobacteraceae bacterium | reverse complement strand
AGAGCTTCGTGACCGGGCAGATGGGGGTCGACCTGGACCTGAAGCCGAACTCGGGTGCCGTGTTCTCCGGCTATGCCGGCAGCCTGGTGGAGATCCCGGCGGTGGAGTCAGACTTCGAGCGGCTGCGCGACCAGATCCCGAAGCTGCCGCTGCGCGACCTCGCCGACAGCACGCAGCGCACCCTGCACGCCGCCGAGCGCCTGGCCGACACGCTCGACGCCAGCCTGCCGCCGCTGATCGCCAGCCTGCAGGTCACCGCGGACGGGCTGCACGATACCGGGCCGCTGATCGACCGGTCGGTGGAGACGGTGCGCGAGCATGCGCTGGCGATGATCGCGCACTACGACTCGCTGTCGGCTGCGCTCAGGACGCAGGTGGCGGCGCGAGGCCCGGAGGTGAAGCGGCTGCTGGCCACCGCCAACCAGGCTGCGGACAATGCGCGCACGCTGTCGGCCACCATGACCGCGCTTGCCGGCGACCGTTCCGAGGTGCGGCTCAATCTCGAGGCCAGCCTGCGCGACTTGGCCGCAGCCGCCGAAAGCCTGCGCGGCATCGCCCACGACGTCGAGCACGATCCATCGCTGGTGCTGCGGGGACGCGCGCGATGAGACGGCTCGTCATCGTGTTGCTGGCGCTGCTGCCGGCCGGCTGCGCGGCGCCCGCGCTGCGCACCTATGTGCTGGGCAGGCCGCCGGTCGACGACGCCCCGTTCGCGGCACAGGCGCTGCCGGCGGCGGTGATCGAGGTGCGTCCGGTGCTGGTGCCGGACTACCTGGACAGCCGCGACATCCAGCAGCGCCAGGGTGCGCTGCTGGTGGCGAGCCCGAACGGACGCTGGGCGGAACGGCTTTCCGTCGGCATACGCCAGGCTTTCGCGGCTGACCTGCAGGCGCTGCTGCCGCAGGCGGCGGTGATCACGGCGTCGCCGCTGCAGCCCGACTACCGGCGCGTCGAGCTGAGCATCGGCCGTTTCGAGCTCGATGCCGCCGGCACGCTGACGCTGGACGCCGACTGGACGGTGGAAACGACCCGGCCGGCGATGGTGCTGGCGCACAAGCGGGCGCGGCTGGTGACGACGGGCGTCGCGTCCGGCGACCCGGCGGAGGTGGCCGCCATGGGGGCGCTGCTGGTCCGGCTGGCGGAACCGGTCGCACGGGATCTTGGTTCGGCGGCGGCATTGTGAGCCGCCCGGGCTGCAACCGGGCGGCGCGGCCCGCGTGAACCTCGGGCAACCGTGTGGAGGCAACGATGGTCCAGCAGATCCCGCTCGCCGCATCCGCCGTCATCGGCACCGACACCGGCGGCGCCGTGATCGAGGTGCTGCCCGATCTCGCCTATCGCCGGCTGACCCTGGTGAATGTCGCGTTCTACGGGCCGGCCGGCGCGCCGGACCGGGGCTGGGTGCTGATCGATGCCGGGCTGCCCGGCGCGACCGAGGCGATCGTCAGCGCGGCGGCGCACCGCTTCGGCGTGATGTCGCGGCCGGCCGCGATCATCCTGACCCATGGGCACTTCGATCATGTCGGCGCCCTGGAAGACCTCGCCGAACGCTGGGACGTGCCGGTCTATGCGCACATCCTGGAGCATCCCTATCTGGACGGCACGGCGGCATACCCGGAACCCGACACCAGGATCGGTGGCGGCGTCATGACCCTGGCCGCCTCGCTGTATCCGCGCGGTCCGGTGAATGTCTCGGTCCGGCTGCGGGCCCTGCCGGAGGATGGCACCGTGCCGAAGATGCCGGGCTGGCGATGGCTGCATACGCCCGGACACTCGGTCGGCCACGTGTCGTTGTGGCGCGACTCCGACAAGACGCTGCTTTCCGCCGATGCGGTCATCACCACCGCCCAGGAATCGGTCTATGCGGTGGCGCTGGCTCGCACCGAGCTGCACGGGCCGCCAATGTATTTCACGCAGGACTGGCCCCGCGCGCGCGAGTCCGTGGTGATGCTGGCATCGCTGCAGCCGGAGGTCCTGCTCAGCGGCCACGGACTTGCCGTGGCAGGACAGCCGATGCGCGATGCGCTGGACCTGCTGGCGATCAGCTTCGATCAGGTGGCACACCCGAAGCATCCCCACTACGAGATGCATCCGGCCCGTGCGGAAGACGGCAGCGCCTATGCGGCTCCCGGAACGAGTGCCGGATCCGACAGCGGCGCCTGACAGCCTGGGACCGGTTGAGGGCATGACAAAGCCCGGCACCGTCGGCCGATTGGCCGGGTCAGGTCAGCTCGGCACTTCGCCGGCCATGCGCTCGTCACGCCTGGCCGGCGATGGCGGTCAGTTCCCGGAAGGCTTGCTGTAGCCAGGAGCGCCGGTGTTGCCGCCGCCGGCGCGATCATTGGCATAGCCGGGCTGCGGCTGCCCGCTCGGCACGTTGGCGGCGGTGCAGGCCACCGTGCCGAGGGCACAAGCGAGCGCGACGATCGTCGGGAGTTTCTTGGTCATTGCTTCCTCCGTTTCCTCGACCTTTAACGCAGGATCGCAACGACGTTCCGTGCGGCTGCCGGTATTTGCTGCAAGACGATCGGCCATCTGGCCCTCAGATCGGAAATCGCGCCCGAAGCCACCGAGCGGTCGGCAACACCGACCCGGTCGGGCATGAGCTGCAGGCCGGAGGAGCGCCACAGGTCCGTTCTCGATGAGATCATGTCGAAGTCGGCAAACTGCGTTATTGTCCGGACAGGCCCCGGCTCCTCCACCCAAGGCGGATGCAGCCAGCCACCGACCGGCGTCGTCATCCTGACGGCGTGCCGAGCGGCGCGACGGTCCGGGCCGACGACCCGTCCCGGACAGCCGCGTCGCACATCACCTCGATGAGCAGGTCCGATTGCACAGGCCGGTGGCGCCTCGGCGGCAGCGGCCCAGCCAACCGGTCCCGCGGCGTCGACAGGAGGATCAACATCATGAAGCTTCAGATCAGCGGCCTCGTCGTCCTGGCGGCATTCTGGACATCGCCCGGCCATGCACGAGGCGGAACCGACCCGGACGCGACCGCCGCGGCACCCGCCGCGGTCGCGACGGCGGCGGCAAAGAGCGCCAAGCGAGGCATCGCCTACGATCTCGCGTCTCCCGCCGATCTGCAGGCGGTCTCGTCGGGGGTGAGCTGGTGGTACAACTGGGGCGCGACGCCCAATGCCGGCGTCCCGTCGAGCTACCTCACCCAGTATCAGATGGACTACTATCCGATGCTGTGGAACGGCAGCTTCAAGGCCACCACCGTCGTCGCCTTCCTGCTGGCGCACCCGACCATCCACTACCTGCTCGTGCTGAACGAGCCGAACGTCGGCGGCCAGTCCTATCTGACCCCGCAGCAGGCCGCACAGCTGTGGCCGCAATACGAGGCGATCGCCTCGCAGGCCGGCGTCAAGATCGTCGGACCGCAGATCACCTGGGGCACCATGCCGAACTACAGCGATCCGGTGGCGTGGCTGGATGCGTTCTATGCCGCCTATGAGGCTGCCAACGGCGGCCGTCAGCCAAGCATCGACTATCTCGGTTTCCACTGGTACGACTACGGCCTGGCCAGCCAGCTCAGCCGTCTCGACAAGTACAACAAGCCGATCTGGGTCACCGAGTTCGCCAACTGGCACAGCCAGAATGATGGCGCCCAGATCACCACGCTTGCCCAGCAGGAAGCGCAGATGACCGCCATGGTGGCCACATGCGAGCAGCGCAGCGACGTGTTCCGCTATGCCTGGTTCACCGGACGCGTCAGCCCGGATCCGCACTACTCGAGCCTGCTCGGCGCCTCGGGCCAGCTGACGAAGCTGGGTCAGCTCTATCTCACCCTGCCCTACTGACGTTCCGACGCGGTCAGGATCGTCAGCCGCGACGCCTGGCCGCGACTCGCCACCTGCCGGCGCCGGCGATCAGGCCGGAGCGCTGCCCAGCATCGCCTGCAGCGCCCGCCCGTCCTGGGCGCCGAGGGCGACGTGGATACAGGATCGGATCTGCTCGCAAAGCCGCAGCGCCTCGCCCGGCGTCATCTCGACCAGGGCGGCGTCGGTGCGCAGAAACACGGCGCCAGGCGACGGCGTCAGGATGATGCAGTGCGGTTTCATGATCTGGCGGCCTCCGACGGCGTGAACGCATTCATTATCGATGCACCAACGCAACGAAGCAAAGGCTTTGCATCCCGGAACGTTGCGATTCTGGCAGCGATCATGCACGGAAGATAACAAACGAACGGTTACTGCCCGCTTAACAGCGAGGCTCCAGCCCCGGCCCTCGCCTTGTCGACCGCGGCCGATCCGTCGGCCTGATCGGGATCGATCAGGCCATGGGGAGGGTGAAGCGGACCGACGTTCAGGCCGCGCGGGTATCCTCGATGTCGTCGGTCCAGATGCTGACGAGCCCCGACACGCTTTCCGGGTTGGCCCTGTACTTGTTGGCGGCGATCTGCTCGATCCGCGCCCTGACCTCGTCGAAGCCGCGCAACAGGTCGGCAGGCGTGAACCGCCTGACGCCGCTGATGTCCTGCAACGCCGACCGCGAGATCGCGCATGCCACGATCTGGTCATCCACCGCGATCTCGAACACCACGCGGCTGCCATCCCAGCGCGGCTTGGCCATGGTCGGCTTCTCTACGGCGGGAACCATGGCCTGCATCCTTGGGAAAGAACGCCGCCACGAGACGATCGCAGCGGCTTCGACATCTTCCAAGATGGGGATCGACCCCGGCCATTGTTAGGTCGCCGATGAAACCTCGCCCCGCCCCGCCCCGCCTTGTCGGCGCGACCCGGTGGTCGTCTGGCTCAGGCGGTGCCGGCAACCCGGGTGCGGGTGCGCAGCGTCACGAACTCCTCGGCCGAGGTGGGATGCAGACCGATGGTGCGGTCGAAATCCTCCTTGGTCAGGCCGGCGGTGACCGCAATGGCCAGGCCCTGCATCATCTCGGGCGCGTCCTCGCCCATCATGTGCACGCCGACGACCACGCGGCTCGCCTGCTCGACCACCAGCTTCATCACGCTCTGACGCTTGCGTCCGCTCAGCGTGTGGCGCATCGGCGTGAAGCGCGCGAGGTAGATGTCGGCAGGCCCGCGCGCCGCCGCCTCGTCCTCGGTCAGGCCGACGCTGGCGAGCGGCGGCGAAAAGAACACCGCCTTCGGCGTGGTGTCGAACGACCATTCGCGGACATGGCCCGCGAACAGCCGGTCGGCCAGGATGTGCCCTTCGGCGATCGCCACCGGGGTCAGGTTCATGCGGTTGGTGACGTCGCCGATGGCGAAGATGCCGGGCTCGTGGGTTTCGCTGCCGTCATCCACGAGAATGCGGTCCTCCTCGGTGGTGCGCACCGCCGTGGTGTCCAGGCCGAGCCCGTCGACATTCGGAGCCCGGCCGACCGCGAAGAAGACGAGGTCGGCATCCCACTCGCGCCCGTCGGTCAGGGTCAGACGGAGGGCGCCGTCATGTCGCCGGATGCGGTGCAGGAGCGTGCCCCGGTGGCAGACGATGCCGCGCCCGCTCATGGCCTCGTCCAAGGCGGTGCGGAGATCCTCGTCGAAGCCGCGGAGCGGCAGCGTCTGACGGTAGACGACCTGAACCTCGGAGCCGAGGCCGGCGAAGATGCCGGCGAACTCGACGCCGATATAGCCGCTGCCGATGATCGTCACCCGCTGCGGGCGCTCGGGCAGGTGGAACGCCTGGTCGGAGTTGATGCCGAGCTCGTGGCCCTCGATGTCGGGCTGCACGATCGGCCTGCTGCCCGTCGCGACGACGATCCGCTCGGCCGTGACACGCTTCGGCTCGAAGCCGGGATCGAGCGGGCCCGGCTCGAGCACGAGCGTGTGGGCGTCCTCGAAGCGGGCGCGGCCCTCGAACAGGGTGACGCCCGCATTCTGCAGCAGCTTGACGTAGATGGCGTTGAGACGCGCGATCTCGTGGTCCTTGGCCGCGATCAGGTGCTTCCAGTCATGGGTGCCCGGCTCGGCGCTCCAGCCGAAGCCGCGGCCGTCGAGCGCGTGCTCGCCATACTCGCTGGCCTGGACCATCATCTTCTTGGGCACGCAGCCAAGATTGACGCAGGTGCCGCCCCAGTGCCGGCTTTCCGCCACCGCGACCCGGGCGCCATGGCTCGCCGCGATCCGCGCGCAGCGCACGCCGCCGGACCCGCCCCCGATGACGAAGAGATCGAAGTCGTAGGCCATGGCACGTCCTCAAAAAGCCAGGGCCGTTCCCCGACACCAAAGTGGAGTCCAAGGGCTCGGCCCTCGGCGGGGTCCAGGGGCAGCGCCTCCGGGCTTGCTCACCGCTGCGCGAACGCCTTTTCGACGACATAGGTGCCGGGCTTGGCGTTGTTGCCCTCCTCGAAGCCGCGCCGCTCCAGCATCGCCTCCAGATCGGCCAGCATCGCCTCGCTGCCGCAGATCATGACGCGGTCATGCTCGGGATCGAGCGCCGGGATGTCCAGATCGGCGAACATCCTGCCGCTCTCGATCAGGTCGGTGAGGCGGCCGGTGGTCTGGTAGTCCTCGCGGGTCACGGTCGGATAATAGAGCAGCTTTGCCGCCACCTCCTCGCCCAGGAACTCGTGCCGCGGCAGCTCGTGGCGGATGTGGTTGGCATAGGCGAGCTCGCCCGATACCCGCACGCCATGCGCCAGGACCACCCGGTCGAACCGGTCATAGACCGCCGGGTCCTTGATCAGCGACAGGAACGGCGCAAGCCCGGTGCCGGTCGCCAGCAGATACAGGGTGCGGCCGGGAAGCAGGTTGTCGACCAGCAGGGTGCCGGTCGGCTTGCGGCCCACCAGCACGGTGTCGCCCGGCACGATCTTGCAGAGCTGCGAGGTCAGCGGACCGTCGGGCACGCTGATGGACAGGAACTCCAGCTGCTCCTCGTAATTGGCGCTGGCGATGCTGTAGGCGCGCAGCAGCGGCTTGCCGTCCAGCTCGAGCCCGATCATCGCGAATTGGCCGTTCTCGAAACGCAGGCTCTGGTCGCGGGTGGTGGTGAAGGAGAACAGCCGGTCGGTCCAGTGATGCACCGTGAGCACGGTCTCCGGACTCAGGTGCCCATAGCTCCTGGTCGGGGGCGCCAGCACGGACGTTGCATCGTCGAGGGCCGTGTCGGACATGCAGATCGTGCTCCAGAATGCGTCGCCGCGGGATGATCTATGATCGGCCGGCCCGTCTTGCCAGTAGCAATCGGTCATGGCAGGGCGGCAGCCGGCGACGGAGCAGCAGGTCGACGATGAACGAGGCGCCGCACGAGGCCCAGCCGCTCAGCCCAGGGGCCGCCATCAGCCGACTGCTCGGCGGCCAGTGCCCGGTCCTGCAGCCAGGCCAGGTCTGGCTGGCCGGCGCCGGACCAGGGGATCGCGGACACCTCACGCTGTATGCGCTGTGCGGCCTGATCCAGGCCGACGTGATCGTCTATGACGCGCTGGTCGATGCCGGCGTGCTCGATCTGGCGCAGAGCTCGGCGGTGCTGGAATATGCCGGCAAGCGCGGCGGGCGGCCGTCGATCCACCAGAGCGACATCTCGGCCAGGCTGGTGACGCTGGCGCGCCAGGGCAAGCGGGTGCTGCGGCTGAAGGGCGGCGACCCGTACGTGTTCGGCCGCGGCGCCGAGGAGGCGCTGGTGCTTGCCGCGAACGAGATCCCGTTCCGCATCGTGCCGGGACTGACCGCGGGGCTGGCCGGGCTGGCGGCGGCGGGCATCCCGGCGACCGTTCGCGGCGTGAACCAGGCGATCGTGCTGGCGACCGGGCACAGCGCCGAAGGCGAGGCCGATCCGGTGGCGTCGCTGGACTGGGCGGCCCTGGCCCGGCTCGGCCAGCCGATCGTGCTCTACATGTCGGTGCGCAACCTGGGCGCCATCGCCGAACGGCTGATGGCGGGCGGCCTGGCACCCGACACGCCGGCGGCCGCGATCTCGCGTGCCGCCACCCCGGAGCAGACCCTGCTGGTCGGCACGCTGGCGACGCTGCCCGAGCGGCTGCGTCGCGCTCCGCTTCCGACCCCGGCCCTGATCGTCATTGGCGGGATCGTGGCGTTGCGGGACGCGCTGGGCGGGCTGGCGGCGGATGCCATGGCGGTGCTGGACACGTTCTGACGCGAGAGCCGTGACCGGCAAGGCCCGGCCGGCCCGACACGGCGGACCCGCGCTACGGCACCCGTGCTACGATTGGCGGACCCAGACGACGTCCGCGCGACCATCGTCGTTCAGGTGGCGGGCCAGCACAAAGAAATAGTCGGACAGGCGATTGAGGGTGCGGACGATTTCGGGGTTGATCGGCTCGGCGGCAGCCAGGCTGACCACCCGGCGCTCGGCGCGCCGCACGATGGTGCGCACGACATGGGCCTGCGCCGCGCCGCGGCTCCCGGCCGGCAGCACGAAGCTGTCCAGCGGCGCCTGCAGGCCCGCCAGCGCCTCAATCGCCCCGTCAAGCAGATGCAGCAGCCGGTCATCGATGCGCAGGGTGCGCCCGGCATCGCCGGGAACACACAGGTCACCGCCGATGTCGAACAGCCCGTTCTGGATGCGGCACAGCAGGTCGCCCTGCGGCGTGCCGGCCGGCACCTCAAGGCGCAGCAGCCCAACGGCGGCGTTGGCCTCGTCCACGGTGCCGTAGGCCTCGACGCGCAGCGAGTCCTTCGGCGTGCGGCGGCCGTCGCCGAGGCTGGTCTGCCCGGCATCGCCGGTCCGGGTGACGACGCTGTCGATCCGGATCATCGGACTGGTTCCGCGCTCACTCCCGGCCGACCGTCTGCAGCACATCGAAGCCTTCGAACTGCGGCGGCCCCAGATACATCGAGCGCACGCCGGTCTGCCCGGCGCCCTTGTGCGCCTGCCGGAAGGCGTCCGATCGCGTCCAGTCGTCGAAGGCGGCCTTCGACGCCCAGACCGTGTGCGATGCATAAAGCACATGGTCCTCGGCTTCGGGACCGCGCAGCAGATGGAACGCCTCGAAGCCTGGAACGGTCTTCAGGAACACATCCCGGCTGAGCCAGACCTGCTCGAAGTCGGCCTCCGAGCCGCGTGCGACGCGAAACCGGTTCATGGCAACAAACATGGTCGGCCTCCCGCCGAAACGAAAACCGCCGTCCATGCGGGTGTCGCATGGACGGCGGGCAGATCAGTCTAGTTTCGAACGATCAGCTGGTCTGGACGTGGTGGCGATGCATGCCCTTGTGCATCGGCATCATGGTCATCTTCTTGGCCAGGTCCTCATGCGACTGGATGATCGGCAGCGTGTCGGCGGCGAACTTCTTCAAGTCCGGATCGGTGCCGTTCTGGGCCTCGGTCTGGAAGACCTGCACCATCTGGGTGTGATCGGTGACCTGCCCGGTCAGGTAGTCATGATCGAACTGACGGCCCTTCTCGCCCTGCAGCGTCGTCATCTGCTGCATTTCCATGTCGTTCACGGTGGTCGGCAGGGTCACACCCTTGGAGGTGGCGATCTGCTTCAGCTGGTCGTCGGCCTGGGTATGGTCGGTGATCATCTTCTGCGCAAACATCTTGACCTTCGCGCTGTGCGAGGTGGTCTGCGCCAGCTGGGCCGCCTGAATCTCGGCCATGCCGCCCTGGGCTGCATCCTGGATAAAGGTGGCGTCGCCGGCGGCGAGCGGCGGCGGACCCGGAGGTGCGGCCGGCGGAGCCGGCGGGTTGCTGGCGCAAGCGGCGACAGGCAGAATGACAAGGGCAAAGCCCCAGCGTGCATAGCGATTCATGATGTTTCCTTGAATTGAGCGGGCCACTGCAGATCCGGGACGACGTGCTTCCGGTCAAACTCGCAGCCGGTAACGCCAAGCGGCATCGTGCGTTCACTGAAGGTTGCGGAATTCTCGGCCATTTCCGAATCAGTCGCGAAACCGTTCCAGGGCGGCGATCAGCGCCCGTCGCGTGCCGGGCTCCAGCGCCGAGTGGCCGGCATCCGGCACCATGGTCAGCCGCGTGCCCGGCCATGCCGCGGCCAGATCGAACGCGCTCTGCGGCGGGCAGATCATGTCGTAGCGGCCCTGCACGATCTCCACCGGCAGATGGGCGATGCGGTCCATCCGGCCCAGCAGCCCTTCGGGCGGCAGGAACAGGCCATGGCGGAAATAGTGCGCCTCGATGCGCGCCAGGCCGAGACTGGCACGGTCGCGGGCAAAGCTCGTCACCGCCGCCGTCGTCGGCAGCAGCGTCGAGCAGGTGCCCTCATAAACCGACCAGGCGCGCGAGGCCGGCAGGTGGATCGCCGGATCCGGGTGGTTGAGCCGGCTGACATAGGCGCTCAGCAGATCGTCGCGCTCGGCCTCCGGAACGTGGCCGGCGAAGGCGGCGTGGGCATCGGGAAACACCGTGCGCAGTCCGTACAGGAACCAGTCGAGCTCGAGCGGGCGGCCCAGGAACACGCCGCGCAGCACCAGCGCGATCACCCGCTCGGGATGCGCCTGCGCATAGGCCAGACCGAGGGTGGAGCCCCAGGAGCCGCCGAACAGGATCCAGCTCTCGATGCCGAGGTGACCGCGCAGGCGCTCGATGTCGGCGACCAGCCTGTCGGTGTCGTTGCAGCGCAGCGACCCCTGCGGCCGCGAGCGGCCGGCGCCGCGCTGGTCGTAGATCACCGCCCGCCACGAGGCCGGATCGAAGAAGCGCCGATGCACGATGCCGGCACCCGCACCCGGACCGCCATGCAGGAACAGCACGGGTCGGCCGTCGCGACGGCCGACCTGCTCCCAGTACATGACGTGCGCCGCCTCGCCCTCCTGCTCCTCGAGCGGCAGGTAGCCGGCCGCGAAAGGCTCGATTTCTGGAAACAGGTCGCCGCGTGACATGGCGCACTATACGCGGCCTCGCGCCGGCAGCTAGAAGCCGGCGTCATGATCATGCGACCAGACATCACGCCGCCGGCCCTGCCCGCCCGCGCCGGGGCGCGGCTGTTCCTGGTCTGCGGCGCCCTGCTCGGCCTGCTGACGGTGGCGATGGCAGCGCTGGCGGCGCATCTGCCGGACCGGATGCTGGCGGGGGGCGGCCGGGAAATGCTGCGCTCCGCCGTGCAGATGCAGGGCTGGCACGCGATGGCGCTGCTGGCGACCGGACTGCTGGCCGAGCGGCGGCCGCGCGACCTCGTGCTGCGCCTGGCCGGCGCGGCGTTCCTGCTCGGGATCGTCTGCTTCTGTGCCGGCGTCTACGCGCTGGCCTTTGGCGGCGGCGGCAGCGGCTGGGCGCAGGCGGCGGGGCACGCGGCGCCGTTCGGCGGCAGCGTGCTGATGCTGGGCTGGCTGCTGCTGGCGGCGGCCTGCCTGCGTCGATGAACGACGCGATCGACGGATGCGCCGCCGCCTACCTCGCTTCGGAAGGCAACGAGGCGGTGCTAGCGGAGGCGCTGGCGCGCCGGGGCGTCACGGTCTCGGCCTGGCACGGCAGGCTGGCGCTGTCGCCGGAGCCGCCGGCGCCGGCCTTGTGGCCGCTCGAGATCTGGACCGCCCCGGAGCTGGTGGCCTGCCCGTCGATCGGCGCCGCCGTGTCGGCGCTGCGCGACCGGCAGCGCAACTGGAGCCTGCTGCCGGTGCTGCATCATCGCCGCTCGGCGCTGATCGCGGCCAAGCTGCCGCCGGTGAAGGCAGCCCCGCTGCGCTTCCCGTCTGCCGCCCCGTCGGCGCCGCTCGGCGCCTGGACGCTGCTGGCGCCCGACCGGCTGCTGCTGAGCACCACCAAGACCAGCCCGTTTCCCAACGGCATCGCGCGCTTCGTCGAGGATCGCGTCGGTCCGCCCAGCCGTGCCTATCTCAAGCTGTGGGAGGCCTGCGCCCGGTTGGGACGCTGGCCGCAGCCGGGCGAGCGATGCCTCGATCTGGGCGCGGCGCCGGGCGGCTGGAGCTGGGCCCTCGCCAGCCTCGGCGCCGACGTCACCGCGGTCGATCGGGCGCCGCTGGATGCAAGCGTGGCAAGCCTGCCGGGCGTCCGCGTCAGGCAGGAAAGCGCCTTCGGGATCGACCCCGCGAGCGAGCCGCCGGTCGACTGGCTGTTCAGCGACATCATCGCCTACCCGGCGCGTCTGCTGGGGCTGGTGCAGCGCTGGATCGCCGCCGGAACGACGGCCCGGATCGTCTGCACGGTCAAGTTCCAGGATCCGACCGACCATGTGGCGGCCGACGCCTTCGCCGCCATCCCCGGCGGCCGCGTGCTGCATCTGTCGCACAACAAGCACGAGCTGACGTTCCTTTGGAGCCGCAAGGAGAACGGCGAACCCGCCTGGATGCCGAGCGTAACGATGGCAGCGGCAGCTGGAGCATCGGCATGAGGCGGAGCGGCGGCAGGGTTCCCGCGGCCGGTCGCATCGCCGGGCGGGCATCCATGAACGGGATCGCGGCCAGGCCGGGTTCTCCCCGGAGCCGATTCCGGCCAGACGCGTTCGCCTGCGGACCCCCGTGTTTCCCCGCGCTGCCGCCGGGCAGGTTGCGGCCCTGCGGCACCGGCAACCGGACCGACGGGACAGGGCTTGCCGCCTCCATGCCATGCTGCGTCTGACCCTCCGGATCGACCATGACGGCGCGCACTGGCTGGGTCCAGGCAAGGTCCGGCTGCTCGAGCTGATCGCCGAGCATGGCTCGATCGCCCGGGCCGGACGGGCGATGGGCATGTCGTATCGCCGGGCCTGGCTGCTCGTCGATGCGATGACCGCCAGCCTGGGCGAGCCGGTCGTCGCCGCCCGTCCCGGCGGCGTCGGCGGCGGCGGCGCCGTGGTGACAGCGGCCGGAACCCGTCTCGTGACCTGCTATCGTCAGATGGAGCGCGACGCCGCCGAGGCAGCCTCTGCCTCGCTGACTGTGCTCCAGACGATGCTCATCCGGTAGGCAGGCCCGGACAGGATCGCCTGGCCTGCAGACAGATCCGTCACGCCCTCGACGGCTCCGTCGTCCGGATCAACCCGCCAGGCCACCCGGCAGCGCCTGCCGATGCCGGTCGCCCGAGCAGATAGCCCTGCACCTGATCGCAGCCGAGTTCGCGCAGCCGCGCCAGCTGCTCGTCGGTCTCGACCCCCTCGGCGATGACCTGCATGTGCAGGCTGTGCCCGAGGGCGATGATCGCGCGCACCACGGCGCGCGCGCTCGGATCGTCGCTCAGGCCGCGGATAAAGGACTGATCGATCTTCACCTTGTCGAACGGAAAGCGGCAGAGATAGCCGAGGCTCGAGTAGCCGGTGCCGAAATCGTCGAGCGCGATCCGCACGCCGAGCGACTTGATCGCCTGCAGCATGTCGCGCACGTGTTCGCTGTCGTCCATCAGCAGCCCTTCCGTGACCTCCAGCTC
>CAXTZG010000054.1:0-10226 GCA_964248625.1 uncultured Acetobacteraceae bacterium | reverse complement strand
GGCGCTGGGCCGCAAGGCCGGTCTGGGCGAGCACGCCGGCGATCTGGCGGGCGATGTTGCCGCTCCGGAACTGTTCCGGGGACAGGTTGACCGCGATCGGATGATCGTTGCGCCAGGCGGCAGCGGTGTGACAGGCGCGTTCGAGCATCCGGGCGCCGAGCGGGACGATCAGCCTGCATTCCTCGGCGAGCGGAATGAACACGCCCGGTGGAACCGCGCCGCGCTGGGGATGGGTCCAGCGCGCCAGGGCTTCGAAGCCGTACAGCTCGCCGCTGCCGGTCCAGAACATCGGCTGGTAGTGCATGTCGAGCTCGTCCCGCTCGACGGCCTGCCTGAGATCGCGCTCCAGCGCCTGGCGCTGCCGGAGCTCGGCCTCCATCGCCGGCTCGTAGAAGCGCACGCTGCCGCCGACGGCCTTGGCGCGATACAAGGCGAGATCGGCGCGACGAAGCAGCTCCTCGGACGTGCCGGCGTCATGCGGGAACCTGGCGACGCCGATGCTGACGCTGACCCGCAGCGGCTGCTCCTCGATGATGAACGGCTCGGACAGGATCGCCACGATGGAGGTGGCCAGCCCGGCCGCGTCGTCGGCCGATTCGCAGGGCTGCACCAGCACGAACTCGTCGCCGCCGATCCGCGCCACGGTGCCGTCCTCGCGCAAGCCGTTCTGCAGCCGGACCACCACCTGCCGCAGCAGCTCGTCGCCGCCGCGGTGACCGAACTGGTCGTTGATCAGCTTGAGCCGGTCGAGATCCAGGTAGAGCACGGTGCAGGCGGCTGCGGTCCGGTCGCCCCCGCCCGTGACCTGCTCCAGCACCCGCTGCAGCAGGGCCCGGTTCACGGCTCCGGTCAGCACGTCGTGGTAGGCCAGGAACTCGATGCGCTCCTCGGCCTGACGGACGTTGTCCACGTCGGTCGAGGTTCCGAACCAGTGGTTCGGCCCGTCGGCGCCGTCGGCGCCTGGCAGCGGCACGGCCCGGGTCTGGAACCAGCGATACACGCCATCGGCGCGACGCAGCCGGTGCTCGACCTCGAGCCCGCCGCGGCCGGCCGCGGCCGCCCAGGCCTGCAGCGTCACCACCTGATCATCGGGATGCACCATCGCCCGCCAACCCTGCCCGTGGCTGTCGAGCTCCGGCTGTCCGGTGTAGGCGACCCATTGCGGGCCGGCCCAGTCCCAGTCGCCATTGTCGAGCGACCGCCAGACCAGCTGCGGGATCGTCTCGATCAGCAGCCGGAACTGCGCCTCGCTTTGCCGCAGGGCCCTGATGACCACGTCCTGGTCGCTGCGGTCCTGCAGGATGTGGATGAAGTCGGGCAGCTGGCCGGCATCGCGCGACAGCATGATGCAGCTCGCCAGGAAGCCGCTGCCGTCGTGGCGGCAGTACCAGCCGACATGGTTGCTGATCCCTTCCGCGCGAACCTCGTCACGCTTGGCCGCCAGCAGATCCCGTTCCCGCTCGCCGGGTATCAGGAGTTCGCCATAGGATCGTCCGAGGACCTCGATCTTGCGCCAGCCGAACAGCGCGTGCGCGCGCTCGTTCCATCCGATGATCTGCCCCGCATGATCGGTGACGACGACCGCATGGACGAGCAGGCCCTCGTTGGTGCGGTGAGAAAGGTCCGGCAAGGCCGTCGCGTCATCGGACTGCTGCTGCTGCATCGCGATCCTCGGCGGCAGGGTTTGATCCCGGCGCCGAGCCCTGCCGTGGCCGGCCGCTGTCTCGCGCGATGGGATCGTTGTCGGAACGCGGCACGATGTTCGGCCTGGCAGACATCGCTGTTCGAGCCGCCGCCGCTTCGCCTACCTGACAACCCTCACGTGCAATAGGCAAGACAAATCCGGCCGCTGCGCCGGCTCCGGATCAGGCCGTGCGGAAGCGGTTGACGGGTCGCGGCAGACCGAGATTCTCGCGCAGCGTCCGGCCCTCATAGGCGCGCCGGAACAGGCCGCGACGCTGCAGCTCGGGGATCACCCGGTCGACGAACGCGTCGAGCCCGGCAGGCAGGAACGGGAACATGACGTTGAAGCCGTCGCTCGCCTCGGTCATCAGCCATTCCTCCATGGTGTCCGCGATGCTCGACGGCGTGCCGACGAAGGCCAGGCCCGAGTAGCTGCCGACCGTCTGCGCCAGCTGCCGGATGGTGAGCCCCTTCTCGCGGGCGAGCGCCAGAACCCGCTCGCGCGCGCTCTTGCTGCTGTTGGTGTCGGGTATCTCGGGAAGCGGCCCGTCCGGATCGTATCCCGACACGTCGTGGCCCAGCATGCTGCAGAGGGTGGCGATGCCGCTGTCGTAATGCACCAGCCCGTCGAGGCGGTCGCGCATCGCCTGCGCCTCGGCCACGCTGTCGGCCACCACCACGAAGGCGGCCGGCAGGATCTTCAGATGCTCCGGGTCGCGGCCGATGCGGACCATCCGCGCCTTTACGTCGGCATAGAAGCGCTGCGCCGACGCGATGGTCGCTTCCGCCGCGAACACGACCTCGGCGGTCTCCGCCGCGAGCTGGCGGCCGGGCTCGGACGATCCGGCCTGCACGATCACCGGCCAGCCCTGCACCGGCCGGGCGATGTTGAGCGGACCGCGCACGCTGAGATGCGGGCCGACATGATCGAGCGCATGCAGCTTGGCCGCATCGAAGAACAGCCCGGAGTCCACGTCGCGGATGAAGGCATCGTCCTCGAAGCTGTCCCACAGCCCGGTGACCACGTCGACGAACTCGCGGGCACGGACATAGCGCTCGCCATGATCCATCTGCGTGCCGGCGCCGAAGTTCAGGGCTGCATCCGGATTGGCGGTGGTGACGACGTTCCAGCCGGCGCGTCCGCCGCTGATATGGTCGAGCGAGGCAAAGCGGCGGGCGATGTGGTAGGGCGCATCGAAGGTGGTCGAGGCGGTGGCGACCAGCCCGATCCGCTCGGTGACCGCCGCGAGTGCCGAAAGCAGCGTGAACGGCTCGAACGAGGTGACGGTGTGGCTGCGCTGCAGGGCTGCCATCGGCATGTCGAGCATCGCCAGGTGGTCGGCCATGAAGAAGGCGTCGAACAGGCCGCGCTCCAGCGTCTGCGCCAGTTGCTTGATGCGGTCGAAGTTGAAGTTCGCGTCCGGCCAGGCGCCGGGATAGCGCCAAGCTCCGGTATGGATGCTGATCGGGCGCATGAACGCGCCGAGGCGCAGGCGTTTGGCAGACTCCATCAACGATGCTCCGGCTTGATCAAACAAGCTGCGCGCCGTCACCGCGACGGCGGGCAACGGCCCCGGCTTTGGCCTGACCGGACGCGACCGGCGTGCGCGGCTGGCCGGTTCGTGCCGGTGGCAGCGGCACTTGCGGCATGATGTCCGGCATTGCCGGCCGGCGAGATCATGACGTCTGCTCCGCAGGCTTCCGTGCCGGGGCAACAGGCACCTCATCCCGATCTCGGTGGCAGGGCCGGATGGTTCAAGGGCCCGGATGCCCGATCGCCCGGCGGCGAGCCGCCGCTGCCGCCCCGAGGCGGCGCCCCCGGTGGCAGGCGGGCACGGGCCTGCTAGAAGGAGCCGCATGCCGATCAGCCGGAACCGCCGTCCGTCAGCGCCCGCCGTGCGCCTGCCACCCGTCCCGGCGGGCGGCGAGGCCGGCCGCGTCCGCCCGCAAGCGCGTCGCCTGACGCCGCGCTCGCGGGTCATCCGTCGCATCCTGATCGCCCTGCTGCTCGCCTTCACGCTGCTGGCGCTCGAACGGACCGGGCTGATGGAGCGGTGGCTCGGCGGCCTGCAGGGCGAACGGCTCGACTGGCGCAACGACTACCAGCTCGTGGAGTATCTGCGCGCGCTGGTGGTGCAGCGCGGCCTGACCGGCGACCGGAAGGACTGCCTGCTGTTCATCATCGACGGCAACGATCCGCCGACGGGAACCCGGATGCAGGTCATGGAGAAGCATTCCGGCGCCTGTCCTGGGGAGCGCGGACAGCTGCCGAAGCTGTTCACGCTGAAGATCGACCGGCTGGCACGCCAGGTGCAGAGCGATGCCGGCTCGCCCGGGCTGTTCCACCCGCTGCCCTGAAAGCCGCAGCCCGCGCTGATGACCGGAGGCACGACATGACTGCACAGGATGCCGACGAACCGCCGCCGGTGCGGCGCGACTTCCTGACGCTGCTGACCGTGGCGACCGCCGCCGCGGGTGCTGGCGCGCTGGCCTGGCCGTTCCTGGACAGCCTGAACAGCCCCGCCACCGGGGAAGCGGCGGACATGACGGTCGATGTCGATCTGACGCCGCTGGCACCCGGCCAGCAGATCGTCGTGACATGGCGCGGCTACCCGGTGTTCGTCGTCCGGCGCACCCCGGAGGCGCTGCGGCAGCTGCAGGAGGCGGCGCTGCAGACGCGGCTGCGAGACCCGCTCTCGACCGTGCCCCAGCAGCCGGACTATGCCGCCAACTGGCACCGCTCGATCGTGCCCGAATACGGCGTGATGGTCGGCATCTGCACCCATCTCGGCTGCGTGCCGCGTTTGCGTCCCCCGGGCGAGGCCGCCGGAGCGTCGGGCGGCTATGCCTGCCCGTGCCACGGCTCGCGCTTCGACCTCGCAGGCCGCGTGTTCCTGGGAGCGCCTGCGCAATATAATCTGCCGGTGCCGCCGAATCGCCTGCTGTCGCCCACGCGCCTCCGCATCGGCGACAGCCTGCAGGATCCCGGCTTCGAGTTCGACGAGATCCCGCAGATCTGATCGACGCAGGCAGCGCAGACGACTTTCCCCCGCCACCATCCCGCCCTGGCGGCTCGAGGCCGACCGGCCGGGCCTGACGGCGCCGCGCCGGCAGATCGTCGGGTTGCGTCCTTAAGCATGTGTTGAGGAATCCGGCGCAGCATCGTCGATGTTGACGGCGGATTTAGGGCTCCATAAGACACGCGCCGGCTTCGCGGCGACAGGCCGCAGATCTCGAAGTTCCGCGCCCCAATTCGTTGCGGTATCGGAACATTTTGTCAAGAGAAAGCACTGCATGATCGACGACTTTTCGCCGTCCTCGAAGAACAACGCCGGCTCCTATGGCTGGTCGAACGCGAAAAACTGGTCCGGCGCCATTCCGGGCCAGAACGACAGCGTGATCGTCACCGGCACCGGCTATGTCTCGCTCATCGACCTGTCGCTCACCATCAACGCGTTGGCGGCAGCAGCCGGCGTCACCCTCGTCGAGGCCGCCAGCCAGAGCCTGATCGCCGCCGGCGGCATCACCCTTGCCGCCACCGCCGATCTCGCGATCGGCACGAACGCCTTTGTCGGCGCCGGCACGCTGACAGGCGGCGGCAACGAGATGATCACCGTCGGCGGCGGCGCCGTCCTGTCCGTCGCCAACGGCATGACCTTCGGCTCCGGCACCAGCTTCACGATCGCCGCGTCCAGCGGCCTGGGCTACGTCCAGTCGTCGCTGCTCACGCTCGGATCGTCATCGACGCTGTCGGTCGACAACCGCCTGTGGCTGCAGAACGGCCTGACGCTCGGCGACAACAGCCAGCTCAGCCTGTCGGGCATGACGGCCGAGCTCAAGGTCGATCATGCGAGCCTGGGCGCTGCCGACAGCGTGCGCCTTGACGCCGGCACCGTCACCATCGCCAACGCCCTGTCGCTGGGTAACGGCGACACCGTCGCCGTCGCCTCGGGCGTGACGTTCGGTGCGGGTTCGGTGTCGCTCGGCAGCAATGCCGTGCTCGACATCGAGAGCGGCACCGGCCTGTCTGCAAGCGCCATCGGCAAGATCACCGGGCTCGGCGCCGGCGCCTCGGTGGTGGTTGAAGGCGCCCTGCAGGTGGGCGATGCGGCCGGCGGCAGCTATACGGTCAGGAACGGCGGTGCGCTGGACGTCACCGGCAATCTCGGCGGCACATCGGCCATCTCGCTTGCCGGCGGCACCGTGAGGCTTGACGGATCGGTCAAGCTGGCGTCCGGAACAGGCTTCGCGTTCAGCGGCCCCGCCGGCAGCACGCTGTCGGTCGCGAGCCTCAACAACTTCACGCAGAACGGCGGCAGCTACGGGTTCGGCTGGACGATCACCGGGTTCGACTATGGCGACGTGCTGCAGTTTCCGGCCTTCGCCTTCGGCTGGGACAGCGCGAGCTACAACAGCGCCAGCCACTCGATCATCCTCAGGGATCTGTTCGGCAACACCGTCCTGACCGTCGGCAACGTGTTCCTTGCTGCCGACGTGACCACCACGGGCTTCAGGCTGGGCTATGACAGCATCACGCTGACCTGCTTCCTGTCGGGCACCGAGATTGAGACGGAGACGGGGCCGCGTCCGGTCGAAACGCTGCAGGTCGGCGACGGCATCGTCACGATCGAGGCCGGAACCCGGGTGATCCGGCGCGCGTGCTGGATCGGCACGCGCGCGGTCGATCTCGACCGGATCGCGAACGGCGACGCGCTCAGGCCGGTGCGCATCCGCGCCGGAGCCTTTGCCGACACCGTGCCGATGCGTGATCTGCTGGTGACGCCGGACCACTGCATCCTCGTCGATGGCGGGCTCATCCCGGCACGCATGCTCGTCAATGGCGGCAGCATCGTCAGCGACCACAGCCTGCGCCGCTTCAGCGTGCACCATGTCGAGTTCGACCGGCATGCAATCCTGCTGGCGGAAGGCCTCGCCACCGAAAGCTATCTGGACACCGGCAACCGGGACAGCTTCGCCAGCCCGAACGACGATGCGAGCCGGCAGCCGCTGCACTGGTCCGATGCGGCGGCTCCGCTGACCATCGATCGGCAGGCCGTGGAACTGATCTGGCGGCGTCTCGCGGCACGCGCCGTCCGCCTCGGCCAGGCCGGCTGCGTCGCCAGGATCGCAGGAACGTCCGATGCCCGGCTGCGCGTCCGTCTTCAGGACGGCACCCTGCTGCATGCGACTCGACGCGATGCCCGTCGGCATTTCTTTGTGCTGCCGGCAGGCACCTGTCAGATCGCGATCCTGTCGCGCAGCTTCGTGCCCGCCCTCGTCGAAGGGCCGTTCGTGGACGACCGGCGCCGGCTCGGCGTCGCGGTGTCGGCGGCGGCGCTGTGGAACGGCCTGCGGACCGAGTCGCTGGTTATCGATGCGAGCCTGCCCGGCTGGCATGCGGGCGAAGACGGTGCCGGAGCGGTCTGGACGGACGGCGCCGGCCTGCTCGCCACCGGAACGCTCACGCGGCCGACGATGCTCGAACTCACGGTCACCCTGGCTGGCACCTACCTGCTCGACCAACCGGTCGACCAGCCGGACACGCGGCACCGCGCCGCCTGATCCCAGCCGGGGGCCGGCTTGACGCCGGGGTTCTCCCCGGTCAGGTTCGGCCCGCCAGACGGCTGGACGGTCGCTGTCGCGCCGGGGTTCACGCTCCGGCCGGTGGAGGAAAGTCCGGGCTCCACGGGAGAACGGTGCCGGCTAACGGCCGGCGGGGGCGACCCCAGGGAAAGTGCCACAGAAAATAAACCGCCCGCACGGCTCGACGGCTCTTCCCGAGTCGCCAGGTTGCGGGCAAGGGCGAAACGGTGCGGCAAGAGCGCACCGCGCTTCCGGCAACGGCGGCGGCAGGGTAAACCCCACCGGGAGCAAGACCGAATAGGGACGGCAGGCGTCGGCGTTCGCGCACGGGGCCGGAGGCTCTTTCGCCTCGTCGTCCGGGTTGGTCGCGCGAGGCACGCAGCGATGCGTGTCCCAGAGGAATGATCGTCACGCGGGGGCATCCGCCTGCGTACAGAACCCGGCTTACAGGCCGTCTGGCACCATTTCCGCCGATGATCCGACCGCGACGACCACGTCGCGCAAGACAAGGTGACCGTGAACAAAACAGGAACAAGAATAGCCGACATTAGGTGTCAAATTGCACTGCCATCTCACCGCACTGGACTTGCCTCATCGGATGTGAGTGGCCGTTTTCCGCCGTTTTGACGGGTCCTTTAGTTTGACCGCCCACGATTTCCCATGATATCCCACGGTTATCCGATGTAATCAGGCTGTCTCAGTTGCTCCGGCAGCGGGAGCCGGACCAAAGGACAGGGCGCACTCGGACTGCGCCATCTTGATATGCCGTGGGGGCGGCTTGAGCCGGGTTATCCGGTGCGGGAGGGGGGCATCGATGAGTGTGTTCCTTGGCACGCACCAGAACCGGTTGGATGCCAAGGGGCGGGTCTCAATCCCCGCCGGCTTCCGCGGCATCCTGCGCGCTCAGTTGCCGCAGGCCGCGCCCGGCGAGGCTCTGCTGGTGCTGCGCCAGTCGCCCAAGCATCCCTGCATCGAAGCTTGGCCGATGCCTGCCTTCCTGGCGCTCGGACCCAGCCTGAGCCGGCTGGACATGTTCAGCGACGATCAGGAAGACCTCGCTTTGTCGATCTATGGCGATGCCTATCCGGTCGATCCGGACAAGGAAGGCCGCGTGCTGCTTCCCGAGGCGCTGACCGCCCATGCGGCACTCACCGAGTCGGTCGCGTTCATGGGCCTCGGCCACCATTTCCAGATCTGGGAACCCGCCGCGGCCGAGCGGCGCCGTCAGGAAGCGCGCTCGCGCGCCCGCGGCGTGACGCTGCCTGCGGTCGGACGCAGCGCGCCATCCGTTCTGGGCGCCGCGTCCTGAGCGCGCGCACCGCCCTGCCCGAGCCGGGTCACCTGCCGGTCATGCTGGCCGAGGTGCTGGAGTCGCTGCGTCTTGTCGATGACGCGGTCTATCTCGACGCCACCTTCGGCGGCGGCGGCTATGCCAGCGCGATCCTGACGGGCGCGCGCTGCACCCTGTGGGCGATCGATCGCGATCCCCATGCGGTCGCCCGCGGCGTTGCGATGGCGGCAGGGCTGCGCGGCCGTGACGGCACCGACCGGCTGCACCTCGTGCAGGGCGGCTTCGGCGACATGCTGTCGCTGCTGGCCGAGCGCGGCGTGGACGCGCTCGACGGCGTGGTGCTCGATCTCGGCGTGTCGTCGTTCCAGATCGACCAGGCCGAGCGCGGCTTCTCGTTCCGCAATGACGGGCCGCTCGACATGCGCATGAGCCTGGACGGCCCAAGTGCGGCCGACCTGGTGAACACGCTGCCGGAAGCCGAGCTTGCCGATGTGCTCTATCAGTTCGGCGAGGAGCGGCTGTCGCGGCGCATCGCGCGCGCCGTTGTCGCCGAACGCCTGCAGGCGCCGATCGAGACGACGCTGCAGCTTGCCGCCATCATCCGTCGCGTGGTGCCGCAGGAGAAGTCGGGACTCGATCCGGCGACGCGCTCGTTCCAGGCGCTGCGCATCCGGGTCAATGACGAGCTCGGCCAGATCGAGGACGGGCTGGCGCAGGCGGCGGCACTGCTGCGTCCCGGCGGGCGCCTCGTGGTGGTGTCGTTCCATTCGCTCGAGGACCGGATCGTCAAGCGGTTCATGGTGGAGGCGGCCGGCCGCACGCCGGCACCGTCCCGGCACGATCCGGGCGGACTCGGCAGACCCGCGGCGCCGGCCGCCTTCCGGCTGGTCGCCAACCGCGCGCGCCGTCCGGGCGACGCGGAATGCCGCAGCAATCCGCGTGCCCGCAGCGCCAAGCTGCGCGCGCTCGAACGCATCCACGCCACACCCAACCCGACCTTCTCCGCCGGAGACGCACGATGATCCGTCCCTTCACCTGCGTCTGCGCCCTGATGGCCGGCGCTTCCGGCCTTTATCTGTATTCGGAAAAGCATCAGACGACGCTGCTGGATCAGCAGATCTCCAAGATCGTCGCCGATACCCAGCAGACGCGGGAGCGCACGGCGATGCTGCGCGCAGAGTGGGCGCTGCTGAACCAGCCCGACCGGCTGCAGGGTCTGGCGACCCGGTTCCTGCCGCAGCTGCAGGCGATGGCGCCGACCCAGTTCGTGCAGCTCGCCGCACTCGACAAGCGCCTGCCGGCGCCGGGTCCGGAAACCCCGCCGCATCCGATCGCAACGCCCGCGACCGCGCCGGGCCTCATTGGCGCCCCGCCCGCCGCCGCCGCCCCGAACGCCGCCGCCTCGCCGGCGCCGGATCATGCGGTCGGAACCGACGGCGTGGCGATCGCGCAGATCGACCAGCACCTGGTCGCAGCGCACCGGACCGCGCGCATCCCGGTCGCGCATGACGCGGGCCCGCGCCGCGAAACGCAGCTCGCCGATGCCGGCGGTGCGTCGGACGCCGACGATGCGGCGGCACAGACGGTGGTGCCGCAGGCAGCGCCGCGCCGCGTCGCGGCGCACGCACCGGTCCATGATCCGGCGGCACGTCGCCTCGCCTCGCATCCG
>CAXTZG010000053.1:17710-26679 GCA_964248625.1 uncultured Acetobacteraceae bacterium | reverse complement strand
TCGCCGGAGCGGCTGGCGACGCCGCCGCCGGGGCGCTGGCGGGTGCCGCGGTTGCCGGCTGGGCGGCGGGCGTGGCGGCCGCGGACTGGGTGCCGGCAGCCGACGCGCTGCCGCACTGGGCGGCGCGGAAGGCCTTCCAGTCCTGGCCGTTCAGCGTGCCGGCCTGCTTGGCCGCCTGATACTTGAGGCTGCATTCCTTCATGCCGGCCGCCTGCGCCTGTGGCGCCGCAAGCGGCAGGGCCATGGTCAGGCCGATTGCCAGCGCGCCGTGCCACGCTGCCTGTATCCGGTATCCCATCGTACTCGTTCCTCACCCTGTGCCGGTCACTATGGCCGAGGGCGGCGCCGTTTCGCCAGCGCCGACTGGTCGCGCCGGCCGCGTATCGTTCCGGCCGGCTTTCCGGACGCGGCTGGCACCGTGCACGCAACCGTCGGTGCCGCCCGGATGTTGCAGGCCGATGCCGCATCCCGAGACATGGCTGAAGGTGCTTCCCGACGGCCTCTGGTGCGAGCCGGGCGGCTTCTTCATCGATCCGGTGAACCCGGTGCCGCGCGCCGTCATCACCCACGCGCACGCCGACCACGCCCGGCCCGGCCATGGCGCGGTGCTCGCCACCGCCGAGACGCTGGCGATCATGGACGTGCGCATGGGCGAGGGCCGCTCCGGCCGCGCGCAGCAGCCGGTGGCGCTGGGCGAGGTGCTGACCATCGGCGAGGCGCGCGTCTGGATGCAGCCGGCCGGCCACGTGCTGGGCAGCGCCCAGGTGGCGATGGAATGGCGGGGATCGCGCGCCGTGGTGTCGGGCGACTACAAGCGGGTGGCCGACCCGACCTGCCTGCCGTTCGAGCCGATCGCCTGCGACGTGTTCGTCACCGAGGCCACCTTCGGCCTGCCGGTGTTCCGCCATCCGGACCCGCTCGGCGAGGCGCGCAAGCTGCTTGCCAGCGTGGCGCTGTTCCCCGAGCGCACCCACGTCGTCGGCTGCTACGCGCTCGGCAAGTGCCAGCGCCTGATCATGCTGATCCGCGAAGCGGGCTGGGACGGGCCGATCTACCTGCACGGCGCGCTGATGCCGGTCTGCCGCGCCTACGAGGCGATGGGCGTCCGGCTCGGCGACCTGCGTCCCGCCACGGTGGCGGCCAAGGCGGAGCTGCTCGGTGCCATCGTGCTGGCGCCGCCCTCGGCGATCGCCGACCGCTGGGCGCGCCGTCTCGCCGACCCGGTGACCTGCCTCGCCTCGGGCTGGATGCGCGTGCGCCAGCGCGCCAAGGCCAAGGGCGTCGAGCTGCCGCTGGTGATCTCCGACCACTGCGACTGGGACGAGCTGTGCCGGACGCTGGTCGACGTCGATGCTCCCGAGATCTGGGTCACGCATGGCCGCGAGGAGGCGCTGATCCATGCGGCGGAGGCGCAAGGGAGGGTCGGGCGTGCCCTGCGCCTGATCGGCTACGGCGACGAGGAGGAGGGCGAGGACGGACCGCCGGCTCCCGCCGCGGACGCGCCGCCCGGGGCCGCCGCCGCCGGACCGGATGCCGGGCCGAACGCATGATCGCCTTTGCCGAGCTGCTCGAGCGGCTGACCCTGACCCCCGGCCGCCTCGCCAAGGTCGCCCTGCTGCGCCGCTTCTTCGAGACCGAGCCGGACCCCGACCGGGGCATCGGCCTCGCAGCCCTGACCGGCGAGCTCGCCTTCGACGCCGCCAAGCCCGGCCTGATCCGGGCGCTTGCCGAGAGCCGCACCGACCCGGTGCTGTTCGCCTGGTCGTACGACTATGTGGGCGACCTCGCCGAGACCGTCGCCCTGATGTGGCCCGAGCGGCCGGTGAACGCGCCGCCGCCGCTGCTGGCCGAGGTGGTGGAGGCGCTCGCCGTCACCCCCAAGGCCGAGCTGCCGCGGCTGGTCGCAGGCTGGCTCGACGCGTCGCCCGCCCCGGTCAGGCTGGCGATCCTCAAGCTCATCACCGGGGCGCTCCGGGTGGGCGCCTCGGTGCGGCTGGCCAAGATCGCGCTGGCCGAGCTGAGCGGCGGCACCATCGCCGCCGACGACATCGAGGAGGTCTGGCACGGGCTGCTGCCGCCCTACGCCGAGCTGTTCGCCTGGGTCGAGGGGCGCGGCGAGCGCCCCGATCCCGCCGGCGCCCCGGTGTTCCGGCCGCCGATGCTGGCCCATCCGCTGGAGCTGCCCGACCTCGCCGCCCTGCCGTTCGCGCTGTTCGCGGCCGAGTGGAAATGGGACGGCATCCGGGTGCAGCTCGTTTCCACCCCGGCTGGCCGTCGGCTGTATTCGCGCGGCGCCGACGACATCTCGCAGACCTTTCCCGAGATCGTCGAGCGCATGGGCTTCGATGCCGTGCTCGACGGCGAGCTGCTGGTGCTCCGCGACGGCCAGGTGGCGCCGTTCGCCGACCTGCAGCAGCGCCTGAACCGCAAGTCGCCGACGGCGAAGATGATGGGCGAGTTCCCGGTCTGGGTCCGCCTCTACGACATCCTGTTCGACGGGGGCGTCGACCTGCGCCCGCTGCCCTTCACCGAGCGGCGCGCCCGGCTGGAAGCGTTCTTCGCCCGCGAGCGGCCCGACCGCATGGACCTGTCGGAGATCATCGAGGCGCCCGGCATCGAGGCGCTGTCGCTGATCCGCGACGGCGCCCGCGCCGCCTCCATCGAAGGGCTGATGCTCAAGCGCCGCGACAGCCCGTATCTGCCGGGCCGGCCGAAGGGGCTATGGTGGAAATGGAAGCGCGATCCGCTGACCATCGACGCGGTGCTGATGTATGCCCAGCGGGGCCACGGCAAGCGCTCGTCGTACTATTCCGACTACACGTTCGGCCTGTGGCGCACGCTCGAGAACGGCGACGACGAGCTGGTTCCGGTCGGCAAGGCCTATTCGGGCTTCACCGATGCCGAGCTCGTGGTGCTGGACCGCTGGATCCGCAACAACACCACCCAGCGGTACGGCCCCGTCCGCGAGGTCGAGCACGAGCCAATCAAGGGCATCGTGCTGGAGATCGCCTTCGATGCCGCCCAGCGCTCGGCGCGCCACAAGTCCGGGGTGGCGCTGCGCTTTCCCCGCGTCGCCCGGTTGCGCCTGGACAAGAAGCCCGAAGATGCCGACCGCCTCGACACGCTGATGCAGACCCTTGCCTGACGGGGACCTGCTCGAGGCGGGCTTCTTCCGCCGCCCGGTGGTCGAGGTCGCCCGCGACCTGATCGGCGTCACGCTCCTGCTGGGCGGCGTCGGCGGGCCGGTGGTGGAAACCGAGGCCTACGACCACCTCGATCCGGCCTCGCACAGCTTCGCCGGCCGCACCCGCCGCAACGCCGCGATGTTCGGGCCGCCCGGCCATGCCTACGTGTATCGCTCCTACGGCATCCACTGGTGCCTGAACCTGGTCTGCGGGCCGGAGCCCGGCAGCGCCGTGCTGATCCGCGCGCTCGAGCCCCGCGCCGGCATCCCGCTCATGCAGGAGCGCCGCAACAGTGCGGTCCTGCGCGACCTGTGCCGCGGGCCCGGCCGGCTGTGCCAGGCGCTGGCCATCACCGACGCCCTGGACGGTCATCCGCTGGATACGCCGCCGTTCCGGCTCATGCGGCCGGACGCAAGCCAGGCCGTGACCGCAGGACCCCGCATCGGCATCACCCGCGGCATCGACACGCCGTGGCGCTTCTGGCTCGACGGCTCCGCCTTCGTGAGCCGGATGCCGGCGAGGCCGCGCGGGGCAGCGCTGACGCCCGCGTCCTGACGCCAGCGCCTGCCGTCGCCTCGGCCCTGCCCGGGAGCGCCTTCCGGCAGACTGAGAAAGGCGGCGCGCGGCCTGTCCGGCGCTCAGCCGTCCGCGCCGCTCCCCGACCCCGTTACCCCAGATCGCGACGGCGCGCCCGCGTTCGGCTCGATGGTGCGGGTGATCGCCGCCACCTCGGCGTCGGTGCCGATCTCGGCCGCGTCCAGCTTGGCGCCCTGGCGCGTTTCCAGCAGCGCGTCCTCGACCGCCTGCGGATCGGTGCGCTGCGCCTCGTCCATCAGCCGCTCGGCCTCGTCGAGATCGCCCGCGCGCTGCGCGCGCATCGACGCATCCACCAGCCGGCGGGCGATGCCGTGCTTGCCTTCGCCGTAGCTGTTCGGCTCCTGAATGTCGGCCACCGCGTCCTCCTGATCCCCAGACGTGCCTTCAACCGTTCCCGCCGGCGGGGGTTGCCGGTCTCAGGGCAGCACGCCGCGCACCGGCTGCATCGGCTCGGGCGCCGGATCGCCGATCGACTGCAGCAGGTCGATCTCGATCGTGCGCGTGATCGCCGCCATCGGCACCGCGTGCGGGCCGGCCTGGAACGGGCTTTCCAGCTTCGAGCCGATCTCGTCGAGGGCCACGAACAGGAACCCCACCAGCGTCGAGCCGAGCGGCGTGATCCAGCCCAGCTCCTGCACCATCGACAGCGGCAGCACGACGCAGAAGATCCGCACCAGCAGGCGCGGCAGCACCGAGAACTGGATCGCCAGCGGCGTGTTGCGGATGCGCTCCAGCCCGCCCTGGCCGTTGGCGAGATCCGACAGCAGGCGATCGATCTCCGCCTGCGCCGCCGGATGCACGCCGCGCGCTTCCGCCTGCGCCCGCACCGCCACGCCGATCTCGAACAGGATCGCGTTCGCCTGGTTGCGCCGGCCGCGCACCCGCGCCGCCAGCTCCGGCGTCAGCAGCGCCTGCACCTGCGGCATTGCGTCGATGCCCTGCAACGCGCCCCGCAGCGCATGCGCGAACGCCGCCATCGCCCGGGTCAGCTCCGGCGCGCCGCCCAGCAGCGTCGCCATCTGCCGGGAGAAGGAGCGGCTGTTGTTGGTCACCGACCCCCACAGCGTGCGCGCCTCCCACCAGCGGGCATAGGCGGTGGTGTTGCGCACGTTCAGGAACAGCACCAGCGCCGAGCCGATCAGCGAGAAGGGCAGGGCCGGCTGGTCCATCCAGGGCCGGTGCGCCAGCTGGAACAGCAGCACCACCACGATGTCCCACGCGAACAGCGCCAGCAGCGGCCGCACGCTTTCGCGGATCAGGTGCGCCACGCCGGCGCGGCGGTCGGCGATCATCGGCGGATGCGCGCGCGCGCGCGCGGGATGGCAGGGGGCACGGCGATCTCCGGCGGTCTCGAAGGGGGTCCGAGAGCGGTTGTCGCTGGATCACATGCCTGCCCGGTCCCGGCAACGCCGCATCGGTGGACCGGGCAGCGCCTGGCCGTGCAGGCCGAGGCGATGACGGCGTTGCGTCCTTCCCGGACTCTGCGCGTTGTCGCCGCGCCGATGCTACCGATCGATGACCGGCATGGCAGTCTCACCGCGCCTGGAGCCTTTGAATGAGCGATCCACCGGATACCACGCCTGCCGCCGACGGCGGTGCTGGTGCCCAGGTATCGACCGGCATCGGCGGTCTTGACGACGTCCTGGCCGGCGGTCTGCTCCGTGATCGCCTTTATCTGATCGAAGGAACTCCCGGCACCGGCAAGACGACGCTCGCCCTGCAGTTCCTGCTGGAGGGTCGGCGCCGGGGCGAAGCCTGCCTGCTCGTCACGCTGTCGGAAACCGCGCGCGAGCTGCGGTCGTGGGCCGCCACGCATGGCTGGTCGCTCGACGGCATCTCGATCCTGGAGCTGGGGCTCGATGCCGCCGCTGGGTCCGAGCGCGAACAGACCCTGCTCCATCCGGCCGAGCTCGAGCTCGGAGAAACCATGGCCATCATCCTGGAGCGGATCGACCGGGACAAGCCGAAGCGGCTCGTGCTCGACAACCTGTCCGAGCTGCGGCTGCTGGCGCAGACGCCGCTGCGCTTCCGCCGGCAGATCTCCGCGCTGAAGGCCCGGTTCGCCAGCCACGGCTGCACCGTGCTGCTGCTCGACGAGCAGACAAACGATGCGCAGGGCCGCCAGCTGCACACGATCGTCCACGGCGTGATCGTGCTGGAGCAGAGCAGCAGCCGGCATGGCGCCGAACGGCGCTCGCTGCACGTGGTGAAGATGCGCGGCATCGCGTTTCGCGGCGGCGTTCACGACTACGCCATCAAGACCGGCGGCATCAGGGTCTATCTGCGCCTCGTCGCCCCGGAAAGCGGTTCGGTGTTCTTGCCGGTCTCCGCCGGCACCGGCGTCGCCGAGCTCGACACCCTGCTGGGCGGCGGACTGATGTATGGCGCCAGCACGCTGCTGATGGGGCCGACGGGCACGGGCAAGACCTCCACCGCGATCCGCTGCATCCTGGCCGCCCTCGAGCGCGGCGAGCGCGCGGCGGTCTTCATGTTCGACGAGGAGGTCGGCTCTCTGCTCGCCCGCTCGAAGGGCCTCGGCATGGATCTGCCGCAGCACCTGGACAGCGGCCGGCTGCAGATCCGCCAGATCAAGCCGGCCGAGCTGTCGCCTGGCGAGCTGGTCCAGAATGTCCGCGATGCCGTCGAGATCGACGGCGTGCGGACGCTGCTGATCGACAGCCTGAACGGCTATCTGTATGCCATGCCCGACAAGCATTATCTGGTGCTCCAGATGCACGAGCTGCTGGGCTACCTGAGCCGGCACGGCGTGCTGACGCTGCTGATCCTCGGCCAGCACGGCCTGGTCGACGGGACCCGGTCCGACGTGGATCTCAGCTATTTCAGCGACACCATCATCCTGCTGCAGTATTTCGAGGCCCAGGGCGGGGTGCGTCGCGGGCTGTCGGTGATCAAGGCCCGCACCTCGAGCCACGAGACGACCATCCGCGAGTTCAGCCTGGGCAGCGAAGGCCTGACGATCGGCGCGGTCCTGCACGATTTCGACGGCGTCCTGAACGGCATACCGGTCTATCGCGGCCATCCCGACGCGCTGCTGGGGACGTCGCCGTCACCGCCGGCCAGTCCAAGCGCCGGCTAGAACAGGCGCATGCAGCTGCGTGTTCTTATCCTGATGCCGCGCGGACGCGATGCGGAGCTCGCAGCCGGTCTGCTGGCCAGGCAGGGCATGACCTGCCGCATCTGCACCGACCTTGCCGATCTCGTGCAGGCGGTCGCGGAGGATGCCGGTGCCGCGCTGATCGCCGAGGAGGCGCTCGATGGCGACGACGACGAGAAGGCGCTCCTGCGCTGGGTGGCGGAACAGCCGCCCTGGTCGGATTTTCCTTTTGTCGTGCTGGCAGCACCGCGGGGCGACATCGCGCAGGGCGCCCGGGCGCCGGCCTGGCTGGCGCAGATCGGCAATGCCGTCCTGCTTGAACGCCCGCTCGGCGTGGCGGCGCTGAGCAGTTCGGTGCGCGCGGCTCTGCGGACCCGCGGCAAGCAGTACGAGATGCGCACCTACCTTGCGGAGCGCGAGCAGGCGGCGGCGGATCTCTCGACGCTGAACGCCTCGCTGGAAACGCGCGTCACCGAGAGGACGACCGAGCTGCGCACCGCCTATGCCCGCCTGGAGCAGGAGGCTCTCGAACGCGAGCGGACCGAGGCGCGGCTGGCGCAGGCGCAGCGCATGGAAGCGCTGGGCCAGCTCGCAGGCGGCATCGCGCACGACTTCAACAACGTCCTGCAGGCCGTGATGGGCGGCCTGAGCCTGATCCAGCGCCGGCCTGGCGACGTCGAGGGCGTCAGGCGGCTGGCCGGCATGGCCGGCGAGGCCGCCCAGCGCGGCGCCTCGATCACCGGTCGCCTGCTGGCGTTTGCGCGGCGCGACGCGCTGCGGGCGGAGCCGGTGACGCCCGTGCTGCTGCTCGAGGCCCTGCGCGAGATGCTGACGCACACGCTGGGGATCGGCATCGCGGTGCAGGTGGAGGCGGACCGGAGCCTGCCGGCGCTGCTTGCCGACAAGGGGCAGCTCGAGACCGTCCTGGTGAACCTCGCGGTCAATGCCCGCGACGCCATGCCCGACGGCGGCACGCTGACCCTCACCGCCGTCGTCGAGACGGTCCTGGATGCGGCGGCTCATCCGGCCGATCTGGCTTGCGGAGGCTACCTGCGGCTGTCGGTCACCGATACCGGCGGCGGCATGAGCTCGGCCACGCTGGCGCGCGCGAGCGAGCCGTTCTTCACGACCAAGCCGCTCGGACGCGGCACCGGGCTCGGCCTCGCGATGGCGCGCGGCTTCGCGCAGCATTCCGGCGGCGGCTTCACGATCCAGAGCGCGCTTGGGCAGGGCACGACCGTGAGCCTGTGGTTCCCGCAGGCCGCCAGCGAGCGCATCGCCGACGGCCGGCCGCCGGCAGCGAGGCCGATCGGCGAGCTGTCGGATCCTCTCCGCGTGCTCATCGTCGACGACGACGCGATGGTGCGCGACGTGCTGGTCGGCGAGATGAAGGAGCGCGGCTACCGGGTCATCCAGGCCGGCGACGGGCTGGACGCGCTGGCCCAGATCGACCAGGGCGTGTCGCTGGATCTGCTGATCTCGGATTTCGCCATGCCGGGCATGAACGGACTGACGCTGATCCAGGAGGTCAGGCGGCGGCGACCCGAGCTGCCGGTTCTGCTTCTGACCGGGTTCGCCGATGCGGACGTGCGACTGGCCATGGAGCGTGCCGAGATGGACAACGCCGCGCTGCTCAGGAAGCCGGTTTCCGGCGTGGCGCTGGCAGAAAGCGCGTCGGCGCTGCTGGCGCGGGCTGCCGAACAGCAGCGGGCCCCGCAGGCACCGTGATGCCGGCTCGATCTCAGGAAAAAACAACGGCTCGATACTGGAGAAGCAGCATAGTTTTCAAGTCACGGGAGACGGGGATTGCCGCTGGCAATCGGCTCTCGGACTTGTTACTTCAAATATATGACATCTGCAGAGAAACCGGCCAACGAACTGGAGCGCTTGTTCGCCCTGCGCTCGTACGGACTTCTCGACACGGCGTGCGAAACCAACTTCGACAGCGTGGCAAAGCTCGCCGCCAAGCTGACGGGCGCGTCGGCCTCGATGATCACGCTGGTCGACAGCGAGCGGCAATGGTTCAAGGCGCGGTTCGCGTGCGACCTGATCGAGACCCCGCGGGACCACGC
>CAXTZG010000053.1:13102-17700 GCA_964248625.1 uncultured Acetobacteraceae bacterium | reverse complement strand
GCCATGTGCGCCCATGCCATCCTCGAGCCGCACGAGGCGCTGGTCGTGCCCGACACGCACCAGGACCTGCGCTTCGCCGACAATCCGCTCGTGCTCAACGAGCCGAAGATCCGCTTCTATGCCGGTCAGCCGCTTGTCAATCCCGAGGGCATGGCGCTCGGCACGCTGTGCGTGATCGATCCCGAGCCGCGCGACCTGACCGAGGACCAGCGCCATACGCTGAAGGTCCTGGCAGACTCGCTGATGACCACGCTGGAGTTCCGCCGTCTCGCGCGCATCGACTCGCTGACCGGCCTGGCCAACCGCGCCGCCTTCCTTATCGAGCTGGATCAGGCGGTCGACAGGCTGACGCGCATGACCCGTCCGTTCGCGCTGCTCTACCTCGACCTGGACGGCTTCAAGCAGGTCAATGACTGCGACGGCCACGACGCCGGCGACCGTCTGCTGCGCGACATCGCCGCGACGCTGATCCCGGTCCTGGACGAGGACGACATCGCCGCCCGGATCGGCGGCGACGAGTTCGCGATCCTGAGCAGGCACGGCGCCTCGACGTCCGAGCTCGCCGCCCGCATCCACGGTGCGATCGCCGACGCGATGCAAGCCCGCGGCTGGATGGTCACGGCCTCGATCGGCGCGGCCACCATCCGGGCAGCGCCCGCCGACGGGACCGCGGCGCTGAAGCTGGCGGACGCCATGCTGTACGAGGCAAAGGTCGCCGGTCGGGATCGCGTCGTCCACCGCTGCTTCGGCTGACCCTTCTCCGCCAGCCTTGAGCGATCAGACATGCGCGCTGTTCCGGCCTGGTGTCGTGCCGTCCTCGACCCGCCGCGCCACCACCGCCGCGGCCAGCGCGTTGCCGATCACGTTGGTCGCGGTCCGGCCCATGTCGAGAAGATGGTCGACGCCCAGGATCAGCAGCAGCCCGGCATCCGGCAGGCCGAACGTCGGCATCACCGCCGCCAGCGCCACGATGGCTGCCCGGGGCACGCCGGCGGTGCCCTTGCTGCTCGCCATCAGCACCAGCAGCATGGCGAGCTGCCGCGGCAGGCTGAGGGCCACGCCAAAGGCCTGGGCGATGAACAAGGCTGCGAAGGCCTGGAACAGCATCGCGCCGTCGAGATTGAAGGCATAGCCGAGCGGCAGCACGAAGCCGACCAGGCGCGGCGACACGCCGAACCGCTCCAGCGTGCCCACCAGCAGGGGAAACACCGCCTCGCTGCTGGCGGTGGCGAAGCCGAGCAGGATGGCCGGCACGATCATCCGCAACAGCACGAAGACCGGCCGGCCGAGGAACAGCAGGCCGGCACCCGCCAGCAGCAGCCACAGCGCCAGCATGGTCAGGTAGAAGCCGCCGACGAACGCGGCCAGTCCGCCCGCGAGCCCGAGCCCGCCGCGGGCGAAGGTGGCGAACAGGGCGGCGAACACCGCAACCGGCGCCAGCCGCATCACCATCCCGGTCAGGCGCAGCATCACCGCGGCAAGATCGGCCAGCGCCGTGCGCAGCCGCGCCGAGGCCGGTTCGGCCAGGGTGGCGACGGCGGCGCCGAACAGCGATGCGAACACCACGATCTGGACGATGTCGTTGCGCGCCATCGCATCGACCAGGCTGGTCGGCACCAGCCGGACGACGACGTCGCGCGCATCGAAGCCGGAAGGCGCGCCGGCCTGTCCGCCGGCCTGCGCCTGCGGCAGCGCGTGCGACAGGCCTGCCCCCGGGTTCAGCACGTCGGCGGCGGCCAGTCCGAGGCCCAGCGACACCAGCGATGCGGTCGCAAACCAGGCCATCGCGATCAGCGAGGCCCGGCCGCCGCCGCCGCCGCGCATCCCGGCAATGCCGCCGGCCAGTGTCGCGAACACCAGCGGCGCGATGATCATGCGGATCAGCCGCAGGAACAGCTCGGCCGCCACGCCGGCATCGTCGCCGAGCGACTGCGCCACCGGCAGCGGGGCCAGGCCATGCAGCGCCCCGCCGGCCGCGACGCCGAGCGGCAGGGCCAGCAGGATCGCTGCGGTCGCACGGAACGTGCGCGGTATGGGCGGCGGCATGAGGCGTTGTCGCCGATGTCGGGTGTCCGGCAAAGCCGGATGCCGGTCTGCGACCCGTGGCGCCTGACCAGGGGTCGGGCGGCACCGGTCCGACGAGGCCGTCGCCCGTCGCGGCAGGATCGACCGAGCCCGACGAGCCGTCCACCGCCGCCCCGGCACGAGGCGGGCGGCTGATGGCCAGGCTGCGCTGGATCACCATCTCCCTCGTTCTCGTGATCGCGGCGGTCTGCGTGCTGGCCGGGATCACGCTGCTGGAGATGCGGCGCGAGATGTGGCGGCATGACATCCAGGGTGCCGGCAACCTGATGGTCGCAGGCGCCGATGACTTCCTCCGCACCGTCTCGATCTACGACCTGTCGCTGCAGGCGACCGGCCGGCTTCTGAACGATCCGGCGATCCGCGGGCAGACGCCGCATCTGCAGCAGGCGAGCCTGTTCGACCAGGCGATGAAGGCGCCGTATCTGGGGCCGATCCGGGTGATCGACGCGTCCGGGACGGTGACGCACGATTCGTTCAGCCTGTCGCCGTCCCCGCCGTCCGCGATCGAGCGCAGCGAGCTTGATCGTCACCGCGGCAGTCCCGACCGCGGCCTGTTCATCAGCCGGCCGTTCGGGCTGGCGCAGGGCCGGTACCAGACCCTGGCGGTGTCGCGCCGCCTCGACACGCCGGACGGCCGCTTCGCCGGCATCATCGCCGGCACGATCCAGCTCTCCTATTTCTCCGATCTGTTCCGCAGGCTCAGCCTCGGGCCGCACGAGGTCGTCAGCCTGTTCCGCGAGGACGGCATGCTGCTGGCCCACGCCCCCGACACGGCCCATGTCGGCGACAGCATCGCCGGCTCGGAGGTGATGCGCCGGTTCGGGCTGCATCGGAGCGGCCGCTTCATCGCCCGCTCGGCCTTCGACCACAGGCAGCGCGTTTACAGCTTCATCCATCTCGACGGCCTGCCGCTCGTGCTCGATGTCGGGCTGTCGGTCCGCGACATCTATGCGTCCTGGTGGCAGAAGGCGCGCCTGGTCTGCGGCGGCCTGCTGGCGATGACCCTGACCGGCCTCGCTTTGCTGTTCGGGCTGCGCCGGGAGCTGCGGCGGCGCCTGGCACTCGAACGCCAGGCGAAGGCGGACGAGGCGCGCTATCGCCTGCTCGCCGACAACGTTTCCGACCTGATCCTGCGCCTGGACAGCCGCCTGGTCCGGACCTACGTCTCGCCCGCCTGTCGCGCCTACGGCTACGAGCCGGCCGAGCTTCTGGACATGACGCCGCAGGGCTGGGTGCATCCCGACGACTGGGCGCAGGTGCAGTCCGGCATCGCCCGGGCGCGGCAGCAGCGCACGGATGTCGAGATCGTCTACCGGATCCGTGCCAGCGACGGCAGCCATCCGTGGGTGGAGAGCCGCTACAGCTTCGTGCCGTCCGATGGCGGCTTCATCGCCGTCCTGCGCAACATCACCCAGCGCAAGCAGGCGGAAGCGCTGCTGGAGCAGGCCGTGGCGGAGCTGGCGCGACAGGCCACGCTCGACGGACTGACCGGGCTCGCCAACCGGCGCCGGTTCGACGAGGTGCTGTCGCAGGAATGGCGGCGCGCACGGCGGGACACGCTGGCGATCGCCCTGCTCGTCATCGATGCGGATCACTTCAAGAGCTTCAACGACCAGTACGGCCATCACGCGGGCGATCGCTTCATCAGGCAGGTCGCCGATGCGGCACGGGACAACATCCGCCGTCCCGGCGACCTGGTCGCACGCTATGGCGGCGAGGAGTTCGTGGCGATCCTGCCGAACACCGACCTGTTCGGCGCCATCGAGGTCGCCGAGGCCGTGCGGCAGGCGGTGCTGGATCTGCGGCTGCCGCATGACGGCAACCCGCTCGGTCATGCCTCCATCAGCATCGGCGTCGCCTGCGCGCTGCCGCAGCCCGGCGACGAGGACCCCATGGCCCTGTTCACCTTCGCCGACGACGCGCTCTATGCCGCCAAGAGGGCGGGCCGCAACCAGGTCAAGGCCGGGCAGATGCGCCGCATCGCCGTGCCCTGAGCGCGCGCAGGCCGTACGCGCCCGCACCGCAACTCGTGAACGCGGCGCCATTGACCGCTGTCCGGTGCGGCCGTTCTCTGCCCGGCGGCGGCGGACAGGCAGGAGACCAGCATCATGGACGTAAGGGCGGCAGTGGCATTCGAGGCCGGCAAGCCTCTGCAGATCGAGACGGTGCAGCTCGAGGGTCCGCGCGCCGGCGAGGTGCTGGTCGAGATCAAGGCGACCGGCCTGTGCCACACCGACAAGTACACCCTGTCCGGCGGCGATCCGGAAGGGCTGTTCCCGGCCATCCTGGGCCATGAGGGTGCCGGCATCGTGGTCGAGGTCGGCGAAGGGGTGACGACGCTCAAGGCCGGCGACCACGTGATCCCGCTCTACACGCCGGAATGCCGGCAATGCAAAAGCTGCCTCAGCCGCAAGACCAACCTCTGCACCGCGATCCGGCCGACCCAGGGGCGCGGGCTGATGCCCGACGGCACCTCGCGCTTCTCCTTCAAGGGCCGCCCGATCCTGCACTAC
>CAXTZG010000053.1:0-13092 GCA_964248625.1 uncultured Acetobacteraceae bacterium | reverse complement strand
ATGGGCTGCTCGACCTTCGCCAACTACACGGTGCTGCCCGAGATCGCGCTGGCGAAGGTCCGTGACGACGCGCCGTTCGACAAGATCTGCTACATCGGCTGCGGCGTCACCACCGGCATCGGGGCCGTGCTGTTCACCGCCCGCGTCGAGGCCAACGCGTCCGTCGTGGTGTTCGGCCTGGGCGGCATCGGCCTCAACGTGATCCAGGGGGCGCGCATGGTCGGCGCCGGCCAGATCGTCGGCGTCGACGTCAACCCCGCCCGCGAGGCGATGGCGCGCCGGTTCGGCATGACCGACTTCGTCAACCCCAAGGATCTCGGGCCGGACGGCGACGTGGTCGGCCATCTGGTCGAGCTCACCGGCGGCGGCGCCGACTACTCCTTCGAATGCGTCGGCAACCCGACGCTGATGCGCCAGGCGCTGGAGTGCTCGCATCGCGGCTGGGGCGTGTCGACCATCATCGGCGTCGCCGCGGCAGGGCAGGAGATCAGCACGCGGCCCTTCCAGCTCGTCACCGGCCGCCGCTGGATCGGCTCGGCGTTCGGCGGCGCCCGCGGCCGCACCGACGTGCCGAAGATCGTCGACTGGTACATGGACGGCCGCATCAGCATCGACCCGCTGATCACCCACCACCTGGAGCTCGAGCAGATCAACGAGGGCTTCGACCTGATGACCCGCGGCGAGAGCATCCGCAGCGTGGTGATGTTCTGATGGAGACGGTCTCGGAGAGCCGCTGCTTCGGCGGCACCATCGGCTTCTACAGCCACGCCTCGGAGGAGCTCGATCTTCCCGCCCGCTTCGGCGTGTTCGTGCCGGAGCAGGCCACCCCGGCCTCGCCCCGCCCGGCGCTGTATGCGCTGGCGGGCCTGTCCTCCACTGAGGAAACGTTTGCCGCCAAGTCCGGCGCGCTCCGCCATGCGGCCGAGCACGGGCTGGCGATGGTGTTTCCCGACACCAGCCCGCGGGGCGCCGGCATCCCGGGCGAGGAGGAGGACTGGGATTTCGGCACCGGCGCCGGCTTCTACCTGAACGCCATCGAGGCGCCGTGGGCTGCCAATTACCGCATGGGCAGCTACGTCAACAACGAGCTGCCTGCCCTGGTCGAGCGGCACTTTCCGGTGAGCCGCGACCGGCGCGGCATTGCCGGCCATTCCATGGGCGGCCACGGCGCCCTGACGCTGGCTCTGCGCGATCCGGGCCGCTGGAGCTCGGTGTCCGCCCTGGCGCCGATCTGCCATCCGACCGACGTGCCCTGGGGCGAAAAGGCGTTCCGGCGCTATCTCGGCGCGAACCCGATGGCCTGGACCATGCACGACGCCACGCTGCTGCTGGCTGCCGGGCATCATCATCCGCGGCCGATCCTGGTCGATCAGGGCGAGGCCGACCGCTTCCTGTCCGAGCAGCTTCGCCCCGAGGCGCTGGAGCAGGCCGCCGCTCGGGCCGGACAGGCGCTGACGCTGCGCCGCCATGCCGGCTACGACCACTCCTACTGGTTCGTGCAGAGCGTGATCGCCGACCATGTGGCCCACCATGCCCGCATCCTGAACCCCGGCTGAACCAGGGCCGCCGGAACCGCCAAACACGGGCTCATGTTGCAACGCAGCAGATGCTGAGCTAACATCGAATAACAGGACCCGGACCCGGTGTGACTCCGGGTGGCTCTTCCGGCCGCCGATCCGCCGGACAACGCGCACCGCATGACCCGAGATGGCGCCCGCCTGCCGGCGCCCCTGCGCGCGCGCCGATTTGCGGACCTCGCATGACCAGCCAATCTCTTTCCCGCTACCGCTCCGAGTGGTTCAGCGGACCGGGCGACCTCAGGCGCGAGGTGCTGGCCGGGATGGTCGGCACCTTCGCGCTGATCCCGGAGGTGATCGCCTTCTCCTTCGTGGCCGGGGTCGATCCGCAGGTCGGGCTGTTCGCTTCCTTTGTCATCGGCATCGTCATCTCGCTCACCGGCGGCCGTCCCGCCATGATCTCGGGCGCCGCCGGCTCGGTTGCCCTGGTGGCCGCCGCCCTGGTGCGCAGCCACGGGCTGGACTACCTGCTCGCCGCCACGCTGATGGCAGGCGCGTTCCAGGTGGCGTTCGGGGTGCTGCGGCTCGACGTGCTGATGCGCTTCGTGTCGAGCTCGGTCAGGACCGGCTTCGTCAATGCGCTCGCGATCCTGATCTTCTCGGCGCAGGTGCCGCAGATGCTGGGAGTGAGCTGGCACACCTACGCGATGATCGCGGCGGGTTTGGCGATCATCTACCTGGCGCCGCGCCTGACCCGGGCGGTTCCGTCGCCGCTGATCTGCGTCCTCGTCCTGACCGCGGCAAGCGTGCTGGTCCCGATGCCGCTGCGCACCGTCGCCGATCTGGGCCGGCTGCCCGCGTCGCTGCCGGGCCTGGTGCTGCCGCACGTGCCGCCGAGCTGGACCACGCTGGGCATCGTGGCGCCGTATGCGCTCGCCATGGCCGTCGTCGGCCTGCTGGAATCGATGATGACGGCCAGCGTGGTGGACGAGCTCACCGACACGACGAGCTCCAAGGCGCAGGAATGCCGGGGCCTGGGGTTCGCCAACATCGCCGCCGGCCTGTTCGGCGGCATCGCCGGCTGCGGGATGATCGGCCAGACCGTCGGCAACGTCCGCTATGGCGGTCGCGGCAGGCTGTCGACCCTGGTCGCCGGCCTGTTCCTGCTGATCCTGATGGTGCTGCTCCGCCCCTGGGTGGCCCGGGTGCCGGTGGCGGCCCTGGTTGCCATCATGATCATGGTCTCGGTCAGCACCTTCTCCTGGACGTCGCTGCGCGACCTGACGCGTCATCCGAAGGTGTCCAGCCTCGTCATGCTGGCGACCGTCGCGGTGACGGTGGCGACCAGCGACCTGGCGGCCGGCGTCGTGGTCGGCGTGCTGCTGAGCGGGGTGTTCTTCGCGTTCAAGGTCATGCGGCTGATGGCGGTGACCAGCAGCTACGACGCGGCGACCGACACCCGCACCTACCGCGTCACGGGACAGGTCTTCTTCGCCAGCGCCGACATGTTCGCAGACGGGTTCGATCTGCGCGACACCGCGCGCTGCGTCCGGATCGATCTGAGCGGCGCGCATTTCTGGGACGTCACCGCAGTCGGCGCGCTGCAGGCCGTCACCACCAGGATGCGACGGCACGGCATCCTCACCGAGGTCATCGGCCTGAACGAGGCCAGCGCGACCTTGGTCGATCGCCACGGCGCGCTGGTGCACGCCGACGGCTGAACACTACTCGCCCAGCAGGTGCAGCACCACGCTGCGGCGGTGCGGCCGGCGGCGGTGCTCGAACAGATAGATCCCCTGCCACGTCCCCAGCACCGGCCGGCCATCGGCCACCGGGATCGAGAGCTGCACGCCCGTCAGCACCGAGCGCAGATGCGCCGGCATGTCGTCCGGTCCCTCGTCGTCATGGACGTAGCGGCCGGGCTGCTCCGGCGCGATCGCCTCGAAATAAGCGGCGATGTCGGTCTGCACCTCGGGCGAGGCGTTCTCCTGCACCAGCAGCGAGGCGGAGGTGTGCTGGCACCACAGCGTCAGCAGCCCGGTGGCGATGCCCTGCTCGGCGACCCAGGCCAGCACCGGCCGGCTGCACGCGACCAGCCCCTTGCCGCGCGTCTCGATCGTCAGGCTGTGCAGGGCTTGTCGCATGGACGGCTCCTTCGCCGGAAAGGTTGCCGGGCAGGGGACCCCGGTCGGCTAGACCAGGAACCCGACGATCCGCTCGGCCTCGCGCACGATCGGCTCGGCGATCGCGTTCGCCCGCACGGCACCGCCTCGCAGCACCGCGTCCAGATGCCCGGGATCGGCAAGCAGGCGGTTCGCCTCGCCCGCGATCGGCGCCAGCGTCGCCTGCAGCTGTGCCGTCAGCGCGTCCTTGAACGGCCCGAAGCCGCGGCCGCCATGCTCGGCCAGCACCGAGGCCACCGTGCCGCCGGACAGGGCCGCCAGCATCGTCACCAGGTTGCGCGCTTCCGGACGGCCTTCGAGCCCGTCCGGCTCGAAAGGCAGCGGCTCCGGATCGGTCTTGGCGCGCCTGATCTTCAGCGCGATGGCGTCCGCGTCGTCGGTGAGGTTGATGCGGCTCTGGTCGGACGGATCGGACTTCGACATCTTCCGGGTGCCGTCGCGCAGGCTCATCACCCGGGCCGCGTCCGGCGGCACCAGCGCCTCGACGGCCGGAAAGAAGTCGACCGCGTAGTCGTGGTTGAACTTCTGCACGATGTCGTTGGCAAGCTCGAGATGCTGGCGCTGGTCGTCGCCCACCGGCACGCCGGTGGCGTGATAGGTCAGCACGTCGGCTGCCATTAGGTTGGGATACACATACAGCCCCGACGACACCGCCTCGCGATCCTTGCCGGCCTTGTCCTTGAACTGCGTCATGCGGTTCAGCCAGCCGACGCGCGCGATGCAGTTGAAGATCCAGCCGAGCCTGACATGGGCCGTCACCGCTGACTGGTTGAACAGGATGTGCCGGTCCGCATCGATGCCGGCCGCCAGCAGGATGGCCGCCTGCGTGCGCGTCTGCGACCGCAGCAGCGCCGGCTCCTGCCAGGCGGTGATCGCATGCAGGTCGACCAGGCAGTAGAGGCACTCGTTGTCCTGCTGCAGCGCCACCCAGTTGCGGATGGCGCCCAGGTAGTTGCCGAGCGTGGGAAGGCCGGAGGGCTGGATGCCGGAGAAGATGCGCTGCATGGACGACCTTGTCCGGCTTCCGCCGGCGGCGGGTCAAGAGCGCCGCGCCGTCCGTCTCTCGCTCACGTGCGCGCGAGATGGCGACGCAGGGGAGTGTTCGCCATGGGCGGCCGCCCTGGCTCACGCTATGCACGGGGCGTATCAAAATTGGGAGCGGGTATGAACGGGTCTCGGACGGGGGAGTTGCTGTTGCTGACCGGTCCGATGTTTGCCGGCAAGTCCTCGTCCCTGATCGCCCATGCTGTCGCCCATGGCGACGACGTGCTGGTGCTCAAGCCCGCCTTCGACAGCCGCGACGGGGCTGCGATGATCTCCAGCCGCGACGGCTCGCGCATCGCCGCCATGCCCGTCTCCGCCTGGCCGGAGCAAGCCGTGTCGCATCGGGCGCTGGTGATCGACGAGGTGCAGTTCATGGTGGCGCCGCATTATGCGGGCGACATCGTCGAGGACATCGTCCGGGCGGTCGCCGGCGGCGCGCAGGTGGCGGTGGGCGGGCTCGACACCGACTACCTGCGCCGGCCCTTCGATGTCATCGTCCGGCTGGCGCAGCAGGCCGATCGTCGCGTGTCGCTTTGCGCGCGCTGCCATATCTGCGACGCCCCGGCGCCGTGGACGGCCAAGCGCTGCGAAACCGGCCTGCTGCTCGAGCTCGGCGACGACGACCTCTACCAGGCGCGCTGCGATCTGCACTGGACGGCACCCGAGCAGGCGTCGGATCCGATGCCGGCCGCTGCCGGCCCGGCCGAGGCGGTCGGCTGATGGAGGCGTCCATCCCCGGCGGCAGCCAGGCGCTGCTTGCGACCATCGAGCGCCTGGGTGCCGCGCGCGACATCGGCCGCATCCTGGCGCTGCTGCGCGAGACCGGCCGTCTGGCGACAGCCTGCGACGGGATCTGCCTGATGCTGCGCGATCCGCACGGCATCTGTCCCGCAGCCGAGGATGCCGGCCCGCCCGCGCCCGGGCACGAGCTGCTGCGCGACACCGGTCTCGCTTCCCTGGCGATCGAGCAGCGCCGCGCCCTGCTGGTGCCAGACGTCGGCACCAGCGAGCTGCTCGGTCCCGGCCGGTTCCGCGCCAGCACATTGCGCTCGCTCGCCGTGCTGCCGCTCGGCGCCCCGGCGCCGTTCGGGGTTCTGATCGCCGGCTGGAGCCAGCCGAATGCCGCCGGCGGCGCGCGACTGGAGGCGATCGAGATCCTGGCGCGCGGCGTCGTCCGCAGCTGGGACGCCGTCCGGCTGATCGAGGCGCTGCCGACCCTGCTCTTCACCAGCCGGTCCGACGGCAGCTGCGAGCCGCTCGGCCTGCAATGGGCCGACTATCCCGTCGAGCCGGATGCGGCCGGAACGGGCCGGGCCTGGCTCGACCGGAGGATGCACCCCGACGACCGCGACATGGCCGGTCGCCGGTGGATCGCCGCCCTGGCCGAGCAGCGGCCATTCGAGATCGATCACCGCTTCCGCCATCGCGACGGTCGCTATCGCTGGTTCAGGACCCGCGCCGTGCCGATGCGCGATGCCGAGGGCCGCGTGACGCACTGGGCCGGCGCCTGCACCGAGATCGACACGCTGGTCGAGGCGCGCCTGGCCGAGACGGCGCGACGCGAGCAGGCCGAGCGCCGCCTGCAGGAAGCGACCGCGGATCGCGGCAGTGCTGCGGCGCGCCGTGCCGAGGCCGAGCGGATCGAGGCGGTGGGCCAGTTCACCTACGGCGTGGCGCACGACTTCAACAACCTGCTGACCGTCATCATCGGCAACGTCGAGTTTCTCCAGGCCTCCGTCCGCCCCGACCGGCGCGACTCCGCCCGGCTCGCGGCGATGCGCGAGGCTGCCGAGCGCGGCGGCACCCTGACCCGCCAGCTGCTGGCGTTCGCCCGGCGCCAGCGCCTGGAGCCGGTATCGACCGATCTGAACCAAGCCGTCGCCGAGCTGCGCGAGCTGCTGCCCGCCGCGATCGGCGGCGGGCTCGAGGTCGAGGCGGTGCTGGAACCCGGCCTGTGGCCGGCCTTCGTCGACCGCACCCAGATCGGGCGCATGATGCTCAATCTGGCGTTCAACGCGCTCGATGCGATGGATGCCGGCGGCGCCGTCACCGTGGCCACCCGCAACCGCGCGGTCGATGCCGGCGAGGCCGACGCGCTCGGCCTGCCCGGCGCCGGCGACTTCGTGGAGATCTCCGTCACCGACACCGGCTGCGGCATGTCTCCGCAGGTGCGGGCACGCGCCTTCGAGCCGTTCTTCACCACCAAGCCGCCCGGCAAGGGCTCCGGCCTCGGCCTGGCGCAGGTTTATGGCTTCGCCCGGCAGTCCGGCGGCATCGTCACCCTTCGCTCGGCGCCGCGCGAGGGCACCCGCGTCGCCATCCTGCTGCCTCGCGCCAGCTCCGAGCCCGACCGCCAGCCGCCGCCGCTCCAGCCCGGCGCGGCCGGTCCTTCCGAGGTCCAGCCTCTGCCCGCGGCGCTGCGGCCCGACCGGCTGGTGCTGCTGGTCGATGACGACCTCGCCGTGCGCGAGGTCACCAGCACCATCGTCGCCGAGGCCGGCTACCGCGTGATCGAGGCCGCGAGCGGCCAGGACGCCCTCGACCGCCTGCATGACGCGGGCCCGGTCGATCTGATGGTCACCGACTACGCCATGCCCGGCATGAACGGCTTCGAGCTCGCCTGCGCCGCGCGCCAATGGCAGTCGGACCTGAAGGTGCTGTTCGTCACCGGCTACGCCGACCTGACGGAGCTGGGCGACGTTGCCGAAAGCGGTATCCTGCTCAAGCCGTTCCGCAGCGCCAAGCTGCTCGACAAGATCTCGGTCGCGTTGCAGGACTAGCCGGGGCGCCTGCCCCCGGGACCCGGTCGGGAGCGACGCCGCCCGATCCGGTCCGGACCCGCCGGCCTCAGCCGGCGAGAGCCTCGGCATAGGGCAGCGTCGCCGACACGTGGACGTCGAGGTAGGTGTCCGCGTCGGCGCGCGGCAGGTCGAGTGCGGCGTTGCCGTTGGTCCAGCGGTGCGTGCCTTCCGGGCGGTGCCATCCCTCGAGCGCCAGCCTGGCGGCGGGAACCACCGTCGCATTCAGCCCGCTCCACAGCACCAGCCGGTCGACGGCGACGCCCAGGCGGCGCCGGTCGTCGACGAACGGCCCGATCGCTTCTGCCGGCACGGCGGCCCGCGACAGCAGGCGCACCGGCCTCGCGTCCCTCGGGATCCGGAACATGTGGCGCTGCGCGTCGTGCCAGCAGGCGGCGAGCTCGGTGCCGCATTCGAGCAGCAGCCGCAGGCCCGGCTGGTCGGTGATCGTCCGGACCGGGTTGCCGTCGTCGAGCCCGAGCGCGCGCGCGCGCGCGGCAAGGCGGTTCCAGATCGGTTCCACCAGCGCGCGGGCCACCGCCAGCGGCGCCGCCATAGCCAGCCCCAGGTCGCCCGGGACGCCCTCGCCTGCACCGGCGAACACGGCGCGGTTGCCGGTGTCGAGATAGCTTTCGGTGGTCAGGCCTTCGGACGACAGGATGCCGTGGCAGCCGAGCTCGACGTGGAAGAAATCATACTCCGGCAGGCTGCGGTCGATCAGGATCGAGGCGCCGTTCACCAGCATGCGTGCCGGGGTGAGGCCCGCGTCGGTGAGGATGCAGTGCTCCTGCGTCACCAGCAGGTCGCGTGACGGCTGGCCGGCGGCGAAGGCATCCGCGCGGATGCGCACCGGGAAGGCCTCGTCGCGGTGGCCGAAACGCGCGGCCTCCATGCGGCCGCGGCCGGTCCAGGCGATCGGCCGGCCGACCCAGGCGCCGTCCTCGAGCACGCTCACCATGTCGCCCGCACCCAGCGTCTCGACCGCCACCTCGCCGGACGGGGTGGCGATCAGGGTGCCGCGCAGGAAGCAGGTGGCGGTCTCGGTCAGCACGGTGCTGGCCGACGTCGAGCCGTCGGTGTCGTTGATGGCGAGGTCGATCCTTGTCGAAACGGTCTTGCCGCTGAGCACCTCGCCGATCGTGGGGGTGAACTTCAGCGCCTGCAGCTCGCTGGTCAGGTTGGCCGGCGTGGTCACGACAAGGCTGTAGGTGCCGGCGGCGGTCTCGGTCAGGTTGGCGCCGCTGAGCACGCCGTTCGCATCGCTCGCCACGCCGCCCACGTTCAGCACGATCGTGGCACTGGTCGCCGGGTCGGTGTCGGTCACCGCGGCGCCGGCAAACGGCACGACGACGGTGGTGTCGGTGCCGCTTTCGGTGCTGGACAGGCCGGTGATGACGGGCGTGGAGCCGGTGCCGCTGCTGCCGTCGCTGACCAGGCGGATCGACGAGGTCGGCGTGGCCGAGCTGGAATTCTTGATCGACGTGAAGAGCGAGGGGCTGCCTTCGTAGAGAGAGCTCGGGTTCTCGGTCTTCCAGTCGACATAGAGGCTGTTGTAGCTGCCGGTGCCGGTCGTCGACAGGCTGTGCATCTCGTAGGAGGTGAAGCCGCTCGCCGTCGGGTCGTCGGCGTAGGGAAGCGTTCCCATGCTGGTGAAGCTGTTGGTGCCGCCCGGTCCGGTGACGGTGAAGCTGGCGCTCTGGATGGCCAGCAGGAAGCCGTTGGGATCGTAGGTGGCGGTCCAGGTGCCAGACAGCGTCGCCCCGTCGGCGAAGGCTGCGCCGCTGATGGAGGTGGTGATGCTCTGGTCGGCCACGCTGGTGACGGTGCCGGTGCCGGTCAGGGACAGCACGGTGCCGACGGAGTTCGTGACCGTCGTCGCGGCGGTGCCGCTGGTGGCGTTCAGCGTGGTCGGCGTCTCGCCGGACCAGTCGATGTTCAGGTTCGAATAGGTCGTGTTGCTGCCGGTGGCGGCGGTCAGCTCGAACGATCCGCTCGTCGTGGCGACCTTGGCGCTGGTGAAGCTGGTCACGACCCCGCTGGTCGGCGTGATGATGAAGCTCGGATTGACGATGGCGATCAATCCGCCGCTGGCATTGTATTCGGCGGTAAAGGTGCCGCTCAGGATGGAGCCGTCGCTGAACACCGCGTTCTTGAGCGTCTCGGTGACATAGGTGTTGGCCATGGAACCTCTGGAGCAGCGCAAACGGGCAGTTGCGGGATGAAAATCGTTCCACAATCGAACGATGCGATTGGATTAGCGAATGACCGAGTGATGGTCATCATGAATCCGCATTGAAGCGGAAAACATTTCGACATGGCGGCGCCCGCGGGACGGGATCGTCTCATGCGCTGGGGCCGTGCCCGGCCAGGAGAGACCAGCCTCGAAATCATTGTCGCCGGCTGGCCCAGCAGGGCGCGTCCCACCACCTGGTGTGGCTGCATGGCATGGGCGGTCACGTTGTTGAAGCGCAACGAAACCGCAGGCAGCCTGTCCGTGTGCGGTGCCAGGATGCGGGCTTTCGGCGAGCCGTGGCAGCCGTGGCTCAGGATCGACCCGGCACCGTCACGGTGCGCCCAGATCGACCTCAGCCGCGGTGCCGATCGCGTTCTCCAGCCACCGCCTCAGGCTCATCCCCCGCAGTTCGGCTGCCAGTGCCGCCGAGGCGTGCAGCTCCGACGACAGCCGCAGCGTCACCCGGCCGCTGAACTGGCGCTCGGGGAGCTTGGCGTAGCGCTCGCAGGTCTCGACATAGTCGTCGACCGCCGCCTCGAACGCCGCCTTCAGCGCAGCGACGCTGTCGGCATGGAAGCCCACCACGTCGGTGATCCCGGCGATCCGTCCCACCAGCAGCCCGTCGGCGGCGTTGAAGGTGATCCTGGCCTGGAAGCCCTTGCAGCTGAGCACCGTCATGGCCGGAACCCGGCCGCGGCGAGATACTCGCGCACGTCGAGGATCTGGTGGCGCCGGATCAGCGGCCCGTTGCGCTGGAACGTGCCCACCACGCCGCGCTGCATGAAGCGGACCCGCGTCCCGGACCCGTCCAGCAGGCGGCATCCGAGGGTCATGAGGAAGCGGGCGATCAGCTCCCATTCGAGATAGTCGGGCACGGGTTCCATATAAATTGCGCGCAGGATCATGCTCTGTTTCCGGGTCATGCACGCATCGTGCACCGACCCAACCGGAGCCCAAAGCGCGTTCTGGCCGCCTGCAGGGCAGCCAGGCGTCAGCCCGGCGGGCGGCTCAGAGTGTGCCGCCCTTGCGCCCCGCAGCCGCTCCCAGCCGCAGCCGCAGCGCGTTCAGCTTGATGAAGCCGGCGGCATCCACCTGGTCGTAGGCGCCCTGGTCGTCCTCGAACGTCACCACGCGCGTGTCGTACAGGCTGTTGGGGCTTTCGCGTCCGACCGCGATCACGTTGCCCTTGTAGAGCTTCAGCCGCACCCGGCCGGAAACGCTTGCCTGGCTGGCATCGATCAGCGCCTGCAGCATCCGCCGCTCCGGGCTGAACCAGAAGCCGTTATAGATCAGCTCGGCATAGCGCGGCATCAGGCTGTCCTTGAGGTGGCCGGCCTCGCGGTCGAGCGTGATCGTTTCCATGGTCCGGTGCGCGACCAGCAGGATGGTGCCGCCGGGCGTCTCGTAGACGCCGCGCGACTTCATGCCGACGAACCGGTTCTCCACCAGGTCGAGCCGCCCGATGCCGTTCGCCCGCCCGAGCTCGTTCAGCCTGGCCAGCAGCGCCGCCGGCCCCAGCGCCTCGCCATTCACCGCCACCGGATCGCCGCGGACGAAGTCGATGGTGATCTCGGTGGCAACGTCGGGGGCCATCTCGGGGCTGATGGTGCGCTGGAACACCACCTCGTCCGGCGCCACAGCCGGATCCTCGAGGATCTTTCCTTCCGACGAGGAGTGCAGCAGGTTGGCATCGACCGAGAACGGCGCCTCCCCGCGCTTGTCGCGCGAGATCGGGATCTGGTTCTCCTCGGCAAACGCCAGCAGCCGGGTGCGCGAGGTGAGGTTCCACTCGCGCCACGGGGCGATCACCGTCACGTCGGGCTTCAGCGCGTAGTAGCTGAGCTCGAAGCGGACCTGGTCGTTGCCCTTGCCGGTCGCGCCGTGCGCCACCGCATCGGCGCCGACCATCTCGGCGATCTCGATCTGGCGCTGCGCGATCAGCGGCCGCGCGATCGCGGTGCCGAGCAGGTACTGCCCCTCGTACAGCGTGTTGGCGCGGAACATCGGGAACACGAAGTCGCGCACGAACACGTCGCGCAGGTCGTCGACGAAGATCTGCTTCACGCCGAACAGCTCGGCCTTCCGGCGTGCCGGCTCCAGCTCCTCGCCCTGGCCGAGGTCGGCGGTGAAGGTGATCACCTCGCAGCCATAGGTGGTCTGCAGCCAGCGCAGGATCACGCTGGTATCCAGGCCGCCGGAATAGGCGAGCACGACCTTCTTGACGTCCTTGATGGCCATGCGGGCTCCTTGGGGGCGGTGTGGCGCGGGTCGCGCGACCCCTAGCACCGGGTGTGCCACCGGAGAAGCAGGGGCCGGCCGGTCACAAGCAATCGTCAGCCGGCCGCTCCGGAACCGGCGGGACCGCAACGGTTTAGAACCGGTTGCAGCCCAGTTCCGGAACCACCCAGTGCGCGATCGCCTCCTCACCTCGATGCCGACACTCGTGGCGGGGATTCCGGTCAGAGACGAGGTTGAGCGCATCGGCGACTGCCTGCGCGCACTCGGCGAGCAGCGCGGGGTGGCGCTCGATCACGTCGTGCTGCTGCTGAACAACTGCACCGACGGCACCGCCGACGTGGTCAGGCGCCTGGCGCCGTCGCTGCCCTTCGCCGTGCTGTGCGCCGAGCGCCAGTATCCGTCCCGGATCGCCCATGCCGGCACCGCACGGCGCGAGGCGATGCAGCTTGCGGCAGGGCTCGCTGGACCGGACGGCATCCTGTTCACCACCGACGCCGACGGACAGGTGGCGCCGAACTGGCTCGCCGCCAACCTGGACGCACTGGCGCTCGGTCCCGAGGCGGTCTGCGGGCGGGCCGAGTGCAACGCGATTGAGGCCGCCGACATCCCGGCCTACCTGCATGAGGACGACGTCGTCGAGGTCGCCTACGGGACCGTGCTGGACCGCATCCACGACCTCGTCGATCCGGACGCGGACGACCCGTGGCCCCGCCACACCGAGCATTCCGGCGCCAGCATCGCGGTCACCGTGCGGGCCTGGGAAAAGGCGGGCGGGGTGCCGGCACTGCCGTCGGGCGAGGATCGCGGCTTCCTGGCGGCACTCCGTCGGGTCGACGTGGCGATCCGCCATGCGCCCGACGTGGTGGTGACGGTGTCGGGCCGGACGCAGGGGCGTGCGCCCGGCGGCATGGCCGAGACCATCGCCCGGCGAATGATCCGGCAGGACGAGCTGCTGGACGACAGCCTCGAGCCGGCCGCCGACTGCCTGCGCCGGGCGCAGGCGCGGGCGACGCTGCGCCGGCTGTTCGATCGCAGGCGCCCGGCGGCCGGCAGGTCGGGCGGCCGCCAGGATGCCGCGT
>CAXTZG010000052.1:0-26917 GCA_964248625.1 uncultured Acetobacteraceae bacterium | reverse complement strand
GTCGGTCGGCGCCTGCGAGGCCGCGGGCGCCGCCGCGGTCGCACGCGCCTCGGGCGAGAGCATCAGCTCGACCCGCCGGATCTCGGTGATCTCGCCGTGCCACATCGTGCCGAGGCGGTCGCCGTACTGGCTGCGGACCCAGTCGCGCAGGAACCGCGTCGGCAGATACAGCGTGATCTCGTCGTGATCGACCGGACCGAGGGTCATCTGGCGCAGCCAGGTGCGATACTCGACCTCGCCCACCTCGGCCTGCAGCCGGCCGCAGATCCGTGTCCAGTGGTCGGCAAGCGGATGGGCGTCCGCAACGAGACGGGAACCGATCGGGTGATCTGCCAGCGCGCCATCCAGCGTGCCGGATTCATGCCTGCTGGACGTCACGCTCACTCCATCCCCCCCGTCACAAACGATGACGCCCCTGCGACGAACGACAACTTTGCCGATACGCGCGCAATACGACACCGTCCGCGAGTTACGGTGCGTTTGAGCGCGACAGGCGAGGGAATGCCGTTCGTTACAGCGGGCGGTCGGCGTCATGACCGTCCCCGACACTATGCCCGGGGAGCTGTGCGAGGCAACGGGAATCTGTGTCGAAATCGCAAACTTCAAGGCCGCCGCATGGTCAAGTCGAAAGATTGCGACGTGCCTACACGTTACGGTGTGCTTGACAGCCCGACGCCGTTGCCGCAACGAAAACAGGCCATGTGCATGCACATGGCCTGTCCCGAGTCCAGGCTCCGGCCGTTGCCGGAGCGACCTAAAGACGCGGTGTGACGCTCAGGCGACAGCGAGCGACTTGATGCGCGCGGACAGGCGCGAGATCTTGCGCGAGATGGTGTTGGCGTGCGCGATGCCCTTGCCGGACGCGCGCTGCATCTCGGGCTGCGCCACGCGCAACGCCGCGACCGCCTGCTCCTTGTCGCCGGACGCGATCGCCGTCTCGACCTTCTTGATGAAGGTGCGCATGCGCGACTTGCGCGCGGCGTTGCGTGCGGTGCGGACTTCGGTCTGCCGGATGCGCTTGCGCGCGGATGCGGTGTTCGCCATTGGCTCTCTGTTCGATCTCAGCGCGTGTCGGTGGGCGGCAGCAACCGCCCGGTGGGGCGGCAGTGCCGGCGAAGGGTCGGTCTTCTAGGCCACGCCCCGGCGCCAAGTCAAGCGAGGCCCGTTCCGCGCGGGCGACCTCAGCGCTGCAGCCGCGGGCAGAAGAAGCTGCTGCGGCCGCTCTGCACGATGCGGCCGATCCCCTCGCAGCCCGGCGGCCCGGGACACTCGGCGCAGCGCTCGCCTTCGCGGCCATAGACCCGCCAGGCGTGCTGGAACATGCCGAGCTCGCCGTCGGGCTGCACGTAGTCGCGCAAGGAGGATCCGCCGGCGGCGATCGCTTCCTCCAGCACGGCGCGGACCGCCGTGACCAGCCGCCTTGCCTGCGCGCCGGCGAGGCTGCCGGCTTCCCGCTCCGGCGACAGCCGGGCCCGGAACAGCGCCTCGCAGACATAGATGTTGCCAAGTCCTGCCACGATGCGCTGGTCCAGCAGGGCCGCCTTCAGGTTGGTCCGGCGTCCGGCGAAGGCTGCCAGCAGCAGCGCCGGGGTGAAGCCCGCTTCCAGCGGCTCCTGACCCATGCCGGCCAGCAGCCGGTGCTCGTCCTCGGCCGCGGTCGCCACCAGGTCGATCGCCCCGAAGCGCCTGGGATCGACCAGCCCGAAGCGGCAGCCCTGGTCGGTCTCGATCACCACGTGCTCGTGCCGGCCGACCTCGACCGCCACCGCCGGATCGAGCCAGCTCAGCTTCACCCGTCCCGACATGCCCAGATGCAGCAGCATGCTGTCGCCGCCATCCAGCCGCATCAGGATGTACTTGCCGCGCCGCCGGAAGCCCAGCACCCGCGCGCCGCGCAGCCGCCCGGCCAGCTGCGGCGGCATCGCCCAGCGCAGGTCGGCGCGGCGCATCTCGGCGCGGATGATGGTGTGACCTTCGAGATGCGCCCGCATCCCGCGCATCACGGTCTCGACTTCGGGGAGTTCCGGCATGGGTGCGACGCAGGCTATATGCAGACCCCATGAGCGACAATCCGCGACCCGTCTCCCCTTCCGACGATGCCCGGCACGCGGGCAGCCCCACCGCGGACTTCGGCTTCCGCGACGTGCCTCTGGCCGAGAAGAAGCCGATGGTGCGCGCGGTGTTCGACAGCGTGGCGCCGAAATACGACCTGATGAACGACCTGATGTCGCTCGGCATCCACCGCGTCTGGAAGCGGCTGTTCATCCAGGCGCTGGGGCCGCGGCCGTCTCTGTCCCTGCTCGACCTGGCCGGCGGCACCGGCGACATCAGCTTCGGCTGGCTGCGCGGCGGCGGCGGGCCCGCCATCCTGTCCGACATCAACGCCGCCATGCTGACCGTCGGCCATGCGCGCGCGGTGGACCGGGCGCTGATCGCGGGTCTGCGGTTCCTGGTCGCGGACGCCGAGCGGCTGCCGCTGCCCGACCGCAGCGTCGACCGGGTGTCGATCGCGTTCGGCCTGCGCAACTGCACCGACAAGGACGCGGTGCTGTCGGAGGCCAGGCGCGTGCTCAGGCCGGGCGGCCGCTTCTTCTGCCTGGAGTTCTCCCGCGTGCAGGTGGCCGTGCTGGCGCCGGTCTACGACGCCTGGTCGTTCGGCGTGCTGCCGCGCCTGGGCCAGGCGATTGCCGGCGACGCGGCGAGTTACCAGTATCTGGCGGAAAGCATCCGCACCTTTCCCGACCAGGAGGCGCTGGCGCAGATGATGAGCAAGGCAGGCCTCGCCCGCGTCGCCGTGCGCAACCTGTCCGGCGGCATCGCCGCGATCCATTCCGGCTGGCGCCTGTGAGCCTTGCCGTCCATGACGGGCTGCATGGCAGGCGCGTCCTGCTGATCGTCAGCGGCGGCATCGCCGCCTTCAAGTCGCTGGAGCTGATCCGCCTGCTGACCCGCAGCGGCTGCGCCGTCGGCTGCGTGCTGACCGAGGCGGGCGCGCAGTTCGTCACGCCGCTCTCGCTGCAGGCGCTCAGCGGCCAGCCGGTGCACACCACCCTGTGGTCCCTCACCGAGGAAAGCGAGATGGGCCATATCGCCTTGTCCCGCTCCGCCGATCTGCTGGTCGTCTGCCCCGCTTCCGCCGACATCCTGTCGCGCATGGCCACCGGCCAGGCCGGCGACCTCGCCACCACCCTGCTGCTCGCCACGGACACCGAGGTGCTGGTGGCACCGGCGATGAACGTCCGCATGTGGACGCATCCGGCGACGAGAGCCAACCTCGACACCCTGCGCGCGCGCGGCGTGCATGTCGTGGGCCCGGAGGAAGGCGTCATGGCCTGCAACGAGGTCGGTCCCGGACGCCTCGCCGAGCCGGCGGACATCGTGTCGGCGATCGCGGCGCTGCTGTTGTCCCGCGGCGCGGTGCCGCAGGATCTCGCCGGCCGCCATGCGCTGGTCACCGCCGGCCCGACCCACGAGCCGATCGATCCGGTGCGTTACCTCGCCAACCGGAGCTCCGGCCGCCAGGGCTATGCCATCGCGGAGGCGCTTGCCGCACGCGGCGCCGGCGTGACCCTGGTGAGCGGACCCACCGCCCTGCCCGTTCCCGCCGGCGTCGCGCGCGTCGCCGTCGAGACCGCGCGCGAGATGCTCGACGCCTGCCGGGCGGCCCTGCCTGCCGACATCGCCGTGCTGACCGCGGCTGTCGCCGACTGGCGCGTCGAGACCGTGGCCGCCGCCAAGCTCAAGAAGCGGCCCGGCCTGCCGCCGCCGCCGCTGGCGCTCGTCCTCAACCCCGACATCCTGGCCGAGCTTTCCGTGCCGGGCCCGGCGCGGCCGCGTCTCGTCGTCGGCTTTGCCGCCGAGACCGACGCGCTGCTGGCCCATGCGGCGGAGAAGCGCCTGCAGAAGGGCTGCGACTGGATCGTCGCCAACGATGTCGGGGCCGCAAGCGGGGTCATGGGCGGGGCGGAGAACGAGGTCCACCTGATCACCGAGGCCGGCACGGAATCCTGGCCCCGGCTCGACAAGCGGGCGGTCGCCCAGCGCCTCGCCGCCCGCATCGCCGGCTGCCTGGCCGCGGGCGCGCCGTCATGAGCGCGCCGGTCCGCAGCATCCAGGTCCGCCGCCTGCCCCATGCCGTCGGCCTGGCCCTGCCGGCCTACGCCACCGAAGGGGCTGCCGGCATGGACCTGCTGGCGGCGGTGAGCGAGACGCTGCTGCTGGCGCCCGGGGCGCGCGCCCTGGTGCCGACCGGGCTCGCCATCGCCCTGCCGCCCGGCCACGAGCTGCAGATCCGCCCGCGCTCGGGCCTGGCGCTCCGGCACGGCATCGTGCTGCCCAACGCGCCGGGAACCATCGACGAGGATTTTCGCGGCGAGCTGCAGGTGATCGTGATGAATGCCGGCAGCGAGCCGTTCGCCATCGAGCGCGGCGCCCGCATCGCGCAGGCGGTGCTGTCGCCGGTGCTGCGGGCGGCGTGGCACGAGGTCGAGACGCTGGACGACACCGCCCGCGCGGCCGGCGGCTTCGGCAGCACCGGTCTCGGCAAGACCCGGCCGCCGCCGGCCTGACGCGTCACAATACGGTCGTCTGGCAACGGCCCCCGAGGTGGGGTAAAGCCCCCGGCACGATGGACTGACATCCACTGAAACGGGGCTCCATGCTGCCACTGCGCTTTGCCGCCATGCGCGTGTCCAATGCCTCCGTCGAGACCCGTCCCAACATCTTCGATCTCGTGGCGATCCTGGTCATGCTGGGCTGCGCGGTCGGCATCGGCAGCATCGCCCGCCACACGCTCGGACCGCTCTCGGCGCCGGATGCGGCCCAGATCCATCTGAGTGCCGCCTACCTGCCGGGCTATGCGGTGCGCACGACGCTGCGCATGTTCGCAGCCCTGCTCGCCTCGCTGCTGTTCACCTTCACCTACCCGGTCTGGGCGGCCAAGAGCCGTCGCGCCGGGCCGATCCTGGTGCCGATCCTCGACATCCTGCAGTCGGTGCCGATCCTGGGCTTCCTGACCTTCACCTACGTGTTCTTCATGAGCCTGTTTCCCGGCCGGGTGCTGGGCGCCGAGCTCGTGGTGATCTTCGTGGTGTTCACCAGCCAGGCCTGGAACATGGCCTTCAGCATGTACCAGTCGCTGAAGACGGTGCCGGCCGATCTGGAGGAGGTGTCGCGCGGCTTCGGCCTGTCCGCCTGGCAGCGCTTCTGGCGGCTCGAGGTGCCCTACGCCATGCCCGGGCTGGTCTGGAACACCATGATGTCGATGTCGGGCGGCTGGTTCTTCATCGTCGCGGCGGAAGCGTTCTCGGTCGGCAGCACCAACATCGCGCTGCCCGGCATCGGCTCGTTCATCGCCCAGGCGGTGGCTCAGCGGGACCTGTTCGCGGTGTTCGAGGCGATCCTCACCATGTTCGTGGTGATCCTGCTCTACGACCAGCTGCTGTTCCGTCCGCTGGTCGCCTGGTCGGCGCGGTTCCGTTTCGAGACCACAGCGGGCGCGGTGGCCGAGGATCCGTGGATGCTGGCGCTGCTCCGCCGGACCCGGCTGCTGAACCGCGCGAGCCGCCTGTTCGGCGACATGCTGACCTCGGTCGGCGGCCTGCCGCTCGGGCCGCGGCCGTCGGCGCGCCGGCAGTCGCTGGTGCCGAGACGGATCGGCGACGGGATCTGGTACGTCATATTGGGGGTGCTCGCCGTCGTCGCCGCCTGGCAGGTGGCGGACTATGCGCGCGCCAACCTGAGCGTGGCCGAGGTCGGGCACGTGGCGCTGCTCGGCGTCTACACGCTGATCCGGGTGGTCACCATGATCACCCTGGCGACCTTGATCTGGGTGCCGATCGGCGTCTGGCTGGGCCTTCGCCCGGTCTGGACCAGGCGGGTCCAGCCGATCGCGCAGTTCATGGCGGCGTTTCCGGCGAACCTGTTCTACCCAATCTTCGTGGTCGCGATCGTGCACTACCGGCTCAACAGCAGCGTCTGGCTGACGCCGCTGATGATCCTGGGCACGCAGTGGTATATCCTGTTCAACGTGATCGCCGGCACCGCGGCCTTTCCGGGCGACCTGCTGGATGCGGCGCGCAACTTCCAGATCAGCGGCTGGCGCTGGTGGGTCCGGGTCATGCTGCCGGGGATCTTCCCCTACTATGTCACCGGCGCGCTCACCGCCTCGGGCGGCGCCTGGAACGCCGCGATCAACTCCGAGGTCGCGAGCTGGGGCACCACCACCATCACCGCGACGGGGCTGGGCAGCTACATCGCCCAGGCCACGATGAAGGGCTCCACGCCGCAGGTGGCGCTCGGCATGGTGGTGATGTCGTGCTTCGTCATCCTGTTCAACCGGATCGTCTGGCGCCCGATGTATGCGTTCGCCAGCCGCCGCCTCACCTTCGCCTGAGGAGCCCAAGCCGATGGATACGACAGTGCCCGCATCGGTCGCGCAGGACGACGCCGGCGACGTGCTGGTCCAGGTCAGCAACTGCCGCCAGGCCTACCACAAGGAAAGCAGCGCCGATCTGGTGGTGCTCGACGATGTCGAGCTGACCCTGGCGTCGGGCGAGATCGTCGGGCTGCTGGGCCGGTCGGGCTCGGGCAAGTCGACGCTGCTGCGGATCGTGTCGGGCCTGATCGCGCCGACCGCCGGCGAGGTCCTCTGGCGCGGCAAGCCGCTCCGCGGCCCCGCGCCGGGCGTCGCCATGGTGTTCCAGTCCTTCGCCCTCTTCCCCTGGCTCACCGTCCAGGAGAACGTCGAGATCGGCCTGGAGGCCCAGGGCATCCGCCGCGCCGAGCGCGAGGAGCGCGGGGAAGCGGCAATCGACCTGATCGGCCTCGGCGGCTACGAGAACGCCTATCCAAAGGAGCTGTCAGGCGGCATGCGCCAGCGCGTGGGCCTGGCCCGTGCCCTGGTGGTGCATCCCGACCTGCTGCTGATGGACGAGCCGTTCTCGGCGCTGGACGTGCTGACGGCCGAGAATCTGCGCACCGACCTGATCGAGCTGTGGTCGGAAAAGAAGCTGCCGGTGAAGGCGGTGCTGATCGTCACCCACAACATCGAGGAGAGCGTGCTGATGTGCGACCGCATCCTGGTGTTCTCGTCGAATCCCGGGCGGGTGGCGCACGAGCTGACGGTGCCGTTCCCGCATCCGCGCAACCGCCACGATCCGGCGTTCCGCCAGTTCGTCGACCGGATCTACGGCCTGATGACCCGTCGCGAAACGCCGCCGCCGGCCGGCCTCGCCGAGGATGCGAAGAAGGCGGCGCCCGCTTTCAGCCAGGCGCTGCCCGAGCTGCCGATGAACTTGATGGCCGGCCTGATGGAGACGCTGGCCGAGCAGCCTTATCGCGGCCGCGCCGACCTGCCGCTGCTGGCCGGCACGCTGCAGCTCGAGCTCGACGAGCTGCTGCCGCTGGGCGAGAGCCTGCAGATGCTGCGCTTTGCCGAGCTCGAGGAGGGCGACATCAGGCTGACCTCGGACGGCCTGCGCTTCGTGCAGGGCGACCTCGACGAGCGCAAGCAGATCCTGCGCACCAGCCTGACCGCCAACCTGCCGGTGGTCAGCGGGATCCGGCAGGTGCTGGACGAGCGCTGGAACCACCGCTCGCGCGCCGAACGCTTTCGCGACGAGCTCGAGGACCACATGTCGCCGGACTATGCGCGCCAGACCCTGCAGACGGTGATCGGCTGGGCGCGCTATGCCGAGCTGTTCGACTTCGACGAGGAGGCCGACCAGTTCTTTCTCGACGAGGACGACGCCTAGCCGGCCAGCCGGCCGGCCTGGCGCTGCTTCAGGCGCTCGGAGAACTGCTTCCTGAACTTGGCGACCTTCGGCGCGATCACCACGCGGCAATAGCCGGCGCCGGGATGCAGCGCGAAATAGTCGTGGTGCTCGGCCTCGGCCGGATAGAAGGTGGGCAGCTCGGCGAGCTCGGTGACGATCGGCCCGTCCCAGATGCCGGCGGCCGCGATCTCGCCCATCACCGTCTCGGCCGCCTGCCGCTCCTGCGGCGAGGCGGTGAAGATCACCGAGCGGTACTGCGTGCCGGAGTCGCCGCCCTGGCGGTTGAGCGTGGTCGGGTCGTGGATGGAGAAGAACACCCGCAGCAGGTCCTCGTAGCTCAGCACCGACGGGTCGTAGGTGACCCGGACCACCTCGGCATGGCCGGTGCGGCCGGAGCAGACCTGCTCGTAGCTGGGCTTCGCGGTCTGCCCGCCGGCATAGCCCGACAGCACGTCGGAAACGCCGTCGAGGTCCCTGTAGACGGCCTCCAGGCACCAGAAGCAGCCGCCGCCGAGGACGGCGGTGCGGCGTTCGGCCGGCGACACGGTTGTGGCTGCGGTATCGGACATCGGGATTCCTTCCGGTTCTGCTCCGGGCGCGGCGTGGTGGTGGCGGCCTCGGGTCACGCATGGGAAATGGCGATGGCGCGGCCCGGCGGAAAGCCCCGGCCGGAAGATCGCGGGCGGGGGCTTCCGGAACCGGCCCGGTCTTGCGACGCTTGGCCCTATCCCGGTGGCTTGCCACCCCTTCGGAGGAAGACGATGTCCGACAATCCGCTCGAGAACAGTCCGGAACGGGACGAGCGCATCAAGCAGCGCGCTTATCATCTCTGGGAAGCCGATGGCCGCCCGCACGGGCGCCATGACGAGTATTGGGAGCGCGCGCGCGAGCTGATCGGCATGGAGGACAGCACCGGCACCGCGCAGCTGCCCAACCCGACCACCCTGCCCGGCTTCGACCCGACGCGCACGGAGCCGGTGGAGGAGGCCTTCATCCAGGAGAACCTGGGCGAGTTCCCCGATCGGTTCGCCGACCAGGGCGAGGCCCAGCCGACGCCCATGGCAACTCGCCAGGGCGCGCGCGCCAAGGTCGCCGACGATCCGGATACCGGGGCTGCCGGGCCGGCTGCCGATCAGTCCGCCAGCAAGCCGGCGCCGCGCCCGGCAGCGGCTCCGAAGTCCCGCAAGGCCAGCCCGAAGACCTGAACCGGGCTCCGGCGGCGCACGGGATGCCCGCCGGTCGCCTTGGAAGCGGCGGCTATTTCGGCACGACCACCGTGCCGCCGTCCGGCGACGTCCGCTGCGGATGGATGACAGGCGTCGATTGCTGCGGCAGATGCGGCGCCTTCACCGTCATGCCCGGATCGATGCCGCCCTTCGGGGTGATGACGCCGCGCGACACGCCGCCCGCAGCGCTGCCGGCGCGATCCGGCGGCGACGCGACCTTGCCGGGCGTCAGCACCCCGTCCTGCGGCACGGTCTGGGCGCCCGCCAGGGCCGGGCTGCCAGCCACGCCGAGCAGCAGGCTTGCGGCGAACCACGGCGCCTGGCGCCGCATCCCGATGTTGCGCATGATGGCGACACTCCTTCTGACCGGCAGGAAACGGCGGCGGCACCGGGGCGGTTCCGGGGCCTGCGGGGTTCAGAAGCTGCCGCGCAAGCGGTCCGGGACGCGCCAAAGCTCGTCGCCGCTCAGGTGCAGGTCGATGCGATACACGTCGTTGGTGCGCGAGGCGGTGCTGTCCAGCACCCGGTCGCGCCAGCGCGCCAGCACCGGATCGTCCGGCAGCAGCGTCGCGTCGTCCCGCCGCGGCAGGCCCGCCATGGCGCGCAGCATGCCTTCCCAGTGCGAGTCCGGCATGCGCTGGTGCGCTCCCGCCTCCGGCGTGATCCAGGGCTGCGTCCGCGTGCGGCCGAGGCGGGCGAGCCCCGATGCCAGGTCGACATAGCGCAGGTGGAACAGGAACAGCGGCGCGAAGCAGGGGGGCGCGTCGATGTTGTGGAAGCCCGGCGCCCAGGCAGCCCGCCTGCGGATCAGCACCGGCTTGCACATGGCGCTGCTGAAGCGGAGCCAGTCGCGCTGCGCCGTCACCGGCCGGTCCCAGTCGAGCGGCGGCTCGAGCTCCGGCACGTGCACCACGTCGAAGCCGATCGCCGTCAGCACCGCGCCGGCGTCGGTCGCGGCAGCCAGCGCCGTCAGCGAGCCGAAGGCTGCCGGATCGGCCACCAGCAGCTCGTCGACGTCGGTGTAGATGACCGCCTCGAACCAGTTCAGCAGCGAGGCGCAGAAGTCCGACACGAAGCCGCACCGGCGGCTGTCGTCCTGCGGCGAGCGGGGAATGCGCACCACGCTCGCCGGCTGCACTCGCGCGGGGTCGGTGCTGCCGTCGGTCGAGCCGTGGTCGAGGATGAAGCAGTTCTGCGATCCGACCTCGGCCGCGAAATGGCGGAGCCAGGCCGGCAGGAAGACGGACTCGTTATAGACCATCGTCACGACGGCGAGCGGCGCTTTCATGGCCCGATGCTACAGCCGATCCGGGCCGGGAAGGAATGGCGGCGGCCCGGCCACTTGAACCCCCGGTCCTGCTCTTGCATACGATCAGCGCATGGCATCCATGCAGTGGCCTACCGGATCGTTCGACTGCCCGCCCATGCCCGGCCCGCCTGGCGCATGAGCATCACCACGCGCCAGGGCCGCCTGCCGCGCCAGCCCGGCCGGCTGTCCCTGCGCAAGACGCTGGCGCAGATCGAGGCGGAGACCCATTCGCACGGGCTGAAGCGCAGCCTGGGCGCGCTCAACCTGACCATGCTCGGCATCGGCTCCACCATCGGCGCCGGCATCTACGTCATGACCGGAACGGCAGCCGCCAACTATGCCGGCCCGGCAATCCTGCTGTCGTTCGTGGTCGCCTGCCTCGCCTGCGTGTTCACAGCCCTTTCCTATGGCGAGCTCGCCTCCACCATGCCGGTCAGCGGCTCGGCCTACACCTATGCCTACGCCTCCATGGGCGAGCTCGCGGCGTGGGTGGTGGGCTGGCTGCTGCTGCTGGAATACGGGATCTCGTGCGCCGGCGTGGCTGCGGGCTTCTCCGGCTACGCCACCAGCCTGCTGCAGGATTTCGGCCTCAACATCCCGGCCTGGTACTCGACCTCCTACGTGCAGACCCTGCCCGGCCCGCACGGCAGCACGCTGCTCGATATCGGCCACGGCATGAACCTGGTGGGCGCCTTCGCCTCGGTGATCGTCACGGCCCTGCTGGTGATCGGGGTGTCGGAATCGGCCACCGTCAACAGCGTCATCGTGGTGCTGAAGGTGTCGGTGCTGCTGGTGTTCGTGGTGCTGGGCATCTCGGCGATCCACCCGGCCAACTGGACGCCGTTCATCCCGCCCAACGAGGGCGGCTTCCGCTACGGCATCCCCGGCATCTTCCGCGCGGCCTCGGTGATCTTTTTCGCCTATGTCGGCTTCGAGGCGGTGTCCACCGCGGCGGCGGAAGCCAAGAACCCCAAGCGCGACGTGCCGATCGGCATCCTCAGCTCGCTGGCGATCTGCACCGTCGTCTATATCTGCGTGGCGGCCGTGATGACCGGCGTGGTGCCCTACCGGCAGCTCGGCGTGGCCGATCCGCTGGCCGTCGCCGTGGACGCGATGCACCAGCCGTGGCTCGCTCTGTTCGTCAAGATCGGCGCCGTGACCGGGCTGCTGTCGGTGATGCTGGTGCTGCAGTACGGGCAGAGCCGCATCTTCTTCACCATCGCCCGCGACGGGCTGCTGCCGCACGTGTTCTGCGTGCTGCATCCGCGCTTCCGCACCCCGTGGCTCGGCACCATCCTGCTGGGCCTGGGCGTCGCCTTCGCCACGGCGATGCTGCCGATCGACATCATCAGCGACCTGGTGAGCCTCGGCACCACCACCGCGTTCGGCATCGTCTGCTTCACCGTGATCTGGCAGCGCAACGCCTGCCCGGACCTGAAGCCGCCCTTCCCGGTGCCGTTCGGCGGCATCCGCATCCGCGGCATCTGGGTGGGCGTGGTGCCGGCGCTGGGCATCCTGTTCGCGCTGGTGATGGCGGTCCCGCTGCTGATCGACATCACCGTGGCCCTGCTGAACCACGACCCGATCCCGGCGGCCCTGCTGCTCGGCTACGTGGCGATCGGCGCGCTGTGCTATGTCGCCTATGGCTACCGCCATTCCCGGCTCGCGGCGGACACCGCAGCCGCCGCCCATCGCCTGGAAGGTCCGCCATGCTGCTGAAGCGCGTCTACCTGATCGTCGCCCTGATGCTGGCAGGCTTCGTCATGGCCTCGGTCAGCGTCTGGTCGCTCGCCTTCAACGTCAACTCGAGCAACGTGCCGGCCTGGACCACGGGCTGGCTGCTCGCCCGGCTGCCGATCCTGGTGGGCGTGCTGCTCGTGGTGGGCGGCTTCAAGCTGCTGTCGGCGACCCGCGTGCCCCGGCCGATCGACGATGTCGACGACGAGGACCGCATCGACTGAGGCGGCGGACGCTCAGCCCGACGCCAGCGCCGCCTCGTATTCGGCAGGCACGCCGCAGAAGGTGATCACGCCGTCCGGCACGATGTCGTAATGGATGCGCCGGCCGGCGGCGATCAGGTGGTTGTAGAGCGGGGCGACATAGAGTTCCGGCAGCGACGGACGGGCGCGCTCCTGCTCCAGGGCTAGGCGGAAGTCGCCGGCGCGGGCGAAATGATACAGCCCGTCGCAGCACAGGTCCGAGATCGGCTGCTTCTCCGTCGTGCGGGCGGCCAGCGGTTCGGCGGCGTCTGCAGCCGGGCCGACATAGGACCAGTTGGCGCCGCTGCCGCGAAACACCTCCAGGTAGCCGTCCGAGTTCCGGAACCAGGCGGCGTCGGGCGCGGCGTAGCGCGCGCGGAAGGTGTCGATGTTGAAGATCGTGACCGGCTCGCCGTCCGCCACCGACGCCGAGCGCAGGCCGAGCTCCACCGTTTCGGCCTGGCCTGCCGTCTCGCGCTCCAGCATGACGAACCGCGCATCGGCAATGCCCAGGGCGGCGCACTGCTCGCGCAGGAACGCCTCGGTGCCGGCGACATGGCGTGCGACGAACAGGAACGGCGTGCCTGCGAACAGGCCGGAGAAGCTGCCGACGGCATGGGCGAACACCGTGGTGCCGTGCAGCGGCAGCATGTATTTCGGCAGGCGATAGCCCGCCTCGGTGAAGCGGCGCGACAGGCCGGCCATCGGGATGACGATCACGTCGGGCGTCCTTGCAGTTCGTCGTAGAGGCGGAGCGCGTTGGCGATGAAGGCCGCCTGCCGGTCCGGCCGGTCGGCATGCAGCGGCAGCATGGACAGGAACAGCCCGACGGTCACCGCCCGCACGCCGCGGCTGCCGGCCAGCAGCCCGTCCACCTCGAACTCGTCGAGCGAGTTTCGCAGCCAGCGATGATGGGCGCTGCTCTCGAAGCTGAGCGCGAAGGCGTGGCTGGCGTCGCGTCGCAGCTCGTAGCGGCCGGCCAGGATGTGGTCGTAGCGGCCGGCGATCGAATGCGACAGCTTGGCGAGATCGTAGCGCGTGTCCCCGAACAGCGAGGGCTGCCCGTCCTGCACGTAGCCGCGCGGGTCGATCACGCTGATCCGTGCGGCGCGCGAGTTGTACAGGATGTTGCTGAAGCAGAAGTCGCCATGCATCACCGTGTCCGGCCGCCCGGAAGCCAGGTCGATCGCCTGGGCCACCTCCTGCGCGATCTGCCGGAGCGAGGGCAGCGGCCGGCCGTCCAGGCGGGTCGGCCGGTCGATGTCGAACCCGGTCTCGCGCGCATAGCGCTCCAGCCGCGCCTGCGTCTTGGCGACCGCGAGCTCGGCCAGCACCGCATCGCCGGAACCGCCGCCATCGTACCGGGTGCAGGTCTGCAGGAAGTCCCGGCAGGAGCGCAGGATGTTCTTCCAGGTGGCGCGGCCGACCTGGCAGAACACGAACAGCTCCGACAGCGTCGGCGCATACTGGTATTCGGTCCTGTAGAAGGCGGTGCCGGACGCGCTGCCCGTTTCGAGCAGCCGGGCGCTGAATGGCAGCAGCGGTGCCGGCAGGCGGTCGAGCCAATCGGCCTCGGCCTGCATCTTGGCCATGTCGCCGCTCGACTTGCGCACCGTGGTGGCATCGATGTGCAGCATGTTGAAGGACCGCGCGGTGGTGATGACGCGTCGCGAGCGGAAATAGGTCTGGATGTGACCGAAATCGTTCCACTGCGCGATCCGCACCGCCTGCACCGGCCGCTCGCGCGCATACAGGTTGAGGCCCTCGATGAAGTCGCCGCGCGCCCGGGTGATCGCGCGCACGAGCCGGCTGCTGCTTTCGAAGGCGAAATAGCCGCAGGCGACCGGTCGGCTGTCGTCGCGGCCCTCGGCGGCGGCGATCACCTCCAGCCCGGTGGCGAGCCCGTCCGCGACATCGACCGCGGCCCAGGAATAGTCGTCGCCCTCGTCATGGACGCCGATCAGGTCGAGCGCTCCCGCCGGCACCTCGCCGATCAGCGTGTCGCCGTGCAGGATCTGCACCGGGCCCGCCGGCATGTCGATGGAGTTGATCGCATAGACGATCGCCTCGCCCAGCAGCAGGCCCTCGGGCACCGGCACCAGGATCACGTCCAGCTCCTGCAGCCGCCGCTGGTCGAAAGGCTGCGGCACGAAGCTCTCGGGGATCGTCAGATGGATGGGTCCGCCGGCCCCCAGCCGGGCGGCCTGCACGTCGTAGAGCCGGGACACGCCGACCGGCAGGAAGGCGGGCGGGATCTTGCCGAACTCGGCCGCCAGCTCCTGCCCCAGATAGGCGGCCGAGGTGATCAGGCGCAGCGACATCGCTCAGCCGGCCGGCCTGATCAGGGCGTTGATCTCCTCGAGCGACAGCGACACGAACTCCGACGGCCGGATCGCGCGGTCGTCGACATAGAACCCCTCGAAGCCGCACCAGGGCTTGCCGACATGGATCTCGTCGTAGGGCACGTCGTGGCGCTGCAGCCAGGCGATGATGACCGGCAGCGTGTGCACGTTGATCTTGCCGATCGAGCCCTCGAACGTGCGCATGTTGCGGGCCGTCTGGATGACGATCTCGAACCCGTCCGCCTTGTACTCGCGCAGCCTGGCGACCAGAGGAAGGTTCGGCTCCTTCTCGGCATAGGAGCGGGTCCGGTCGGGACAGGTCAGGGTGTCGTCGAGATCCACGATCAGGCGTTTCACGGACTGCCTCTCCTTCTGCGCGGTGGAACCGACCGCGGGCCGGGCGGGAGCTAGATCAGGTCCAGGGCGGCGTCGAAGCGCCAGCGGCTGAACACCGGCAGGCCCAGCCAGACGGGATCGTGCTCCGCCACTGCGACCGGCTGGAAGTAGTAGGACCGCATCCCGTTCGCGTCCGACACGTGCCACGGTGGAAGCTGCTTGTGGTGGGGTCCGCTGCGGACGATGACGTGCCGGACCGCCTGCTCCTGATCCGCGTCGGGAGGTAGCGGCACCGTCAGGCGGACGATCCGGCCGTGCAGCCCGGCTGTCGGGGTCAGATACAGATAGCCCTCGAGCACCGGCTCGTCCGGTGCTGCGTCCGGCGCCAGCACGCGCTCGGCATTGATCGAGATCCGCCGCTCCCCCGCCGACCCGATGCGCACGTCGAGCCGCAGCGCATGGCCGGTGTCTTCCATCACCAGGTAGGCGGCTGCATCCCCTGACGCGGTGCGGCGCTCGTCCAGCGCCAGCAGCTGGCGGCTCGCGGTGAGCTGCTGGCCGAATGCCAGGGCGGGAAACGGTGCCTCCGCATCCTGCGTGGCGTGCGGCACCTCGTGCCGGCGCAGCGACGCCACCACCGCCTCGAGGATCGTGCGCTGGGTCAGCAGGTCGAGCGCGTCGCCGGCGGCGATGCTGTGGCGCAGGCCTGCCAGCAGCTCGCGGCTCCAGGGCTGCGCCACCGCCACGGCGGCCAGGTCGTGCGGGCTGCGCTCGAACCACTTCACCGCGCAGAACTGGGCAGGCTCGTCGTCGAGCAGGCCCAGCAGATCGTCGATCCGCACCGGCTGCTCGTGACCCCGGCTGCCCAGGATCCGGCAGACATAGGTGAAGAAGCTGGAGCCGAAATTGGTGATCAGCGTCGAGGGCAGGATCTCCTCGAGGGCGAAGCGCGCCCGGGGATCCATCAGCCTGCCGAGCTCGGCGATCTCGGCGCGCGACGCATGCACCAGCCCCCAGTCCGACCGCGTCGCGAACAGCCCCTCGATCTGGTTCTGGCAGAGCAGCCGGATGTTCCCGGTCTGCTGGATGAACTCGCCCAGCGCCGGGGTCTGGCGGAACTTCGGCCACCACCAGTGTCCGGGCGGATCGGTGACGTCGACGGACGCGGAGTGGTGGTGGGTCTGGCGCCGTGCCTTCGTCGCCGCCAGGTCGAATGGGCGCACGAGCAGGCTGTTGGACGCGAGCGGGCAGAAATAATCGAAGTCCCCGATCACCCGCAGCGCATGGTCGAAGGTCTCGACATGGCCATTCAGCAGCGTGTGGCCGAACTTGTGGCGCTTGACCGCGCCGTTGAACACGAAGACCCGATCGCTCCGCTCGATCGCCTGGCAGGAGATCTCCCGCCCGACCGGCATGTTGAGGACGAGGATCGATTCCGGGCCCGTGAAGCCCAGGAAGTTCTCGACCAGGATCTGCAGGAACTCACGGCTCTCGTTGTAGAGGATCGAGAACACCACGCGATCCCGGTCGATCCGCGTCATCGGCGGCACCCGCACGACAGCGTGGCTGACGGCGTGCCGGCAGGCCGGCGAGGGTCACGAGCGGACATGTGGTCGGGTGGCTCCATCGACGGATCGAGGCTGCGCTGCAAACACCGGGCCGACAAGGCCTCCGGCCGAGGGTGGCGATGCCCGCGCGAGCGACTGGGTCGCATCAAGGGCCCGACCGGCTCGCGGCTTTTGCCATGTCGACATCATTTCGTCGTCGTATAGTGTTCCCGTCAGGCGACTCCGTGCAAGCCCGGAGATGGGGAATCGTCGCCGGGTGACGCCGGGTCGATCGGTCTTGCTCGACACCGCAAACTCGAACGTATAGTGAACAGGCTGCGGGAGCAGCGGCCGGTCGGGCGGAGGCGGCGTGTGACGGATGCGGCCGGGCGGGATCATCGTCGGATCATCCATGTCGACATGGACGCCTTCTATGCGTCGGTGGAGCAGCGCGACGACCCGGCTCTGCGCGGCCGGCCGGTCGCGGTCGGCGGCTCGCGCGAGCGCGGCGTGGTGGCGGCCGCCAGCTACGAGGCGCGTCGCTACGGCGTCCGGTCCGCGATGCCGTCGGTCACCGCGCGGCGGCAGTGCCCGGAGCTGATCTTCGTGCCGCCGCGCTTCGACGTGTATCGCGAGGTTTCCCGGCAGATCCGGCAGATCTTTGCCAGCTACACGCCGATGATCCAGCCGCTCTCGCTCGACGAGGCGTATCTCGACGTCACCCGGCCGCTGGTGGATCTCGGCTCGGCGACGGCGATCGCCGAGCAGATCCGGGCGCGGATCCGGGCGGACACCCGGCTGACCGCGTCGGCCGGCGTGTCCTACAACAAGTTCCTGGCCAAGCTGGCCTCGGATCATCGCAAGCCGGACGGGCTGTTCGTGATCACGCCGCGCATGGGACCGGGCTTTGTCGAGGGCCTGAAGGTCAGCCAGTTCCATGGCGTCGGTCCGGTGACGGCGGCCAAGATGGAGCGTCTCGGCATCCGCAACGGCATCGACCTGCGCGGCTGCTCGGCCGCGTTCCTGGCACGGCATTTCGGCAAGTCCGGCCCGCACTACTACGCCATCGCGCGCGGCCAGGACGAGCGGCCGGTGGTGACCGACCGGCCGAGCAAGTCCATCGGCGCCGAACATACCTTCGAGCGCGACCTCGTCGCCGGCGACGAGGCGCTGAGCGCGCTGCAGCCGGCCATCGACAAGGTCTGGGCCCGCTCCGTCGCCGCCGGGCGCCAGGCGCGGACCGTCACCCTGAAGGTGAAGTTCTCCGACTTCCGGATCATCACCCGCGCGGCCTCGACGGGCCGGGCGATCGGCACGCGCGGCGAGCTCGGCCGCCTGGCGGCAGACCTGCTGCAGTCGGTCTGTCCGTTCGAGAAGAGCGTTCGCCTGCTCGGCATCAGCGTTTCGCGCTTCGACGAGCCCGAGAACGCGACCGACCTGTTCGGCCTGCTGGCCTGACCGCGCGGGACTGTCCGACCGGGCCTCGGCACGGCCGTCGACAGGGTTCCGTCGCTACCAGCATTGTGCTATCATTTGAGACTATCGCAAAATCGCCCGAAGGCCGCTCCCCTCGTCGTCAGCACGTGGGACGGTCCCGACGTGGCGGTTCCGTGCCCGATCGGGCCGAAGCAGGAGACCGCGAGCACGTGCTGACCAAGACAGCGACAAAACCGATCGAGGCGGACGACCAGGTCGACGCCGAGCCCGTGGCCGACGACGCGACGTCCGACACCAGACCGCGTCCCATCGTCGTCCGCAAGCCCCGCGACGACGAGCCGTTCGTGGAAGGCGATCACGTCGTCTATCCGACCCATGGCGTCGGCAAGGTGGAGCGCATCGCCACGGAGGAGATCGCCGGGCACAAGCTCGAGCTGATCCATATCACCTTCGAAGAAAACCGCATGACGCTGCGCGTCCCGGTCGCGAAGGCGAAAAGCGCTGGCTTGCGCAAGCTGGCGACCCGCAAGCTGTTCGACGAGGCGCTGGCGATCCTGAAGGGCCGCGCGCGCATCAAGCGCACCATGTGGTCCAGGCGGGCTCAGGAATACGAGGCCAAGATCAATTCCGGCGATCCGCTGGCGATCGCCGAGGTGGTGCGCGACCTGCACCGCAATGCCGGCCAGCCGGACCAGAGCTTCTCGGAGCGGCAGATCTACGAGGCGGCCATGGACCGGCTGGCGGCCGAACTCGGCGCGCTGGAGCGGATCGACAAGAACGCGGCGGCCGCCAAGCTCACGGACTATCTCAAGACCATCGCCTGAATACGCTGCGGCCGGCCGTCAGCGGCCGGCCCGGTTGACCAGCCGGACGCTGCATCCAGGGTCGACAGACCCTGTCCCGGATCGCGGTCGCGTCTGCCGCATTGCGTCGCCATTGCCGGGCATCCGCGGATGCCGGCCCGGATACGAAAAACCCCGGCCTTTCGGCCGGGGTCATCGTCGCTTGGCAGCAGGGGCGCCGGATCAGCTGTTGCTGTTGCGGGTACCGGTCAGTTGCAGCAGGAAGGTGAACAGGTTGATGAAGTTCAGGTACAGGGTCAGCGCATCGTAGACACTGCGCTTCGCCGCACCCTCGGCGCCTTCGTAATAAGCGAACTGGCTGTAGTTCCACTTGATCCGCTGCGTGTCGAACGCGGTCAGGCCGGTGAAGATCAGCACGCCCAGCACGCTCACCGCCAGATAAAGGCCCGGGCTGTGCATGAAGATGTTGGCGATGCTGGCGATGATGATGCCGAACAGCCCCATTATCAGGAACGAGCCCAACTTGGTCAGGTCGATCTTCGTCGTGTAGCCGTAAAGGCTCATCGCCGCGAAGGTGCCGGCGCTGATAAAGAACACCCGGACGATCGACAGATCGGTGTAAACAAAGAACAGGTTGGTCAGGCTGATGCCCATCGCGGCGCAGAATGCCCAGAACAGCGTCTGCGCGGCCGTGCGCGACAGCTTGTTCACGCCAAAGCTCAGCACCAGCACGAAGGCCAGCGGCGCGAACATCGACACCATGCCGAGCATGGTCGGCCGGATCGCCACCGTGCCCGACGGCAGCATCACCGTCTGGTGGAACAACGCCGACAGCTGGCTGTGGGAGATGCCGTAGGCGACCAGCCCGGTCAGCACCAGTCCGGATGCCATCCAGTTATAGACGCGCAGCATGTAGGCGCGCAGCCCAAGATCCACGACCCCGGCCTGGGCGCCCGCGCCTGCTGCGCGAGAGGTGGTACGATAGTCGGGAACGAAGGCCATTTTCTTTCGATTCCTGTGCAGCCGGGTCGTCCCGGCCGTCTGTGGATACATTGGATGTTCCGCCAGCAAGGTCAAGGATAACAGCGGCCCGTGGCGCCGGCGGGACCCGTGGACGTTGACCGGACCCACCGGCGCGGGCACGCTCGCATGCCGAGGCGCGCGACCGGCGCGACGCACCGAGAGGCAGCAGCCGAGGCATGACCGTGACCCGCTCCGCTGCTGCCAGCCAGGTCCCTTCCTCGACCCGCACGACGGTGATGCTGGCGGTGCTGGCTGCGGTGGTGCTGCTGTTCTCGCGGCGCCGCCGGGCCTACTGATGCGGCTGTTCGTGGCGCTGGACCTGCCATGGAGCCTACGCGAAACCCTGACCGGCCTGTGCGGCGGGCTCGTCGGCGCTCGGTGGATGGCGCCGGAAACCCTGCACCTGACGCTGCGCTTCATCGGCGAGACCCCGTCGCACGTCGCCGACGAGATCGATCTCGCGCTGCAGTCGCTGCGCGGCCGCCGGTTCGAGCTCGTGCTGAGCGGCGTCGGCGTCTTCGAGCGCAACGGCCGGATCAGCACCGTCTGGGCGGGGATCGAGCGGAACGAGCACCTCGATCATCTGCAGGGCAAGATCGAGACGGCCCTGCAGCGGGCGGGCCTGCCGTCGGAGCGACGGCGGTTTCAGCCGCACGTGTCGCTGGCGCGCGTCGACGGCGTGGCGGAACCGGTTCTTGCCGGCTGGGTGCAGCGGCACAACCTGCTCCGCACGCAGCCCGTCGTCATGGACAGCTTCACGCTGTTCAGCTCGCAGCCCGGTCCGGATCAGCCGGTCTACACCGCGGAGGTCGATTATGAACTCGTCTAGCGTGCCTGTCCGACCGGCCATCCTGCGCGGCGCGGCTGCGACGCTGCTGCTGCTGTCCACCGCGCCGGGCACGCCGGCCGGCGCCGCGGGCCAGGTGGCCGGCGTGGTGCAGATCGGCCCGTCCTGGGCGCAGGCCGATCCGGCGCATTCCAGCGCGCGGCTCAGCACCATCATCGCCAACCACGGCGAGATGGCCGACCGGCTGATCCGGGTCGCGTGCCCGACCGCGGGTCAGGTGGCGTTGCGCAACGGCACGCTGCACGAGGACGTGCAGGCCCCCACCACCGACCAGCAGCGGGCGGCCATCGCCCGCCGTCATGACCCGAACGGCGACCATACCCCGCAGAACGGTCTCGACCTGCCGCCGGCGCTGCATGACAAGATCCAGCCGCTCACCGCCGAGTTCGATCTCAGCCAGGCGAGGCAGCCCCTTACCGACGGCGCGCTGATCCCCTGCTCGGTCTATTTCGCCCATGCCGGCCAGCGGATCGTGATCTTCACGATCGGCGAGCAGCCGACGCCGACCGACGAGCCGTAGCGGACGCCCTTCCGCCATGGCTCCGCGCCGCATCGTCATCCTCACCGGCGCCGGCATCAGCCGGGAGTCCGGGCTGCACACCTTTCGCGACGCGGGCGGCCTTTGGGCGACGGTGCGGATCGAGGATGTCTGTACTCCGGAGGCCTTCGCCCGCGATCCGCAGCGGGTGCACGACTTCTATAACGGCCGCCGCGCACAGCTGACCGGCGTGGCGCCCAACGCGGCGCACCGGGCGCTGGCACGGCTGGAGCACGAGCTCGGCCAGTCCCCGGAGCGGGAGCTGCTGGTCGTCACCCAGAACGTCGACGACCTGCACGAGCGCGCCGGCTCGCGCCGCCTGCTGCACATGCATGGCGAGCTGCGCCGCCTGCGCTGCGACGCGTGCGGCGCCACGCCGGACTGGGACGCGCCCGCCGGCACCGGCACGCCCTGCCCCGCCTGCGCCGCGACGGCCCTGCGGCCGGACGTGGTGTGGTTCGGCGAGGAGCCGATGCACATGCAGGCGATCAGCCGGGCGCTGATGCGATGCGACCTGTTCGTCGCGATCGGCACCTCGGGCACCGTCTATCCGGCGGCGGGCTTCGTGCAGCTCGCCAGCGGACATGCCCGCACCGTGGAGCTCAACCTGGAGCCGTCGGACGGCTGGTCGCAGTTCGACGACAGCCTGACCGGCCCGGCGACCGCGCTGGTGCCCGCCTTCGTGGACGACGTGCTGGCGCGATGAGCGGCACGCCGGACGAGGCGCTGGACCGGCTGCTGGCCGAGGTGCGCGGTTGCCGGGTCTGCGCGCCGAGCCTGCCGCTGGGCCCGAGGCCGATCCTGCACGTGTCGCGCACCGCGCGCGTGCTGATCGCGAGCCAGGCCCCCGGCTCGGTGGTGCACGAGAAGGGCCTTTCCTTCTGGGACGCGTCGGGCGACCGGCTGCGCGACTGGCTCGGGCTCGACAAAACCGTGTTCTACGATGCGAGCCGGGTGGCGATCCTGCCGATGGGGCTCTGCTATCCGGGGCGGCTGCCCCAGGGCGGCGACCGGCCGCCGCGGCCGGAATGCGCGCCGCTGTGGCGCGACCGGGTGCTGGCGCAGATGCCTGCCATCCGGCTGACGCTGCTGATCGGCACCTACGCGCAGGCGCACGTGCTGGGCCCGGGCCTGATGACCGAACGGGTGCGGCACTTCCGCCGGTATCTGCCGGACCGGTTCCCGCTGCCGCATCCCTCCTGGCGCACCGCCGTTTGGGAACGCAGGAACCCCTGGTTCACCGAGACGGTGCTCCCTGCTCTGAAGGCAGAGGTGGCATGCGCTCTGGACATGAGCACGTAGCTCTGGCACCTCGATCAGGTGCGCACCCGCTTCTCATTTTTGAGCCCCATCGTCGCATGCGTGACGGCCTGCGCGGTGTTTGCCGGCGTTCCGGCGGCAAGCCGGGCCGCGAGCGGCCCGGCCACCTGCGGCACGGTCATCGTGCCGACCGGCGTCGGCAACGGGCCGCCGGCGCCGGTCACGTCGCTGAGCCCGCTGCTCAGCACCGCGGTCTACGCCCACCAGATGTTCGAGCAGATCTACCGGCCGCTGGTCTGGACCGATCGCAACGAGAAGCCCGACCCGAGCCGCGGGCTGGCGCAGTCGGTGGACACCCCGGATGGCGGGCTGACCTTCATCGTCACCCTGCATGACTGGCTCTGGTCGGACGGGGTGCCGGTCACCGCCGACGACCTGCTGTTCACCATCGACCTCGTCCGCAAGCTCGGTCCCGCCTACGTGTATTACGGCACCGGCGGCATGCCGACGCTGATCCGGAGCGCGCGCGCGCTGTCGCCGCATCAGGTCGAGCTGCGCATGGTGCGCAAGGTGAACCCTGCCTGGTTCATCTCGCTCGGCCTCAGCAACGTCTTCTTTCCGCTGCCCAAGCACGTCTATGCCGGCCTGTCGCTGGTCGACATCAGGCGCCGGCAGAACGATCCGGCCTTGTTCAAGGTGTCGGACAGCGCGTTCCTGCTCAAGGAGTTCGCCATCGGCCGGCACCTGGTGTTCGAGCCGAACCCGCTCTATGGCGGCCACCATCCCCAGATCAGGCGTCTGGTGGTGGCGTTCCCGAACGGCAACGAGGCGCTCGAGGAGCTGCGCTCCGGCGCCCTCGACATGGCGGCGATCCCGTATCTGCTGTCGAAGTTCGCGGCCCGGCTGCCCGGCTTCGACATCGTCAGGCCGACGCCGAACTTCACCTACGGCGACGGCTACTTCAACATGCGCTCCGCCCGGGCGCCGTTCCTGGCTGACCTGTCGGTGCGCCGGGCGATCATTCGCGGCATCGACCAGCAGGAAATCATCGATCTGGTCTATTCCGGTCACGGCGCGATCGATCACGGCCCGGTTCCCGGCTCGATGAGCGCCATGCAGTCCGAGGCTGCCCGCGCCGGCTATCCCGACCTGTCCTATGATCCAGTCGCTGCCAGGGCGCTGCTCGCCGCGGATGGCTGGCGGCCGGGGCCGGACGGCATCCTGGCCAGGAACGGCCAGCGCCTCGCCTTCGAGATCGAGACCTCCTCGGAAGGGGTCAGCGGCACCATCCAGGCGCAGGTGATCCAGCGCAACCTGCGGGCGCTGGGGATGGATGTCTCGCTGCACATGATCGGCTTCAACCAGCTGCTGGCGACCCTGGACGGCAACGGGCAGCCCTGGGACCTGGTGACCCTGAGCTGGTCGATCCCGGCCTTTCCCGACGTGCACGACTTCTTCGCCTCCGACGGCTCGGAGAATTACGGCCACTACCGCGACGCTCACATGGACGCGCTCAATCGCGACGTGATGTTCGGCGACGGCGACGACGCGCTGCATGCGGTGCAGGATTATGCGGCCGAGCAGGCGCCGCATCTGTATCTGCCGGGCGCCACGCCGGCGCTGCTGGTGCGGCCGGGCCTTGGCGGCGTCACCGACTTCCTGAGCCCGAACAGCATGTGGTCGCCGGAGCTGCTGACGCTGTCGGGGCCGCTCGCCTGCCCTGCCGACGTCGCGGAGGCGGCGCATGCTCCGCACGCTTAGGCGGCGCGCCGGCAGTGCGGCGCTGTCGCTGCTGCTGCTGATCAGCTTCGCCTTCGTGCTGGTCCACTTGACCCCGGGCGGCCCGGCCTTCTCGATCCTGGGACCGGGCGCCAGGCCCGAGGCGATCGCCGCGATCAACCATGGCTTCGGCCTCGACCTGCCGATCTGGCGCCAGTATCTGCGCTGGCTGTGGAACCTGCTGCATCTCGATCTCGGCAGCTCCTACCTGGTGAACCGCCCGGTGGCGGGAATGCTGGTTTCCTACGAGGCCAACACCATCCTGCTGCAGCTCACCGCCCTGGCCGCCAGCCTGCTGATCGCCTCGGCGCTGGGGCTGGCGCACGGGGTCTGGTATGCCGGACGCATCGGCCGGGCGATCGGCGCGCTGGAACTGGCGCTGTATGCGCTGCCCTCCTTCTTCATCGGCACGCTGCTGATCCTGTGGTTCGCGATGCAGCTCGAATGGTTCCCGGCCGGCGGCGTCGAGGATCTCAGGCTGGCGCACCAGACCGCAGGCTCGACGCTGGCTCACCTGGCCCTGCCGGCCGCCACCATCACCCTGCTGACCATCCCGACCCTGTCACGCTATTTCGCCCAGTCGGTGCATGAGGAGCTCGGCCGCGACTATGTGCGCTCTGCCGCCGCCCGCGGCGCCTCGCCCGCGCGCATCCTGGTCCGGCACGTGCTGCGCAACGCGCTGCGGCCGCTGGTGACCATCCTCGGCCTGTCGCTGCCGACCATCTTCGCCGGCGGCATCGTCACCGAGACGGTGTTCTCCTATCCCGGCCTGGGATGGCTGCTCTGGCAGTCGGCGGTCAGCCAGGACTATCCGGTGCTGATCGGCATCGTGCTGGTGATCGGCGTGCTGACCGTGCTCGGCAACCTGGCCGCCGATCTCGTCAACGGGCTGCTCGATCCGCGCACGGGCTATGCCTGAGCAGGTCCCGGCGATGCCGGCAGCGCTCGCCGACGGCGGCCCGCCGCCGGACCGCCCGCTCAGCGGCCGCAGTCCGGCCGCCCTGGTCGGCTGGATCAGCCTGGGAGCGTTCCGGGGCAGCACCGCACTGGCCGCCGGCACGGTGCTGGCGCTGCTGATCGTGCTGTTCTGCTTCGCGCTGCCGCTGGGCTACGGCGCCAGCCCGTATGCGCTGCATCCGGCCAGCGCCCTGTCGCGTCCGGTCGCGGCGTTCCCGTTCGGCACCGACGAGATCGGCCGCGACAACCTGGCCCGGCTGCTGAGTGCGGGGCAGGCCACGCTGCTGGTGGCGATCCCGGCCGCCTGCACCACCTTCCTCGCCGGCCTGTGCTACGGGCTGGCCGCAGGGCTCGGGCCGCGCTGGCTCGACAGCCTGCTGATGCGGCTGCTGGACGCGGTGCTGGCGCTGCCGGGGCTGGTGGTGCTGATCTTCTTCGCCGCCATCCTGAAGCTCTCCACCCCGTCGCTGATCCTGCTGCTCGGGCTGATCTCCTGGCCGCCGCTGGCGCGGCTGGTGCGCAACGAGACCCTGGCGCAGCGCGACCGCGAGTTCGTGCAGGCGGCGCGGCAGATGGGCGGCGGCTTCCTGCATGTCGCGACCACCCATCTGCTGCGGGTGATGGCGCCGGTGCTGGTGGTGAACTTCACCTTCCTGGTCGGCGACATGATCCTGGTGCTGTCGGCGCTGTCGTTTCTGGGCCTCGGCCTGCAGCCGCCGCAGACCAGCTGGGGCGGGCTGCTGGAGACCGCGCTGCAGCTGGTGGCACTCGATCCGTGGTGGCTGATCCTGCCGCCCGGCCTGCTGATCTTCGCCTCTTTGCTTTCAGCCTCGCTGATCGGCCAGGGGCTGCTGGCGCGCGCGGGCACCACGCGATGAGCGAGCCGGTGCTGCAGCTCGACCGGCTCGGCGTGTCGCTGCCGGCGCATGGCGGCGGCGGCGGGCGCGTGCAGGTGCTGGAGGCGCTCGACCTCGCCGTCCGTCCCGGCGAGATGACCGCGCTTGTCGGCGAAAGCGGCTCTGGCAAGACCATCGCGGCGCTGGCCGCGATGCGGCTGCTGCCGCCGGGCGGACAGACGGCAGGGCGCGCGCTGTTCGAGGGCGTCGACCTGCTGGCGCAGAGCGAGCGCGCGATGCGCCGGCTGCGCGGCCGCATCGGCATGGTGTTCCAGAACCCGCTCTCGGCGCTCAACCCGTCGGCCACCATCGGCGCGCAGGTGGCGGAAGGCCACCGGCTGCATAGCGGCGGCAGCCGGGCGCAGGCGCGGGCGCGGGCGATCGAGCTGCTCGGCGAGGTCGGGATTCCCGAGCCGGCCCGGCGCCTCGACGACTACCCGCACCAGTTCTCCGGCGGCCAGCGGCAGCGGGTGATGATCGCGGCGGCGCTGGCCTGCGATCCGCGCGTGCTGATCGCCGACGAGCCGACCACCGGGCTGGATCCGCTGGTGGCCCGCCAGATCCTCGCCTTGCTGGCGCGGCTGCAGCGCACGCACCGGCTCGGCGTGCTGTTCATCACCCACGATCTGTCGATCGTGGAAGCGCATGCCGACCGGCTGACGGTGCTGTATGCCGGACGTCCGGTGGAATGGGGCGAGGCCGCGCGCTTCTTCGCCGCCCCCCGCCACCCCTACAGCCAGGCGCTGCTGACCGCGGTGCCGCGTCTCGGCCAGCTGACGCTGCGCGGCATCCCCGGCACCCTGCCCGACCCCGCCGCCCGGCCGCCCGGCTGCCGCTTCGCCCCGCGCTGCGCCTATCACCAG
>CAXTZG010000051.1:14861-27142 GCA_964248625.1 uncultured Acetobacteraceae bacterium | reverse complement strand
GTTCCGGCAGCCGCCGGCGCCGATGCCGGTCCGGTGACGCTGCCGCCGATCCCGTCCGCTCCGCCGCCCGCACCCGGCCTGCCCGGGATCGCGATGCCGCCGCCGCCTTCCTACGCGCCGCCGCCACGGCCGCAATACGAGCTGGCGCAGCGGCCCGGCGACCTGCTGCGCTTCGCGGCCGGGTCGGACACGCTCGATCCCGGCCAATCCGGCATGCTGCATGCCCTGGCGCTCCGACGGGGAGCCGGCAGCGTGTTCGTGCACGGCTACGGCGACTCCGCCTCCGACGCGCCGCAGGACCAGGCGCAGGCGCTGACGCTGGCAGCGCTGCGGGCCCGCAGCGTGGCCGATGCGCTGGAGCGGGAAGGCGTGCCGGCGAGCGCCATCCGGATCCGGGCCGATGCATTCGGTCGCGGCGCGACGGCGGGTCTGATAGACTGAGCGGCCAGTTCATCCCACCGAGCATCGCGAAGAGCCTGCCATGACCGAAGAGTTCCACCGCATCCGTCGCCTGCCGCCCTACGTGTTCGCGGAGGTCAACAAGGCGAAGGCGGCGGCACGGAGCGTCGGTGCCGACATCATCGATCTCGGCATGGGCAACCCCGACAGCCCGACGCCGCCGCACATCGTGCAGAAGCTGGTCGAGACCGTGGCCGATCCGCGCTCGCACCGCTATTCGGTCAGCAAGGGCATTCCCGGCCTGCGCCGGGCGCTCGCCGGCTACTACGAGCGCCGCTTCGGCGTGGCGGTCGATCCCGAGACCGAGGTGGTGGCGACGCTGGGCTCCAAGGAGGGGCTGGCCAACCTGTCGGCCGCGATCACCAGCCCGGGCGACACCATCCTGGTGCCGAACCCGTCCTATCCGATCCACCAATTCGGCTTCATCATCGCCGGCGCCTCGGTGCGCTCGATCCCGGCCAAGCCGGACGAGGACATGCTGCGCGCGTTGGAGCGGGCGGTGCGGCATTCGGTTCCGAAGCCGACCGCGCTGATCGTGAACTTTCCTTCAAATCCAACCGCTTACGTCGCGGACCTCGACTTCTACAAGGAGCTGGTGGCGTTTGCGCGACGCGAGGAGATCTGGATCCTGTCGGATCTGGCCTACGGCGAGATCTATTTCGGCGATCTGGCGCCGCCCTCGATCCTGCAGGTGGCGGGCGCCAAGGAGGTGGCGGTCGAGTTCACCTCGCTGTCCAAGACCTACTCGATGGCCGGCTGGCGCATGGGGTTCGCCGCCGGCAACCCGCGCCTGATCAACGCCCTGACCCGGATCAAGTCCTATCTCGACTACGGCGCCTTCACGCCGATCCAGGTGGCGTCGGTGGCTGCCCTGAACGGGCCGCAGGACTGCGTCGCCGAGATGCGGGCGATGTACAAGGAGCGCCGCGACGTGCTGATCCGCGGCCTGTCGGCAGCCGGCTGGGAGGTGCCGTCGCCGGAAGGCTCGATGTTCGCCTGGGCGCCGATCCCCGAGCCGTTCGCGCATCTGGGCAGTGTCGGCTTCTCCAAGCTGCTGCTGCAGAAGGCAGGCGTTGCGGTGGCGCCCGGCCTCGGCTTCGGCGAGCACGGCGAGGGCCATGTACGCATCGGGCTGGTGGAGAACACCCAGCGCCTGCGCCAGGCCACCCGCAACATCCGCAGCTTCCTGTCCTCGCACAATGCCGGCCCGGCACTGCCTGATCGCGAGCTGGCGGATGCCGTGCAGCTGGAAAGGGCGTGATGGCGGCAGCGCCGCTCCGGATCGGCATCGCCGGCCTCGGCACCGTCGGCGCCGGCACGGTCCGGCTGCTGCAGGTCAATGCCGAGCTGATCGCGGCCCGCGCGGGACGCGCGCTGGTGGTCGTGGCGGTGTCCGCGCGCGATCGCGGCCGGGCGCGCGGCATCGACGTGTCGGCGCTGCGCTGGCATCACGACGCGCTGGCGCTCGCCGCCGATCCGGACGTCGACGTGGTTGTCGAGCTGATCGGCGGCGCCGAGGGCATGGCGCGCGCGCTGGTCGAGACCAGCCTCGCGCACGGCCGTCCGGTGGTGACGGCAAACAAGGCGCTGATCGCGATCCATGGCGCGGCGCTGGCGGCGGCGGCGGAGCGGTCCGGGGTGGCGCTGGCGTTCGAGGCGGCGGTGGCGGGCGGCATCCCGGTGATCAAGGCGCTGCGCGAGGGGCTGGCTGCCGACCGGCTGATCCGGATCGGCGGCATCCTGAACGGCACCTGCAACTACATCCTGACCCAGATGCGCGAGACCGGACGCGAATTCGCGGTTGTGCTCGCCGAGGCGCAGGCGCTCGGCTACGCGGAGGCCGACCCCTCCACCGACATCGACGGCATCGATGCCGCCCACAAGCTCGCGATCCTGGCAGCACTTGCCTTCGGCCGGCCGGTCGACTTCGACTCCGTCCATGTCGAGGGCATCCGCCGGATCGGGGCGGTCGATATCGGGTTCGCCACCGAGCTCGGCTACCGCATCAAGCTGCTCGGCATCGCGCGTCGCGGCGAGAACGGCGTCGAGACGCGGGTGCATCCCTGCCTGGTGCCGCAGGCCGCCCCGATCGCGCAGGTCGACGGCGTGTTCAACGCGGTGGTGGCGGAGGGCGAGTTCGTCGGCCGGCTGATGCTGGAAGGCCGCGGCGCCGGCGCCGGCCCGACCGCGACGGCGGTGGTGGCCGACCTGATCGACATCGCGCGCGGCAGCCTGGTGCCGGCCTGGGGGGCCAGCTCCGGCGCGCTCTCGACGCTGACCTCGGTGCCGATGTCGGGCTGTCGCGGCCACTATTATCTGCGGCTGACGGTGCGCGACCGGCCCGGCGTGATCGCCGAGATCGCCGCCGTGCTGCGCGACTGCGGCGTCTCGCTCAAGAGCATGCTGCAGCATGGCCAGGCCGCCAGCGCCAGCCCCGACGAGGCGGTGCCGATCGTGCTGGTCACGCACGAGACCTCGGAACTGGCGATGCGCGACGTGCTGGCGCGGATTGCCGAGCTCGAGGTCGTCATGGAGCCGCCCGCGATGATCCGGATCGAGGCAGGCTGAGCCGCAACACCGTTCGCATTGTTTCCACCGCTTCACCCGAAAGCTTCACCCATGGCCTCAACACTCGGCGCTCGCTACCAGACCGATCGCAACCTGGCGCTCGAACTCGTCCGGGTGACGGAGGCGGCGGCGGTGGCGGCGTCGTACTGGAGCGGGCGAGGGCAGAAGAACGAGGCCGACGGCGCTGCGGTGCAGGCGATGCGCAACGCCTTCGACACGGTCGCCATCGACGGCACCGTGGTGATCGGCGAGGGCGAGATGGACGAGGCGCCGATGCTCTATATCGGCGAGAAGGTGGGCGCTGGCGGTCCGGCGATGGACATCGCGGTCGATCCGCTCGAAGGCACCGTGCTGACCGCCAAGAACGCGCCGAACGCGCTGACGGTGGTGGCGCTGGCCGAGCGGGGCAACTTCCTGCACGCGCCCGACATCTACATGGACAAGATCGCGGTCGGGCCTGGCCTGCCGGACGGGGTGGTGGATATCGATGCCTCGATCGCCGAGAACCTGCGCAACCTGTCGCTGGCCAAGAACTGCGACATCAGCGACCTGACGCTGTGCACGCTCGATCGCGACCGCCACGAGGAGCTGATCGCGCTGACCCGCGAGGCCGGCGCCCGCGTGATGCTGATCTCCGACGGCGACGTGGCCGGCGTGATCGCCGCCTGCATGCCCGACAGCGGGGTGCACATCTTCGTCGGCTCCGGCGGCGCGCCGGAAGGCGTGCTGGCCGCTGCCGCCATGCGCTGCACCGGCGGCCAGATGCAGGCGCGGCTGCTGTTCGACGACGAGGCGCAGGTGAGGCGGGCGCAGGAGATGGATCCGGGCGATCCGCGCCGTCGCCTGACGCTCACCGACATGGCCAAGGGCGACGTGCTGTTCTCCGCCACCGGCGTCACCACCGGCGCGCTGCTGCGCGGCGTGCAGCGCAGCGGGGATCAGGCGACCACGTACTCGATCGTCATGCGCAGCAAGTCCGGCACCGTCCGATTCATCGAGACCCACCACAACTTCGCCACCAAGACCTGGGGCGGCAGCCGCTAGCCTGGGATGCCGGACGGATCCGCCATTCCGGCCACGCCGACGCTGCCGCAGGCGGCGCCGGTGCTGGGCGTCGAGACGAGCCTGTCCGGCCGCCGCTGGATCTGGCGCGCGGCTCCCGCAGTCCCCGGGCTCGGGGACGCGCAGGAGCGGCTGGGCCTGGCGATGGCGCAGCGTCTGGCGCTGCCGGAGCTGGTCGGCCGGCTGCTCGCGGTTCGCGGCATCGATCCGGACACGGCGCCGCATTATCTCGAGCCGACGCTGCGCGCGCTGCTGCCCGACCCGTCCTGCCTTGCCGACATGGACGTCGCGGCGGCCCGTCTGGCCGCGGCCGTCGTGCGCGGCGAGACGGTGGGCGTGTTCGGCGACTACGATGTCGACGGCGCCTGTGCCGCGGCTCTGCTCACCAGCCTGCTGCGCGGGCTGGGCTGCGTGGTGCACACCCACATCCCCGACCGCATGCGCGAGGGCTACGGTCCGAACGCCGCCGCGCTGTCGGGGCTCGCGGACCGCGGTGCGACGCTGCTGGTCTGCGTGGATTGCGGCACCGCGGCTGCCGAACCGCTGTCGCAGATGCGGGGCCGGGCCGACGTGGTGGTGCTGGACCACCACAAGGCCGACGGGCCGGTGCCGCCGATCCTGGCCACCGTCAATCCCAACCGGCTGGATTGCGGCTCAGGCCTGAACAGCCTGTGCGCGACCGCGATCGCCTTTCTGACCGGTGTGGCCTTGCTGCGGCATCTGCGTCGCGATGGCTCTCTCGGCGCCCGGCCGACGCCGGACCTGATGGGACTGCTCGATCTGGTGGCGCTGGCGACCATCTGCGACGTGATGCCGCTGACCGGGCTGAACCGGGCGCTGGTGACGCAAGGGTTGAAGGTGATGGCGCGCCGGGCGAGAGCCGGCATCCACGCCCTGCTGGAGGTCGCCGCCGTCAAGGACGCGCCGAACGCGTTCACCTGCGGCTTCGCGCTCGGGCCGCGCATCAATGCCGGCGGACGCATCAGCGAGGCCGATCTCGGGCTGCGCCTGCTGCTGTGCGAGGATGCCGCCGAGGCCGGGCCGCTTGCCGAGCGGCTCGACGCGGTGAACCGCCAGCGCCGCACGGTGGAGAGCGGCATCCTCGACCGGGCGATGCAGATGGCGGAAGTCCAGCTCGCGGCCGGCCACGCGGTGCTGCTGCTGGCCGGCGCCGACTGGCATCCGGGTGTCGTCGGCATCGTCGCGGGGCGGGTGAAGGAGCGCTTCAACCGGCCGGCCCTGGTGGCGGCCACCCTCGAGGACGGCACCGTGAAGGGCTCGGGCCGCTCGACCGAGGGGCTGGATATCGGCTCGGCGATCATCGCGGCCCGGCAGTCGGGGCTGCTGCTCACCGGCGGCGGCCATGCCATGGCGGGCGGCTTCTCGCTGCAGGCCGCCGATCTGGACGCATTCCACGCCTTTCTCGACGAGCGGCTCGCCGGTGCGCGGCTGCGTCCGGCGGCACAGGACCTCGTGGTCGAAGGCATGCTGACGGTGCCGGCGGCGACCGCGGCGCTTGCCGCCGAGATCCACCGGCTGGCGCCGTTCGGGATGGGCAACGCGGAGCCGATGTTCGTTCTGCCGCGGGTGCGCGTGCTGCGTGCCGAGCGGATCGGCCGCGAAGGCAACACGCTGCGCCTGATGGTCGGGGGCGAGGGTGGCGGGCCACGGCTCAAGGCGCTGCTGTTCCGCGCTCACGAGAGCCCGTTTGCGGACGCGCTCGAGCGTCGCGACGGTCCGCCGCTGCATCTGGCCGGCTGGCTGCGCGCCGAAAGCTGGAACAACACCACGACTGCCGGGTTCTTTATCCACGACGCGGCGGTTGCTTGACCCTCTCCGAACCCTCGGCTACGCAGACGCCGACGGCCGCACTCGCGCGCCTGTTCTGGCCTTGTCCTGTTCGTCTAGTGGCCTAGGACACCGCCCTTTCACGGCGGTAACACGGGTTCGAACCCCGTACGGGACGCCACAATCGGCGGCAGGTCTTTCGGTGTCTGACGGCTGGTTCCCAGGGATATTGCAGGCGATCTCGAGGTTGGCCTCGCGCCTGTCCGACCGGAAGTGCCACGCGCCCATGTGTCGGCATCATGACCGACCCAGCCGGCCGACCTGATCAACACGGCATCTTCGGATCGTCGCGCGCGTTCCTGCTCGAAACCGGAGCGCGTCATGACCAGGAAGCTTGCAACGATCATGGCCCTGCTGCTCGGGCTCGCAGCCTGCGACGTGACCGGCACGGCACCGCCCATGAAGGCCGATACCAACGGATTGACGCCTCTTGGCGCCGCGCATGGACCATGACGGATCTGGCTTCGATCGGCATTGGCGCGTTTGGCGCACAGGAGAACGCATGATCAGGACAGTTATCGTGACGGCGTCGCTGCTGGGGTTGCTGGCGGTTACTGCCTGCGCCAACACCGGCATCGCGCCGCCATCGGGCAGCTATGTCAACCAGCCCGGGATCCAGCTCGGGGCACCGGGCAGCGGCGCGCCCTGACAGGAACATGTGCGCGCTGCAGCGGCGAGGCCGATACCGCATCCATCTGATGACGATCGTGGTGGAGAGGCAGCGCATTGTTCGATCAGTCAGGTCGCGGGATGACGATCGACCGAACGCTGTCAACGCCTAGCGATGGCTCACTAACTGCTGCAGCTTCAATCGAGACCTCACTGAATTTGCTGCTCTTTCTGCCGGTCCCACGGGACATCCGGCCTGCGGTTCCGTGTGCCCTCCTGGGAAGAGCATCGGTAACTCGTGGCGCACGACAAGGAACATTATGATCAAACGCTTGATGACGGTTCTTGCGGTTCTCGGGACGCTGTCGATGACGGGGTGCTACTGGCGGCATCATGGCGGTTACGGGGGCGGCTATGGCGGAGGCGGTCCGCGCGGGCCTTACGGTGGTGGTGGAGGCGGCTACGTCGTCGGACACTGAACCGGCCATCGGCGGTCATCGGGTGGAAGACGTCTGGCAGTATCCGCGGCCGCCAGTAATGCTGCCGGTCGATCGCGCCATCCGCATCCTGTTCGCCGGCCGCATCGTTGCCGCCACGCAGGCTGCCTGGCGCGTGCTGGAGACCTCGCATCCGCCGGTCTACTACCTGCCGCCGGACGCCTTTGCAGACGGCGTCCTGGAGCCGGCGACCGGCAGCAGTGTCTGCGAGTGGAAGGGGCGGGCCCGCTACTGGAGCATCCGGTCGGGCACCCGGCTCGCCGAACGGGCGGCCTGGAGCTATCCGGAGCCGACCGAGGCCTTTCTGCCGCTGCGCGATCATGTGGCGGTCTTTGCCGGGGCGATGCAGGCCTGCTTTGTCGATGACGAGCAGGTGACGCCCCAGCCGGGCGGCTTCTATGGCGGCTGGATCACGCGCGATTTGAAGGGTCCGTTCAAGGGCGGGCCCGGCACGCTGGGCTGGTAGCACCGGCGCAGTGCGCAGCTTCATCCAGGGTGGAACGGCTGTGGTTGTGGGCGCGTCCGGCGGCCTCGGCGGGGCACTGGTGACGGCGTTGCTCGACAGGCCGGACTTCGCGACGGTGGTGGCACTTTCGCGCGGGATGCTTGACGACGACGTTGGCGACGGCCGGCTGCGACATGGCCGGATCGATGTCGGCGACGAGGCCAGCATCGCTTGCGCGGCGGCCTCGCTGTCCGGACCGGTGCGCCTGGTCGTTGTCGCCACCGGCCTGCTGCACGACGAATCGGTGCAGCCGGAAAAGAGCTACCGGGCGCTCGATGCCGACGCGCTGATGCGCAGTTACCGGATCAACGCGGTCGGCCCGGCTCTGGTCGCCAAGCACATGCTGCCGCTGATGGCCCGGCCCGGCCGCAGCGTGTTCGCAGCCCTGTCGGCGCGGGTCGGCAGCATCGGCGACAATCGCTCGGGCGGCTGGCACGGCTACCGGGCGTCCAAGGCGGCGCTGAACATGATCCTGCGCAACCTGGCGATCGAGACGCAGCGCCGATCGCCCGAGACGCTGTGCGTCGGGCTGCATCCCGGCACGGTGGACACGGCGCTGAGCCGGCCGTTCCAGCGCGGCGTCGCCGACGGACGGCTGTTCACCCCTGCCTGGTCGGCGGACCGGCTGCTTGCGGTGATCGACGGGCTGGAGGACGGGCAGAACGGCTGCGTGCTGGACTGGGACGGCAAGATCGTGCCGCCCTGAGCGGCCGGGCGCGGTCAGCCGGCCAGGGATGCCGCGATGTTCACGCCGAGCGCGATGATCGCGGTGTTGAACAGGTAGGCGACCAGCGAATGCGCCAGCACCAGTTTCCGCATCGAGGCCGATTCGGTGGCGACGTCGCTGACCTGGCTCGCGACCGCGATGCAGAACGAGAAATACAGGAACTCGCTGTAGTTCGGTTTGTCGTTGCCGGGAAAGGCGAGGCCGCCGCTGCGCCAGAACTCGTGCGCGTAGTGCGTCGTGAAGATCGTGTGCACGAAGATCCACGACAGCAGCACGGTGAGGCCGGCCAGCCCATCGAGCCAGGCTGCATGGGGCTTGCCGTGCATCTGCGCGAGTTCGGCCACGATGGCGCCGAGCGAGGCGATCGCGGCGATGATCGTCGTCAGCAGCATCGTCCACCGACCCTCGTCGAGCAGAGCGGCGACGCGCTTCAGGCTGGCGGTGGTGGTGCGGCTGGCCACGATCAGGAACGTCGTGGCATAGGCGAGCACGCCCGTGTCCCAGCCGATCAGCAGGGCCGTCGGCAGACGCAGCATCGTCAGCCCGATCGCCCCGACCAGCAGGGCCGTGAGCAGGCCGACCGACAAGGACGGGCGATAGCGCAGGTGGCGGAACACGGATCTGGGCCTCGCGGTCGTGACGGATCGCATGATCGTGCGCCGCGATCGGCGCCACAATGGCCGACCCGGAGCTGCCGCCGAGATCATGTGTTGTGTTTCTGACGATTGAGCTTATGTCTTATGCATCGGCTGTCTTTTCGGCCGGGAAGATACGATCCTACGTAGTAACGCACGTCGACTCCTAATTCTCCCAAACGAAAAGTGAAGCTGACCGCATCCGGCGGTTGGCAGGCCTAAAGAGGAGACTTGCGATGTCGACAGGTACAGTGAAGTGGTTCAACAGCCAGAAGGGCTACGGTTTCATCCAGCCCGATGACGGTTCGAAGGACATCTTCGTACACATCTCCGCCGTAGAGCGCGCAGGCCTGACCGGTCTGAACGAAGGCCAGAAGATCAGCTACGAGCTCGAGCGTGGCCAGCAGGGCAAGGTCTCTGCCGGAAACCTCCAGGCGAGCTGATCTCGTCAGGCAGGACGGCCCCGCTCTGGCGGGGCCGTCGAAAGGACATCTCATGTCATTGCCGAAGTTCGGCGTCGGCGACCGGGTCTCGTTCGTCCCCGGAAAATACGACAACAACATCACCCGAGGCGTCTACACCGTCGTTCGTGCCCTGCCGGTGACCAATCAGGGCTACCAGTATCGGGTCAAGAGCCTGCGCGACAGCCATGAGCGGGTGATCGACGAAGTTCAGCTCGCGACCGCCTCCTAGACGGTCCAGCGCTCCCTGACGAGGTGCCTGACAGGGATTTCCTTGCTCCTGCGTCACGCTTTGAGCCAGCGGTGAGCTCTACCCACGATTTTCCGACCTATCGGGCCGATGAGGTTGCGGCGGACCGCCTGGTCCACGTGGCCGGCCTGCTTCTGGCTGGCATGGGGCTGGGCTGGATGCTGTGGCGGAGCCTGCCGCAGGCCGTCTGGTCCGCCCGCCTCGCCTTGCTGGTCTATGCGTCCGGCATGCTGTGCATGCTCGGGGCATCGGCCGCCTACAATTTGTGTCCGGCGGGGCTGCTGAAGGCGCGGCTGCGCGTTCTGGATCATGCGGCAATCTTCGTGATGATCGCCGGCAGCTACACGCCCTATGCCGCCCGGGCGCTGCCCCCACGCCTCGGCGTGCCGCTCGTCGTTGCGATCTGGTCGATCGCGGTCGTGGGTGTGGCGCTGACGGTGCTGCGGCCGGCCTGGTTCGGCCGTGTGGCGCTCCTGCTCTATCTGGCGATGGGCTGGCTGGTGCTGCTGTTCATCCATCCGCTGGTCATGGCGCTGCCGACGCTGGTGCTGTGCCTGCTGCTGGGCGGCGGGCTCGTCTACTCCGTCGGCACGCTGCTGCATGCGAACGCGCGACTGCGGTTCCACAATGCGCTCTGGCACCTAATGGTGCTGAGCGCGGCGCTGCTTCACCTGGCAGCCATCACCCTGCTGTTCGCGCCGGCCTGAGCGCGATGCGGGCGGCATTGGCGCCGGGGGATCACTGCAGCGGCTCGATCGGAAGCGACCACATCAGGCCGCCATCCGCCACCAGGGCGCTGCGGCCACGCGGAAGCTGCAGCGGCGAGCCCGACCCGACATCCCGGTCGTAGATCTCCCGGGCATTGCCGACGGCGCTGATCGCATGGGCAAAGGCGACATCCGGCACGCCGAGCGAGCGTGCGATCCACGGGGTGGCACCGGCCAGGCGCCGTGCCACCGGATCGGCACTCCCGCGCAGGCTCGAGACGTTGGCCTGCGTGACCCCGTGCGCCTCGGCCTGCAGCAGGGCCCAGACCGTCCAGTCGACCAGGGCCGCGAACTGCGTGTCGCCGGTCCGGTACGCGGGCGAGAGCGGGTCGGTCGACAGCGTGTCGGCGAGGATGGACAGGTCGGGCGATCGCGCCCGGAGGCCGGCGCGAACGTTGGCCATCCAGGAGATGTCGCCGGTGATCGCGTCGCAATGGCCGGCGACGAAGGCGTCGACCATCTCGCCGCGTTCGCTGAAGGGGAAATGTATCGACGGCGTCTTCAGGCGCGGATCGAGCGCGTCATAGAGCAGCTGCTCGGGCGGCGATGCGTTGATGAAGCAGACGTGACGGCCGGCAAGATCGGCCACCGTCCTGATGCCGCTCCGGCTCGGGACCAGGAAGCCCTGGCCGTCAAAGAAGATCGGCGGCCCGTAGGCCACCCGGTAGACGCTGCCGATCGCGGGATTGGGCGTGGCACCGAACAGCACGTCGACCTTGCCGTCGCGCAGTGCGGCGAGACCGTCCGGCTCGTCGCGCAGCGTCAGGAAGCGGGCGCGGCCGGCATCGGCGAACAGCTCGGCCGCGAGCGCCCGGCAGTAGTCGGCGCCGAGCCGGCTGAGATCCCCGTGCCGATCCGCTTCGGAATAGTCCTCCTCGTCGCTGACCACGCCGCAGCTCAAGGTGCCGGCTGCCCTGATCTTGTCCAGCGTCCCGCCGGCATGGGCTGCCGGCACGGTGCGGACGAGCAGAAAAGCCGCCGCCGCGAACAGCGGCAGCAGGAAAAGGCGTCGCACCAGGTGAGCTCCGTCAAACAGAAAGGGGGAGCCGGATGGACCGGCTCCCCCGACAGGCGGGTCGTCCCGAAGGATCAGGGCGTCCAGGTGCCCGAGGTCGGGATGCCCGGCGTGACCGACGGGCGCGGGTTGAAATCGGCCGGCGCCGGATCGATCAGCTTGTCGCCGACATAGTCGGTGGGCACGATGTTGAGCGTGTAGCAGCCGCCGGCGGCATAGTGCGGCAGGCTCGGCGCAACGCCCGGCTGGATCTCGGCGTAGGAGGCCGGCAGCGGCGCGGTGGTGCCCAGCAGGCGGTTGTTGTCGAAGGCGGCCAGCATGTTGCCGATGCCGGGGACGACGTCGTCGGCCGGGCCCACATAGTTCTGGCCGAACTGGGTCTTGCCGAGCTTGAAGCCCTTCTTCTCGTCCGGCAGGTCGGCGAGCGGCGTCAGGTCGAACAGCTTGTCGATGAACTTGATGATCGAGCTGTGCTCGGAGTTCTCGCTGATGATCGCGTGCGCCTTGCCATAGGGCGAGATGACGATCGTGGGGATGCGCGACGACGGCTCGAGCGGGTTGCCTTCGGGGTCGCTGACGCGCGAGGTGACGGCGCCGTGGTCGTAGAGTCCGTCGGTCTCGTCGTAGGTGATGATGATCGCGCTGTCCTTCCAGTACGGGCTCGCGGCGATCGCATTTACCTCGTCTGCGACGAGCTGCTCGCTGATCTGGGCGTCGGAATAGCCGGGATGGTCGTCGCTGCCCGGGAAGGCGGCGCGCACGGCGGCGTTCGGATCGACCGGCACCAGCCCGTCATTGTTGTCGTAGCCGCCGCGCACGTAGGCGACGCCGCCCGCGGCAGGCAGCAGCCGGTTGTTCACGGCGGTGAAGAAGTCCTG
>CAXTZG010000051.1:0-14851 GCA_964248625.1 uncultured Acetobacteraceae bacterium | reverse complement strand
CCGACATAGCCGAAATATTGCGGGCCGTTGTGATGCAGGACGTAGGCGCTGTGTGCCGGGACCGCAGCCGAATCCGTGGGCTCGGTGTCGAAGCCCTCCTGGAACCAGCCCCAGTTGGTCGGCTGCTTGCCGTCGCCGGCGATGGTCTGCAGGTCGTGCTGGACGTCGACCAGGTCGATCGCCGGGTTCTGGTCGCTGCCGATCGTGGTGGCGATGTCCTTGCCCATAAAGGACAGCGGCAGGCTGGCATAGGTCTGGTTCAGCGCCGGCTTGTTCGGATTCTCGTCGGCCGGGTTATAGGTCGGCTTCACCGGCGAGGTATCGAGGTTGGAGCCGGCGAACGGGCCCGGATCGCCCACCACCGGCTCGCCGCCGCTGCTGGCGACCGTCGGGCTGGCGGTGTTGCTGCTGGCCTCGCCCGGATGCAGGGCCCACTGGGTCAGGCCGGACTGGCCGGAGATCAGCGCGAGCGCGTTCGGGGTCGAGGCCGAGGTGACGGTCATGTGGAAATTGTCGAACAGCGCGAAGCGGTCGGCGAACTGCCACAGATAGGGCGCGGTGTCGCAATCGACGTGGCTCATCGCCACCTCGCCCATCTGCTTCTGGATCAGGGTCGGATTCGCGGTCGCGGGCAGGCCGGTGGTCTTGCTGACGATGGCGCCCTGCGCATTGGTGGTGAGGCCTTCCTCGTCCAGCGCGAAGCGGTCGTTCTTCGAGACGCCGCCGACGAAGTCCTGGCTGACCAGGATGCCGGCATGGGAATGGTCGATCGAGGCGGTGTCGGCCGGGTAGAGCGGCACGGTGGCGCCGGCTGCGGTCTTGACCGTCTGCGGGATCAGGAACGGCGAGATCGTGCCGACGCTGCCGTCGGTGTTGACGATGGGCTGGCTGAAGCCGAGCGTCGAGCCGGCCGACTGGCTGTAGAGCCCGTGCGCGCCCGGGAAGGTGCCGAAATAGAAGTCGAACGAACGGTTCTCCTGGAACAGGACGAACACGTACTTCACCTTCGTCCGAAGCAGCGCCACCTTCTGCGCGGTGGTCAGCGCCGGCTGCGCTGCGAGGTTGGTGGCGTATTTCGCGACAAGCCTGCTGCTCGGCGGAGCGATGGAGACGTCGCCCGGGGCCTCCTGGGCGAAGACCATGGTCGGCTGCGTCAGCGCCGTTGAAAGCACCAGGGCACAGGATGTCCTGCGCCAGTTCCCGAATGTCATCTTGCGGCTACCACCGTGGTTTCGGATCAGGCCCGTTCGCCGTCACCGTTCGGTGGCTCTTGAAGCAAGTTGCCGGTCGGGACGCCAACGACAGTTTGATGAACTTGTCTCAGGCGGCGAGAACCGTCCCTGCCTGAGGGAGGACCGAAACGACAATCGCCTCCCCCGCGGGGCGGGGGAGGCGACTGACAGTCTTGTTTCGGGACGCGAGCCGAGGTCTCGTCGACGGGGTGTTTCAGGCGAGGCTGATCGCCGCGGCCTCCGGACCCTTCTGGCCCTGCACGACCTGCACGCGCGTGGCCTGGCCCTCGTTCAGGCTGGACAGCCCGGACCGCTCCAGAGCCGACGCATGGACGAAGATGTCCTTGCCGCCGGTGTCGGGGGTGATGAAGCCGAAGCCCTTGGTGGCGTTGTACCACTTGACGATGCCGCGGATCTCCTCGGCCGACGACAGGTCCGGCGCGGCGCGGCCGCTGCGGAAGCCGCCGGCGCCGCCGGGACCACCTGTGCGCGGAGCGCCGAAACCGCCCGGCGCCGAACGGGGACGCTCCGGCTGCGCGGTGCTCTCGTCGACGGAGATGACTTCGGCGACCTGCCGGCCCTTGGGGCCCTGGCCGATCTTCACGCCGAGCGTGGCACCCGGGCTCACCGAGTCGTGGCCCGACTGCGACAAGGCGTTGGCGTGCAGGAACACGTCGCCCGAGCCATCCGACAGCTCGACGAAGCCGAAGCCCTTCTCGCTGTTGAACCACTTCACGCTGGCGCTGATTTCGGGTCCGGAGGCGATCACCTGCGAGCCCCCGCCGCCGCCCATGGGCCGGCGCGGGGGGCCGCCGCCACCGCCGCCGAAGCTGGTCCGCTCGCCGAAGGAGGGAGCGGGCGTTGGCGTGAAATCGTCATCGAAGCCGCCGCGGCGCGGGGAACGGGGGCTGCGGTCGGTTCTGTTACTTCTCAACGGTCGTAATCCCGAGGTCTAGAAGGTTGCGTCTGGTTCCAGACGCACCGGGTGGCAAAATCGGCTAGGCGGACGCCTCTCAGAGTGCTCCGGCAAGCCGGAGGCGAAGCTCTGATGCGCCAAACCATGGCATAGCATGGCTAGCCCTGCACGGACCACCGCCCATGCTCACCGGATCGTGTAGTTTTTGTGTCTACGCTCCCAGGACCGGCACGGATGTCGTCCGGCAGGCGACGCGCTGCATCGGACCTCGCCCCGGCCTGGCGGTCCGGCTTTGGGGTTCCTTCGCGGCGGCGAACTCCGTAGAAGAACCCGGCGAAGCAACGATGCGGTGAAGCATGACGACATCCAGCCCGACCAGCTACCGCCACGCCTTCGCCCCGATCCTGGGCCTCTCGTTCGGCCTGTCGGCGGTGGGCATGACCGGCGCTCAGGCGGCTCCGCTGCAGGATCCGTACGGCACCTGGACCGCCCAGGTCGAGAACGACGCGGTGTCCACGCTGAAGGGCACGTCCGACCAGTACTATACCAGCGGCCTCAGGCTCGGCTGGACGTCGGGCACCGACAACCAGCCGCCCGCGATCTCGAAACTGAACCGCCTGATCTGGGGCGAGGGCGTGCAGCGCATCGCGATCGGCATCCAGCAATCGATCTTCACGCCGCGCTACACCCAGGTGGATCCGCCGCTGGTCGGCGACCGGCCTTATGCCGGGGCGCTGCTGGCCACCGTCAACCTGATCAGCGACACCGACATGACCCGCTCGGTCGCCGGCATCCAGGCCGGCGTGGTCGGCTCCTATGCCGGCGGCTACCAGGTGCAGAACGGCTTCCACAGCCTGATCGGCGACACCCCCAACCGCGGCTGGTCGCACCAGCTGCCCAACCAGCCGATCCTGCAGATCCAGGCCGAGCGCATCTGGCGCCTGCCGCTGATCACGCGCTACGGCATCTCGGCCGACGTGCTGCCGGAGCTGTCCGGCGCTGCCGGCGACGACCGCACCTACGCCCAGGTCGGCGGCACCGTGCGGATCGGCCAGGGACTGGAAAGCGACTTCGGCACGCCGCGGATCTCGCCCGGTCTCGACGGCACCGATGCCTACAAGAACACGCGGCGGTTCGCCTGGTACCTGTTCGCCGGCGCGGACGGGCAGGCGGTGGGCTACGACGTGACCCTGAACGGCAGCACCTTCCGCTCCAACGAGCCGCACGTCTCGAAGATCTGGGACGTGGGCGAGTTCGAGGGCGGTGCGGCGGCGCTCTGGCACGGGCTGCGGCTGAGCTACACCCAGACCTGGCAGACCCAGGAGTTCCAGCATGCGAAGTCCGGCCTGTTCAATTTCGGCTCCGTCGCGCTGTCGGCGAAGTTCTGACGATGCCGCGGCCGACGCCGGGCCAGGCCGTGCCCTGATCACCGGGCGCGACCGCAGGCCCCGACCATCGTCGCCGAGCGGGTCGCTCAGGCGGTTGCGGGCCAGGCTCGTCGTCAGCCGGGTGTTCATCGCCCTCACCGCGGTCTGCCTGGTCGTCGCCTTCGCGATCGCGGCGCTCGCCCCGATGGGCCTGACCCTCGCCGGCGGCTTGCAGCGTCTCGATGACGGCGCAGGCGGCGCGCTGCAGCGGCACGTGCCGGCGGCGGTCTGGCAGGAGCTGCTGGTGCCGTTCCTGGTCCGCCCGGCCTGGGTGCTACCGATCATGGTCGGTCTGGTCAGCGCGGGCCTGGCGATATCGATCCGGCGTCCGACCGGGATCGGCCTGCGCCGTCGCTAGGCCTGCGGACGCCGCGCCGCGCTGCGCTTCCTTGGCCGCGCGCCCCGGGCAGGGCTGGTTTGGCGCGGGCGGTCGCTCGTGCGACACAGGGCGATGGCTGCAGCACTGACCCTGGTTCTCGGCGGCGCAGGATCCGGCAAGAGCCGTCATGCCGAGGCGCTGACGCAAGAGGCGCCCGCTCCCTGGACATACCTTGCCACCGGACAGGCCCGGGACGAGGAGATGCACGCCAAGATCGCCGTGCACGCGGCGCGGCGCGGCGCCGGCTGGCGCACGGTCGAGGTGCCGCTCGCACTGGCCGGCGCGCTCGACGAGGCCGGCGACCATCCGGTCCTGGTCGATTGCCTCACCTTGTGGCTCAGCAACCTGCTGCTGGGCGGCCACGACATCGAGCAGGCGGCTTCGGCGGCAGTCGCGGCGCTGGCGCGGCGGCGATCGCCGACGGTGCTGGTGGGCAGCGAGGTCGGGCTCGGCATCGTGCCGGAGAACGCGCTCGCCCGCCGCTTCCGCGACGAGGCCGGCCGGCTGCACCAGCGCGTCGCCGCCGCCGCGGACCGGGTGGTGCTGGTCGTGGCCGGCCTGCCGCTGGTGGTGAAGCCGCAGGCCGCGCGATGAGCAAGAACACCGATCCCGACCGCCATCGCATGAAGATGGAGCGCCGCAAGGCGGTGCAGGACGAGGAGGTCGCCGCCAAGTCGATCGAGAAGGGGCTGCTGATCGTCCATACCGGCGCCGGCAAGGGCAAGTCGACCGCGGCGTTCGGGCTGCTGCTGCGCATGGTCGGGCGCGGCCGCAGGACCGCGGTGGTGCAGTTCATCAAGGGCGCCTGGAGCACCGGCGAGCGGTCGGTGCTGGAGGGCTTCGGCGAGCTGGTGGAATGGCACACCATGGGCGAGGGCTTCACCTGGGAAACCCAGGACCGCGCGCGCGACGTCGCCGCCTGCCGTCGCGCCTGGAGCGTGACGCTCGGCCTGCTGGCGCGGCCCGACCTGTCGCTGCTGGTGCTGGACGAGCTCAGCATCGCGCTGCGCTACGAGTATCTGTCGCTGGACGAGGTGCTGGCTGCGCTCGCCGCCCGTCCGGCGATGCTGCATGTGGTGGTCACCGGCCGCAACGCGAAGCCCGCGCTGATCGAGGCGGCCGACCTGGTCACCGAGATGACGGCGGTGAAGCACCACTTCGCGGCCGGGGTGAAGGCGCAGGAAGGCATCGAGTTCTGAGCGCGCTCATGCTGCAGGGCACCGGCTCGTCGGTCGGCAAGTCGGTGCTGGTGGCGGGCCTCGCCCGCGCGCTCACCCGGCGCGGCCTGCGGGTGCGGCCGTTCAAGCCGCAGAACATGTCGAACAACGCCGCCGTGACTTCGGAGGGCGGTGAGATCGGCCGGGCGCAGGCGCTGCAGGCGCGCGCCTGCGGGGTGGCGCCGTCGGTGCACATGAACCCGGTGCTGCTGAAGCCGCAGGACGAGACCGGCTCGCAGATCGTGCTGCAGGGGCGGCGGTTCGGCACCGCCCGCGCCCGCGACTACCAGGAGCTCAAGCCGACGCTGCTGCCGCACGTGCTGGACAGCTTCTCGCGGCTGCGGGCGGAAGCCGACATCGTGCTGGTCGAGGGTGCCGGCTCGGCGTCGGAGATCAACCTGCGCCGCAACGACATCGCCAACATGGGGTTTGCCGCCGCCACCGGCACGCCGGTCGTGCTGGTCGGCGACATCGACCGCGGCGGCGTGATCGCGGCTCTCGTCGGCACGCATGCGGTGCTGGATCCGCAGGATGCGGCCCGGATCAGGGGCTTCATCGTCAACCGCATGCGCGGCGACCCGTCGCTGTTCGCAGACGGCATGACCGCGATCGCGGCCCGCACCGGCTGGGCCCCGATCGGCCTGGTGCCGCATCTGGACGCGGTGCGCCGGCTGCCGGCGGAGGATGCCGCCGACCTGCGCGAGATCGCCCGCACCGCGCGTCGCGGCGGCCGCGTGCGCATCGCGGTGCCGCTGCTGCCGATGATCAGCAACTTCGACGATCTCGATCCGCTGCTGGCCGAGCCTGAGGTCGAGTGCCTGCTGCTGCAGCCGGGCCGGCCGCTGCCGGGCGACTGCGACCTGGTGATCCTGCCCGGCTCCAAGGCCACGCTCGCCGACCTGGGCGCGCTGCGGCGCGAGGGCTGGGACGTCGACCTGCTGGCGCACCGGCGTCGCGGCGGACGGGTGCTGGGCCTGTGCGGCGGCTACCAGATGCTGGGCCGCACGATCGACGATCCGGACGGGGTCGAGGGTCCGCCGGGTGCCGCGGCCGGTCTCGGGCTGCTGGATGTCGCGACGGTGCTGGGTGGCGCCAAGCGGCTGAGCCTGGCGAGCGGGACGCTGCTGCCGGACGAGGTGACGTGCAGCGGCTACGAGATGCACATGGGCCGCACGCACGGACCCGACCGGTCGAACCCGTTCCTGCGCCGTCCGGACGGGACCGGCGAGGGGGCGGTGTCCGCCGATGGCCGGGTCGCCGGCACCTACCTGCACGGGCTGCTCGCCGGCGACGAGGCGCGGGCGGCGCTGCTGCGCCGGCTCGGGCTGCACGCCGAGCCGCGGGATCACGAAGCCGGCATCGACGCCGCGCTGGATGCCTGGGCGGCCCATCTGGAACTGCATCTCGACATCGACCGGCTGCTGGCGATCGCCGCCTGTCAGCCCGGTCCCGCACGGAGGCTCACACCATGAAAGCGACCTGGAACGACGAGATCGTGGCCGAAAGCGACGACATCGTCACTATCGAGGGCAACGCCTATTTTCCGGTCGCCGCCGTGACGCCCGGCGTGCTGAAGCCCAGCAGCCATACCAGCGTCTGCCCGTGGAAGGGCACGGCGCACTACCATTCGCTGGCGATCGGCGGCGCCGTCAACGAGAACGCGGTCTGGTACTATCCCGAGCCCAAGCCGGCGGCGGCGGAGGTCAGGGACCGGGTGGCGTTCTGGAAGGGCGTCAAGGTCGGCGCTTGATCCCTACGGGTTCCATGGCAGCCGGGGCAGGTCCCGGATGTGGATGAAGCGGCGTCTGGCGATCCGGTAGAGATGCACCCCGTCATCGCCGGCGCCTCGTCGCGCAGCCCGGTCAGGACAACCAAGCTGCTGCGGCGACGGAACGCCACCGGCTCGGCGACGTCGCCCGATCCGCGGAACCGGCAGCAGATCGTGCCCGGCAGCCAGACCATGGCACCGGTATCGCGATCGATCGTGGCACCCCTGAGTCATTCCGCGCCGCAGCCCCATAATGTCAGCACGTAATGGCTGGCGAAGTTGGCGGGTCGTCCGGCCGCCTCGCGCAGCCGAGACCGCCAGTGGATGTCGTCGCCGCGCAGGACGAGCCGGTCGGGGCTTGTCGCGACCCGGCCGCCCGGCTCGGCCGGGTAGTCGGAAAAGCGGGGACCTGTGCCGCGGCGGCGGTGCCGAAGAGCAGGCAGGCGATGGCCGGCAGGACGCGAAGCGCCTCATCGCACGCTGCCGCGCACCAGGAGGCTCGTGACCAGCAGCAGCGTCACCGCCTCGATGACGCCGGCGCGTCGGCAGATCGCCAGCGCCCGGCGCAGGTCCGATGGCAGCGCGGCACTGCGCCCGTCGCCCATCCAGGCATCGTCCACCAGGATGCCGGCGTAGCGTCGCGGCCCGGCGAGCCGCAGGCCGAGCGCGCCCGCCATGGCGGCTTCCGGCCAGCCGGCGTTGGGCGACCGGTGGCGACGCGCGTCGCGCCGGACGGCTGCCAGGGCATGGCCGGCACCGGGGATGCCGGCTGCCAGCGCGATCCACAGCGCGGCCAATCGGGAGGCGGGCAGGTTCACCAGATCGTCGAGCCGTGCGGATGCCCAGCCGAAGGCGGCATGGCGGGGGGTGAGATGGCCGATCATGCTGTCGGCGGTGTTAACCGCCTTGTAGAACACCATGCCTGGCAGGCCGAAGGCGGCGCCCCACAGCAGCGGGGCCACCACCCCGTCGGAGAAGTTCTCGGCCAGGCTCTCGATCGCCGCCCGCACCACGCCGGCCTCGTCCAGGCTGAGCGGATCGCGCCCGACGATCCGCGACACCGCCGCCCGGCCGGTCTCGAGCCCGCCCGCCTGCAGCCCGAGCAGCACTGCGCGCACATGCTGCAGCAGGGACCGCTGTGCCGGCAGCGTGCCGGCCAGGAACCCGAGCACCGCCAGCGCCGGGAGACGCGGCAGCACGGCGAAGCAGGCACGCTGCAGGACCCACGCCGCCATTGTCGGCAGGCCGGCCAGCAGCAGCAGCGCCAGCACGCCGTTGAGACGGCGGCGCCGCTCGGGCAGGGTGTCGCGGTTCAGTTGGCGGTCGAGCCCGGCGATCAGGCCGCCGATCCAGCTCACCGGGTGGCCGATCAGCCGGAACACCCGGTCCGGATAGCCGAACAGCGCGTCCGCCAGCAGGGCGAGCGAGGCGACGATGAAGGTGTCCGCGATGGTGACGATCCCGGCTGCAGTGTCGCGCGGCTCTAGCATGGCTCCGCAGCCGGCAGCAGCACCCGGCGCGGCGCTCCTGCATGGCGGGCGGCTGCGGGCGGCGCGGCTGATGTTTCCGCACGCTCCGGCGCCGTTCCTGGACCTGTCGACCGGGATCAATCCGCATTCCTATCCGCTGCGACCCGTCTCGCAGGCGGCGTGCGCGCGACTGCCGGAGCCGGAGGACGAGGCGGCGCTGCGGCAGCTCGCGGCGGCCTGCTTCGGAGCGTCCGATCCGGATGGCGTCGTGCTGGCGCCCGGCTCGCAGATGCTGATCTCGGTGCTTCCCGTGCTGCTGCCGTGCCAGCGCGCGGCGGTGCTGTCGCCCACCTACGGCGAGCATGCGGCCGCCTGGGCGGCATCCGGTGCCGCGGTGACGGAGGTGGCGGATGCTGAAGAGCTGGCGGCGGCGGCGGCACCGGGCACCGCGCTGGTGCTGTGCAATCCGAACAACCCGAACGGGCGTCGCCTGAGGCGGTCGGCGCTGGCGGCGCTGGCCGCCCGGTGCGCCGGGGAAGGCTGCGTGCTGGTGGTGGACGAGGCCTTCGCCGATCTCGAGCCGGATGTGCCGGATGCCGCGGCCCTTCTGCCGAGCCCCGGGCTGGTGGTGCTGCGTTCGTTCGGCAAGTGCCATGGGCTGGCGGGACTGCGGCTCGGTTTCATGCTGTCGGATCCGGGCAATGCTGCCCGCATGCGCGCGCTGCTGGGACCCTGGGCCGTCGGCGGCCCGGCGATCGAGGCCGGGCTGCAGGCGCTGGCCGATGCCGGCTGGCGGACGGACGCCGCCGCACGGCTGGCGGACGAGGCGGCGCGTCTGGACCGGCTGCTGCATCGCGCCGGGCTTGCCGTGATCGGCGGCACCCGGCTGTTCCGTCTGGCCGGGGGGCGGGATGCCGGCCCGCTGTTCGCGCGCCTGGGCGAGGCCGGCATCCTGGTGCGTCGCTTCGAGACCCATCCGGACTGGCTGCGCTTCGGCCTGCCGCCCGACGAGGCGGCATGGACGCGCCTGGAGGCGGCACTCGATGACGACGGGACCTGAGACGGGCCGGCGTTGCGCGCGGGCTCAGGCCGGACGTCGGGTTCCGTCCGGCTGCAGCAGGCGCTCGGCCGCGGCGCCGAAGCCGAGACCGAGACCGAGGCTGGACCAGAGCACCGCCTGCATGCCGAGGTTCGCGATCTGGAGTCGCCACAGCACCACCGCCGGGAACTGCGCCGGGATCTCGCTGACCTCCGGCATGACCAGCAGGGCGACGGCCACGACGAGCAGGAAGGTCATGGTTCCGGCCGGGACCGCGTTCCAGAGGTCGGGCCATGAGCCATCGGCCGGCGAGCACCGGGCACGACGGCGCCGACCGACACCAGCATCAGCTCGAAACACAGCGCCGTGCGCAGCCCGATGGTCTCGGGCGCACCGATCGAGGGCGGGTTGGGCGGATATTTGAGCATCGGCACCAGCGCGATGGCGATGAAGCCGGCGAGCGCCAGCCAGGCCGACAGCGGCCGTGGCGACAGCCGGCCGATGCGCTGGAACAACGACGCGAAGACCAGCGCGAACAGCCCGCCGAAGGCCGCGCCATACATCGGTCCTGCCGTCAGCAGTCCGACGCCGCGCTGGACGGTGCGGCTGACCAGCTCCGGCTCGGCCGCCAGTCCGGCCGCGCGGTGCATCGCCTGCTCGAACGCGATGGCGCGCGCCACCTGCGGCTCGCCGAACAGCTCGGCGACAGCGATCATCAGGCAGGCGGAAACGATGCCCAGCAGCATGCCTCGGGCGAGCAGGCGTCCGGCCATGACGGCGCCCCCGTCAGTGGCAGGGAAAGCCGAGCAGGTGCCGCCCGTCATGCACGAACTCGTGCACCGCATGGCCGGCGATCAGGGAGGTGGCGCCCTGCTCGGCGCCGACGACGTAGATCAGCAACGCCGCCAGGACCGCGCCGAAGACTGCCCAGGGCGCCAGCGTGCGCAACGGGACCGGTGCCGGAACGCGATCTGCGTGAGAGACGATGCGTGCGGTTTATGGACGATTCCCGCGGGAATGGCGCGTCCCGGCGATGGTGTGATGGCGTGGATGAAGGTCTGGCTCCCGCAGGTCTCCCTGGCGGTTACAGTGGCGCGACCGTGCCGGGCTTGCACCGGCTTCCTCGTCCACGAGGGACTGGAAGCCTAGTGTCGGTGCCTGGTGGCGGTCGAACCGAGCCTTGATGCGACAGGAGCACCCGCCTGGCGATGCGTCTGACCTGCCTGTGTTCTCCCGCGACACCGTCGATGCGGCAGGGGCGGTTCCCGCCCGACGACGAGATGCCGGATGCGGACGCGCACGACGCGCTGCGCCGGCTGGCGCAGGGCGTGCTGGCGGATGCGGATCTGGTGGTGACGAGCCCGTTGCGGCGCGTGAGCGAGGTCGTCGCGCGACTCGGGGTCGGCACGGTTGCCGATCCCGCACTGCGCGACCTGTCGAGCGGTGCCTGGGCAGGGTGCGGGCTGGCAGAGCTGCCGCCGGACCAGCTCGCCGCCTGGCTGGATGATCCATGCTGGGCGCCGCCGGGCGGGGAAAGCCTCGCGGCACTCCGGAGCCGCGCCGCCGCCTGGCTTGGCACCGTGCCGGGGATGGGACGGCATGTGGTGGCGATCACGCATCCGGCGGTGGTGCGGGCCCTGCTGTCGGCGGCGATCGGCACGCCGCCGCCGTCGGATCATGCCATCGACGTGGCGCCGCTCACCCGGGCGCGGCTGTCCTGGACCGGGCGCTGGCGGGTCCAGGGCTTCGGGCTGCCGCCATAGGGGCTCAGCCGTGCGGCTTCGGCGTATCCTGACCGGGCGAGACGTTGGTGCCGGGCCGGACCGGCGCATCCGGGATCGGCGCCACCTGCTCCTTCGACTGCGTCGAGCCGCTCGACAGGCGCTCCGACGGCGGCACCTTCTGCGCCGTGGCCGGTGCCGGCTGCTCCGGGCTGGTCTTGGAATAGGTCGACTTGTGCGTGTGCGTGGTCCCGGTCACCCTTTGTCCGCTGCTGACTTCGGAGTCCGGCGCGGAGTCGGGAGCCGAGGCCTGGGCCTGTGCCGTGGCCATGAGGCCGGGGATCGGCAGCGACAGGGCAAGCAGGCCGGCTGCGAGTGCTGCATGATGACGCGGTGTCCGGGACATGGCGGGTTCCTTCTGGAGCGGCCTCGGCGGTGCGGGGCCGCGTCGGCGCGGGCGTGCCGCGCCGGCAGCGCTTCCGCCCGATGATGGTTCGGCAGGAGTGTTGGCCGGGTATGCGGCGGGAGCAAGGCAGTCGTGGCTGAGATCGGGTTCTATCATCTCACCCGCTCGACGGCCGCGGACGCGCTGCCGCCGCTGCTGGCCCGGACCGTGTCGGCGTCCCGCCGGGCGGTGGTGCGCTGCGGCGACGCTGCCCGGGTCGAGGCGCTCGATGCGGCGCTGTGGCGGGCGCCCGAGCCGGTCTGGCTGCCGCACGGCACCGCCCGGATGGGGCATGCGGCGCTGCAGCCGATCTGGATCAGCGAGAATGCCGAGGTTCCGAACGGCGCCAGCTTCCTGTTCCTGCTCGACGGGGTGGCGGCGGCGGACGCTTCGCGGTTCGAGCGCGTGTTCGACCTGTTCGACGGCACCGATCCCGACGCGGTGGCGGCGGCCAGGCAGCGATGGACCGACGCCAAGGCGGCCGGGCACACGCTGGCCTACTGGCGGCAGGAACCCAGGGGCTGGGCGCGCGCCCGCTGACCGTCCGGCGTGGCGGACGCAGAAGCGTGCCGGCGTCGCAACCGGATGCGCCGGCCGGGCTTTGGGTGATCAGCAGGAAGGAGGGCCCGCAATGGCCACAACCGAACAGAAACATCCGGAGGACGCCGCCAAGGGGCCGCCGCCCCAGTCGGACGAGCACATGAACACGCCGGGCGTCACCAACGGCGTCCCGGACGAGATGGATCAGGGCACGGCGACCGGCGCGCCCGACACCAGCCGCCACGACACCGAGACCGCCGGCGGCGACACGGGTGGCTGAGGCCCAGGCCGCCCTGCGCACGGTCCGGCTTCCGGACGGCTCGCAGGTGCCCGGCCTCGGCCAGGGAACCTGGCGGATGGGCGAGGATCGGGCGCGGCGCAAGGCGGAGCTCGCCAGCCTCCGCCTCGGCCTGGAGCTCGGCCTGACCCTGATCGACACCGCCGAGATGTATGGCGACGGCGCGTCGGAGGAGCTGGTCGGCGAGGCGATCGCCGGCAGGCGGGACCAGGTCTATCTGGTCACCAAGGTGCTGCCCTCGAATGCGACGCGCGCGGGCATTCCGGCCGCCTGCCGGCGCAGCCTGAAGCGGCTCGGCGTCGAGCGGATCGATCTCTATCTGCTGCACTGGCGCGGCGGCACCTCGCTTGCCGAGACCGTCGAGGGCTTCGAGGCGATGCGGGCGCAGGGGCTGGTCCGCGACTGGGGCGTCTCGAACTTCGACGTGGAGGACATGGGCGAGTTCGCCGGCCTGGCGCGTCCCGGTGGCTGTGTCGCCGACCAGGTGCTCTACAACCTCGACTATCGCGGCATCGAGCATGACCTGATGCCGTATTCGGTGGAGCAGGGCATTCCGCTGATGGCGTATTCGCCGGTCGGCCAGGGCGGGGATCTGCTGCGTGCGCCGGCACTCGCCGCGGTGGCGGCGCGGCACGAGGCGACGCCGGCGCAGGTGGCGCTCGCCTGGACCCTGCTGCGGCCCAACGTCATCAGCATTCCCAAGGCCGGCACCACCGCGCATGTGCGGGAAAACGCCGCCGCCGCCGCGATGACGCTGACGCCCGAAGACCTGGCCGACCTCGACCGCGCCTTTCCGCCGCCGGACGCCAAGATCCCGCTCGCGATGCTCTAGCCCCCGGTTTCCAAAGGCTTCGCCTTTGGCGGGGTCCAGGGGCGGCGCCCCTGGCTCTTCCCCCGTCACCCGAATAGCATATCCTCAGTGTCGCACGCCGCATGAGGTCTCGTTGAGTCTCCTGATCCTCATCGGCCTTGCCTTGCTGATGCTGATCCTTGCCGCATCGGGAATCACGGCCCTGCTGCGGCGCCCCCGACCGACGATCCCGCCCCAGCTTCCGGCCCTGGCGCTGCCGGCCGCCGGTGCGCTGCTGACGCTGGCCGCCCTGCTCGATGGCGGCATTCTGGCCGCGCTGCCGGTGCCGCTCGGCCCCGTCGGCGGCAGCGGCGGCATCCAGCTCGATGCGCTGACCGGGCTGTTCCTTCTGCTGGGCTTCCTGGTCGCAGGCTTCGCCGAGGCCTCGGCCGCCACCGGGACGCGCGAGCGGGCGTTCCGGCAGTTCTGCCTCGCGGCCTTGAGCCTGACGATGCTGTCGGGCGACGTGTTCCTGCTGGCGATCGGGGGTGCGGCGACGATCCTGCTGCTCGGGCCGGGCGCGGCGGACTCGCGGTTCGGCCGGATCTCGCTGCTGGCGGCGGCCTGCCTCGCCGGGGCCTGTGCGCTGCTGGCGAGCCTGGCGATGCGGCCCGCCGCGCTGCTGCCGGACACCGGCTTCTCGCTGCTGCGCGCCGGGCTTGCCGGCAGCCATGCCGGGTTCGGCGGCACGGTCCTGCTGCCGGTGCTGACGGCGGGCGCCGTGGTGCCGCTGCTCGGCCTGTGGCCCTGCGCCGGCTGGCATCGCCGCCTGTGCGCCACATCGCCTGCCTGGACGCCGCCGCTGGCGTCGGCGCTCGGCCTGTTCCTGCTGCTGCGGCTGCTGGTCGATCTGGCCGGCAGCGCGCCCCCGGCGGCGTGGGGCTATGGGCTGATCGCGCTGGGTCTGCTGTCGGCGCTGCTGGCGGGGATCGCCGCGCTGAACGGCGAGCGGGTGCGCGTCGTCGTCGGCAGCCTGCTCGGGCTGCAGAACGCGCTGTCGGTGACGGCTGTCGGGATCTGCCTGCTGGCCAAGGCGGACGATCTGCCGCTGCTGGCGACCTCGGCGCTGGATGCGGCGCTGCTGCTGGTGTCGGTGCAGCTGCCGGCCGGACTGGCGGCGCTCCGGTTGGCGCAGGCGATGGAGGAGGAAGCCGGCGCCGCCCTGCTCGGTCGGCTTGGCGGCCTGGTGCAGTCGATGCCGTATGCGACGCTGTTCGTCGCCGTCGCGGGTGCCATGCTGGCATTCGTGCCGCCGGCCGGCGGCTTTGGCGGCCTGTGGCTGCTGCTGCAGGCGGCGCTGTCGGTCTCGCGGCTGCTGGGACCCGGTCTGTCGGCGCTGAGCGCGCTGGTCGTCGCTTGCATCGTCGTTGCGGCCGGCCTGTCGGTGCTGGCCTGGCTGCGGCTGGCGGCGGTGGCAGCACTCGGCCGCCCGCGCACGCCGCGCGGCGCCGCGGCGCAGGAGATCCCGCGCCGGCTCGGGCGCGTCCAGGCTGCGCTGCTGGTGCTGCCGCTGCTGATCGGGCTGCTGCCCGGCTTCTGGCTGCGGCTGA
>CAXTZG010000050.1:21481-27421 GCA_964248625.1 uncultured Acetobacteraceae bacterium | reverse complement strand
GAGCGCGCCCGGTGCCACCGGGACAGGCACGAGCGCGCCTGGCGCCATGGGCGGGTCGATGGCGCCTGGAACCGGCACCAGCCAGCCGGTCACCGGTGTTCCGGGTGTGGGCACGGGCACCGGTACCGGCACCACGACCCCGGGCGGCCCGCGCTAGAACTGTCGCGTCCGGCCGTTGCCTGACCGCAGGGCGGCCCGCCGTCCTGCCCCGGCACCGGTCGGTCGTTCCGGCCGGCGGAGCGGGGAGCCCAGGCCCCCCGCCCTGCCTGCCGGCGTCGCCCGGATCAGCGCTTGCTGAACTGGAACGACCGGCGGGCCTTGGCCTTGCCGTACTTCTTGCGCTCGACCACGCGGCTGTCGCGGGTCAGGAAGCCCGCGACCTTCAGGATGCCGCGCAGGCTCGGCTCGTAGTAAGTCAATGCCCGGCTGATGCCGTGCCGCAGCGCGCCGGCCTGACCCGAGAGCCCGCCGCCATTGACCGTGCAATAGACGTCGAACTGGTTGTAGCGATCGGCCACCAGGAAAGGCTGCGTGATCAGCATGCGCAGCACCGGCCGGGCGAAGTAGGTGCCGACCTTGCGGCCGTTCACCGAGATCTCGCCCTTGCCGGGCATGATCCAGACGCGCGCGATGGCGTTCTTGCGGCGTCCGGTGGCGTAGGAGCGGCCCTGCGCGTCGCGCTTGGCCTCGCGGACCGGCGCGTCGTCCGGCGTGACGGCGACGCCGGCCGACACGGCCATCTCCTTGAGGTCGGCGAGCGAGCCGGTGCGGATCTGGGTCTCGGACATGATCAGGCCACCACGCGCTTGTTGGTCACGGAGTTCTTGCGGTTCATTGCAGCCACGTCGAGCGCCTGCGGCTGCTGGCCGTCATGCGGATGCTCGGTGCCCGCATAAACGTAGAGGTGCTTCATCTGCGCGCGCTGCAGCGGCCCGCGGGTGATCATCCGCTCCACGGCCTTGGTGATCACGTGGCCGGGGTTCTTGCCCTCCAGGCGCTGCGTCACCGTGCGCTGCTTGATCCCGCCGGCGAAGCCGGTGTGGTAGTGGAACAGCTTCTGCCCGGCCTTGTTGCCGGTCAGCCGGACCTTCTCCGCGTTGATGACAACGACGTTGTCGCCGCAATCGACGTGCGGGGTGAATTGCGGCTTGTGCTTGCCGCGCAGGCGCTGGGCGATGATCGAGGCGACCCGGCCGAGAACGAGGTTGTTGGCGTCGATCAGGATCCAGTTCTTGGTCACCTCCGCTGGCTTCAGCGAGGCGGTGGTCTTCATCAGCATGCTGTCAGGTCCTCAGAGCGCGCGCGGGCGCGCGGCATACGCGCAGGTGGCGGCCTTATCCGCGCCGCACCGGTCCGGGTCAAGCGCTTCCTGTCGATCATGACTGCAACTGCAAACTCTGCTGCGGTATCATGATACCGAGCATCCCGCGGGGCCATGGCAGCCTCGTGCGCCGCCGGCCCGGACAGGGCATGCTGCGGCCATGCCGGCATCCGATCCATCACGCTCCCCCGTTCACGTCATCGGCGCCGGCGGCCGCTCCGGCCAGGCGCTGGTCCGGGCCCTGCTGGCGGCAGGCGTCGCCGTGGTGCCGGTGGTGCGCGACGCGGCCCGCTGGCAGGCGACCGGCATCGCGCTCCGCCCCCGGCTCGCCGACCTGCGCGACCGGCAGGCGCTGACGGCAGCACTCGGCGACGCGAGCCGGATCGTCAGCACCGCCCATGCCCGCCATGCCGGCGCGATCCTGGCGGTAGCACCGGCGGCGGCGACACACGTGTTCCTGGGCAGCACGCGGAAGTTCACCCGCTGGCCCGACGCGCATGGCGACGGCGTGCTGGACGGCGAGCGGGCCTTCCTGGCCTCCGGCCGGCACGGGGTCATGCTGCACCCGACCATGATCTACGGGGCGGAGGGCGAAGACAACGTGCAGCGCCTTGCCGCGCTGCTGAAGCGGCTGCCGGTCGTGCCCCTGCCGGGCGGCGGTCGCGCGCTGGTGCAGCCGATCCACCAGTCCGACGTCACGCGGGCGATCCTGGCCGCACTCGCCCGCGACTGGGACGGGCCATGCGGGCTGGTGCTGGCAGGCCCCGAGCCGATGGCCTATCGCGCGTTCGTGGCGGCGATCCTCCAGGCCGCCGGCCTGCCCCGCCGCCCCGTCGTGCCGATCCCCGCCTGGCTGCTGATGGCAGGCGCGGTGCTGGCCCGTCCGCTCCCGCGCCTGCCCGCGATCGGCCTGACGGAGATCCGCCGCCTGCTGGAGGACAAGGCGTTCGACATCGCGCCGATGCGCGCCGAGCTGGGCCTGCAGCCGATGCCGCTGCAGGCGGGCCTCGCCCTGACCTTCCGCCAGCCGCGGTGAAATCCTAGCTTCCACAACCGGTCCGCCCGCCCGGGCGGGCGTCGGCCGTCCGAACCGTCGAGGAGCTGCTCTCCATGGCCATCGTCAGGCAGGTGATCACCGCGCTGAACCGCGACGGCACCGACATGCTCGGCACCCGCAACGTGGCGATCAAGATCGTCGACGAGAGCATCGTGTCGGGCTCGCTGCTGACGGTGGAAAGCAACCATTTCTGCATCCTGAAGTCGCGCGGCGCCGTGCTGCAGGTCTACGAGACCGGCCAGTACACGCTGGTGACCCCGGACAAGCCGCTGGTCGGCTCGATCGTGCAGGGCTTCTTCGGGGGCGCTTCGCCCTGGGTGTACGAGGTGATCTACGTCAACCGCGCCAAGCTGCTGGTGCGCAGCAACGGCACGGCCACCAGCGCCGAGATGGCGGAGGTGTCCTACCAGGCGGACTACTACATCCATATCGACAGCCGGGAGGCGGCGCTGGACCTCATCACCCACATGCCGTTCACCGGCCGGGTGATCGATACCCAGGAAATCAGCGACTATGCGGGACCGGCGATCGAGCAGGCCATCAACCAGGTGATCCAGATCACCCGGCTCGAGCACATCAACGAGCGCATCCACGAGCTGCGCGAAAGCGTGAAGTCGCACCTGACCGACTTCCTGAAGGTCTACGGCATCCTGCTGAACGACCTCAAGATACTCGTGCTGCCGCGCGACCAGCGCATGCGCGAGCTGATCGCGCTGCAGGCGATCGGCCTGAGCCCGATCGAGGCGGTGCGCTACTACCTGGCGCTGCAGATGGCCGAACGTGGCTTGGTCTCGGCGCCGAACGCGGCGATCGGCGCGCCCTTCCAGATCGGCGGCGCGCCGTATCGGGACCTGGCGTCGCCCTGGACGGCACACCCGGCGCCGCGCGGCAGCGTTCCGGACGCGGCGGGAACCGGCTGACGGCCTGCCGATGACGCAGGCGCACCGCATCGCCGAGCTGGTGAGCACCCTGCGCGGCCTCGTCGGGCAGGCGGAAGCCGACTGGCGACGACACCACCTGCCGCCTTTGTCGCGCGACAGGCCGCGAGCCGATGCGGACGCGATCCACGGCGCGCGGACGATCGAGGCCGCCAGCCGCGAGCTGGACCTGATCGGCGGCCAGATCCGCACGCTTCCCCGCGCCGATCCCGGGAGACTGGTCGCGCGCCTCGGCGCGGACGCGCCCGCCCGGCTTGCGGAGGCGGAGGAGGCGATCCTGGCGCACGGCGCGTTCCTGCTGGAACTTCTGGCTCCGGCGGGGCCAGCGGGGCCGTCGGGACTGGCACCGGACGACCTCCGCCGGGCGATCGACCACCTGGGCGAGCTCGCCCGGCGCCGGGCCGAGCTGCTGGCATGACAGCGACGGCTAGCGGTTGATGGGACTGCGGTTGAACGGCCGGTCGGAAACCGGGCAGGCCTTCACCCGCCTGGCGTGCAGGTCCACCAGATCGGACATCCAGCATTCGTCGAACACCGAGCAGTAGCAGCCGCGGAACCTGATCTGGCCGCTCGCCTGCCGCAACTGCCCGATAAGGGTTCCGGCGGGGGACGACGCGATCAGGATCGGCATGCGCTGTCCTGGCCGGAGCACGGAGTCGTTGATGTCGCCGGCCTCGAAGCCCGGCAGGTCGTTGTCGGAGCGGGCAGGCCCGGCGGGAAGCCCGCAGCAGAGCTGCATCAGCTCCCGGGCCGAGCTGACCGGGTGCTTGGCGTAGGAGACCTCGAACAGCTCCAGCTTCGCCGGGCCCACGCCGGCATTGGTGATCCAGAACTGGATCCCGGAGGTGCGACCCATATCGGTCTCGATCTGCAGATACGGCCAGGAGTTCGCGGCGACCAGGTCGCGCTCGGTACAGCCATGCTCGATGGCGATGAACAGCGATACCAGCGAGATGAAGATCGCCGACAGCGCCAGCACGAGATCGAGCCCGCGATGCCCGGTATGGCGAGCGTGCGCATGCACGTCGTCGGTGGTGACCTGTACCGGCAGCTCCATCATCCTGTGGTTTCCCGTGATCCGCACCGCGCCCACCGCACGCCGGCCTCCGCCTGATCGGCCGGCGTGTTCACGTTGAAGAACGCGTCCTCCGCCCCGCCTGCGAAGCCCACCTCGCGCATGCCAAGCCCGTCAGCGAAGGCCCGCACGCCATAGGCCCGGCGCGGAGCGTCCGGAGCCAGGCCGGCGAGATGGACGGCCAGCGCCGACCGGCACCGCACGGGCCAGAGCGCCACCAGATGATGCCGCCTGTCCGACAGCGCGACCGACGGCGCCGGGGTCAGCGCCGACAGCAGGTCGCGGGGAATGAAGGGGGTATCGCCCGGCACCGTCAGCAGCGCCTCGGCGCCCTGCTCCGCCGCCCAGTCGAGCCCGCACAGCAGCCCGGCCAGCGGCCCGATGCCGGCCTGACGATCGGCCAGCACCGGCAGCCCGAAGGCGGCGAAGCGGGCCGGATCGCCGTTGGCGCTGAGCGCCACCAGCCGCACCTGCGTCAGCAGGCAGTCGAGGATGCGGGACAGGATGGCGATGCCGCCGATCGGGATCAGCGTCTTGTCGACACCGCCGAGCCGTCGCGCCTCGCCGCCCGCGAGGATGACCGCAACCGTGTTGTCCGGTTGCTGGCCGGTCATGCAAGGGAATCGCTGGGGCGAACGACGGGTCTCGAACCCGCGACATCCAAGACCACAACCTGGCGCTCTACCAACTGAGCTACGTCCGCCACAGCGGCGCCGGGTTTAGAAGAGCCGCCGCCCGGCGTCAATCGCCAGCCTCTGCGAGCGGCCGTGCCGGCGCAAAATGGCGGCGCAGCCGCTCCACCGCCTCGCGCAGCACCGACTCGCGCTTGCAGAAGGCGAACCGGACATAATGGTTCGGCGCGTCGGGCCCGTCATAGAAGGCGGACACCGGGATCGCCGCCACGCCGGCCGCCTCGGTGATGTGGCGGCAGAACGCCATGTCGTCGCCGGCAAAGCCCAGCGGCCGGATGTCGGCGGTGACGAAGTAGGTGCCCCGGCTCGGCAGCACCGCGAAGCCGATGTCGCTCAGGCCCTGCGACAGCAGATCGCGCTTGGCCTCCAGCTCGCGGGCGAGCTCGGCAAAATAGGCGGCGTCCTTGTCCAACCCGAGGGCGACCGCGCGCTGCAGGTTAGGCGGCGTGGCGAAGGTGAGGTTCTGGTGCGCCTTGGCGATCACGGCGGCGAGCGGGGCGGAGGCGGTGGCGTAGCCGACCTTCCAGCCGGTAAGCGAGAAGCTCTTGCCGGCACTGCCGATGCGGATGCAGCGCTCGCGCATGCCGGGCAGCGTCATCAGCGGCACGTGGCGGGCGCCGTCAAAGGTCAGATGCTCGTATACTTCGTCGCAGATCGCATAGGCGTCATGGCGCTGCAGCAGCCCGGCCAGGAACGCCAGCTCCTGCGGCTCGAACACCTTGCCCGACGGGTTCATCGGGCTGTTGAGCAGCAGCGCCTTGGTTCTCGGTCCGAACGCCGCCTCCAGCGCGGCACGCGGCAGCCGCCAGTCCGGCGGCGACAGCCTGACCAGCCGGGGAACGGCGCCAAGCAGACGC
>CAXTZG010000050.1:11533-21459 GCA_964248625.1 uncultured Acetobacteraceae bacterium | reverse complement strand
AGGTGTCGTAGAGCGGCTCGATCAGCACGATCTCGTCGCCCGGCTCGATCAGGGCGGCGAACGACGCGGCGAGGGCCTCGGTGGCGCCCGACGTCACCACCACCTCCGTCGCCGGATCGATGTCGAGGCCGTGGAACCGCGCGTTCGCGCGCGCCACCGCCTCGCGCAGCTCCGGCACGCCGGTGAGCGGCGCATACTGGTTGCGCCCGTCGAGCAGCGCGTCGGCGGCCGCCTGCACGATGTCGGCAGGCCCTTCGGTGTCGGGAAAGCCCTGGCCGAGATTGATCGCCTGGCAGCGCGTCGCCAGCGCGGACATGACGGTGAAGATGGTCGTGGGTGCGCAAGACAGCAGCGGGTTGAGCGGCTTCATCTCTGGACGGCCTTGGCATCGGGCTTTCCTGCAGCATGGCACGGCCGCCGCCCGGCCGGCAGCCGGCCGCGATTGCCCGCATCTGCGCCGCGTGCGAACGTTGTTCCGGATCGGACCGATCGCCGAGCCTGCCGCGACCGCCTGCCGCCGGCGTCCCGGAGCGGTCCCGCACGACGACAGAAGAGATCCGGCGATGAAGAAGATCGAGGCCATCATCAAGCCCTTCAAGCTCGACGAGGTGAAGGAGGCCCTGCACGAGATCGGGCTGCAGGGCATCACCGTCATCGAGGCGAAGGGGTTTGGCCGTCAGAAGGGGCATACCGAACTCTACCGGGGCGCTGAATACGTCGTGGACTTCCTGCCCAAGGTGAAGATCGAGGTGGTGTGCGACGATGCCGTTGTCGAGCGCGCGGTGGAGGCGATCATCGATGCCGCCCGCACCGGACGGATCGGCGACGGCAAGATCTTCGTCTCGAACCTCGAGGAGGTGGTCCGCATCCGCACCGGCGAGCGCGGCGAGGACGCGATCTGAGCCGCCGCCGGATCTCGCCGAGGCAGTGCCGGCGAAATCGTCGGTCAGCCGGACCGGGACAATGCGTCCGGCGCACGTCCCAGGAACGGCGGTCGCGTCTCATGGCACGATCGTTGCTCTCATTGCTCTCGATCACGCCGACGATCATAAATGATGAGCATCGACGCACGGAGCCTGCCGCACGGTGCGGCGGTCCCAACAGCAGGTAGTCCCGGATGGCCAAGAAAGTGTCACCTCCCGCCCCAGCAGCCGAGCCTGTCCCGCAGCCCGTCTCGGGCAACGTGGCCAAGGTGATGGAGCTGCTGCAGGAGCACTCGGTGGATTATGTCGACCTTCGCTTCACCGATCCGCGGGGCAAGTGGCATCACACCACGCAGCACGTCTCGACCATCGACGAGGACGTGTTCCGCGACGGCATCATGTTCGACGGCTCCTCGATCGCCGGCTGGAAGGCGATCAACGAGAGCGACATGATCCTGATGCCCGATCCCGACAGCGCGGTGATGGACCCGTTCTCGGCCAAGCCGCAGATGATCCTGTTCTGCGACATCGTCGAGCCGTCCACCGGCCAGCTCTACAACCGCGACCCGCGCGGCACCGCCAAGCTCGCCGAGGCGTATCTCAAGTCGACCGGCATCGGCGACACCGCCTTCTTCGGCCCCGAGGCCGAGTTCTTCGTGTTCGACAGCGTCAAGTTCGGCACCGGCCCGAACTTCTCGACCGTGCAGCTCGACAGCATCGAGGGCCCCGGCGCGTCGCTGAAGGATTATCCGGAAGGCAACATGGGCCACCGGCCGACGGTAAAGGGCGGCTACTTCCCGGTCGCCCCCGTCGACAGCGAGGCGGACCTGCGCGCCGAGATGCTGTCGACGATGGGCGAGATGGGCCTGCCGATCGAGAAGCACCATCACGAGGTGGCGCAGTCGCAGCACGAGCTCGGCACCAAGTTCACCACGCTGGTGAAGGCGGCCGACTTCATGCAGATCTACAAGTACTGCGTGCACAACGTCGCGCACTCGTATGGCAAGACCGCGACCTTCATGCCCAAGCCCGTCTACGGCGACAACGGCTCGGGCATGCACGTGCACCAGTCGATCTGGAAGGACGGCAAGCCCACCATGGCCGGCAACGGCTATGCCGACCTGTCGGACATGGCGCTCTACTATATCGGCGGCATCATCAAGCACGCCAAGGCGCTGAACGCCTTCACCAACCCGTCCACCAACAGCTACAAGCGGCTGGTGCCGGGCTTCGAGGCGCCCGTGCTGCTCGCCTATTCCGCGCGCAACCGCTCGGCCTCGTGCCGCATCCCCTATGCGACCAGCCCGAAAGCCAAGCGCATCGAGGTGCGCTTCCCCGACCCCACCGCCAACCCGTATCTCGCCTTTGCGGCGATGCTGATGGCCGGCCTCGACGGCATCCGCAACAAGATCCATCCGGGCGAAGCCATGGACAAGGATCTGTACGACCTGCCGCCGGACGAGCTGAAGGAGATCCCGACGGTGTGCGGCTCGCTGCGCGAGGCGCTGCTGGCGGTCGAGGCCGACCACGAGTTCCTGCTCGCCGGCAACGTGTTCAGCCGCGACCAGATCGAGAGCTACTGCGAGATCAAGTGGCAGGAGGTCTACCGGTTCGAGCAGACGCCGCATCCGGTCGAGTTCGAGATGTACTACTCGGTCTGACCCGGGTCCGCCGACCGGGGCCTTGCCGCGGGCACGACGCTCCCGACACCGCTCCACCCCCCCGGCCGGAGGCCGGCGTTCCGACGCCGCTACCGCCGGTCGGGGGCGAAGCGGCGCCTCCCTTCGAGGCCCCGCCTGCATGATCCCCGACCGGACGCCACGTCTGCGCACCGCACGGCTGACGCTGGAGCCATTTTGCGCGGCTCACGCGGGCGCGATGCTGGAGGGCCTGTCGGATCCCGCGCTCTACCGCTACCTGCCCGACCGGCCGCCGGCCGATATCGACGAGATCGCGCAGCGCCACGGGCGTATGATCGCCGGCCCGATTGGCCCGGACCGGTGGTGCAACTGGATCGTCCGCCGCGACGCCGACAGCCGTTGCCTCGGCACGGTGCAGCTGACGATCGCCGGGGCCGGCGATGATGCCGGGCGCGGGCTCGTCGGCATCATGATCTTCCCGGCCTTCTGGCGGCAGGGTGTCGGCCGCGAGGCGCTCGCCGCCATGCTCGACTGCCTGTTCGACGACTATGGCTGCCACGCCGCGGACGCGCTGGTCGACACCCGCAACGCCGCGTCGATCGCGCTGTTCTCCGGGCTCGGCTTCCGGATCGCCGGACGTCTCGAGGATGCCGACTTCTTCGATGGTCAGACGAGCCACGAATACGAGCTGGTCCTCGATCGGGCGGACTGGCCATCGCGGCGACGGGGATGATGTATTTCATCCTCAAGGCGGTCCTGTCCGGCCTGCTGATCGCGGCGGTGTCCACGATCGCCAGGCGCAGCCCGGCCGCCGGCGCGGTGGTGGCGTCACTGCCGCTGATCTCGGTGCTCGGCATGATCTGGCTCTGGCACGACACCCATGATCGCGCGCGGATGCAGGCGCATGTCGGCGCCACCTTCTGGTACGTGCTGCCGTCGCTGCCGATGTTCCTGCTGTTCTATCTCTCGCTGCTGGCCGGCTGCACGCTGACGGTGCTGCTGTATCTGGCGATCGGCTGGATGGCGCCCAGGCTTGGCATCCGCTTCTAGCGGCTCAGCGCTCGCCGGACAGCTCGCGGCGGCTGCGGTCGAGCTCCTCGCTGTAGCGTCGCAGCGCATACTGCTCGGTCAGCTCGCCCAGCACCTGTCGCCGCTCGACGCCGTCCACCACCACCAGCGCATCCGCCTCGCCGATCTCGAACAGGGTGACCGCCTCGCGGACGGTCATTTCCGGACGCAGCATCACCTCGTCATAGTGCAGCAGCTGTTCCAGCCCGATGATCTCCCCATCCGAGCCGTGCAGCTCGGGCACCATCACCAGCCCGCAATAGGCGCCGTCCCGGTCGACCACGATGATGCGGTGCGCAGATCCCAGCGGGTAGTCGCGCCGCACCGCGGCCAGCGGCGTCTCGATGTCCACCGTGCGCACCTCGCGCCGCATCATCCGCTCGACCGTCAGGTTGCGCATCCAGCCGACATCGACCGCGCTGCGGATGCTTTCGCCGCGCAGATGGAAGCGCCAGGTCGCGAACGAGTAGCCGAAGGTGCGGCGCACCGTCAGCGACGACACCACCGAGGCCGCCAGCACGGCACTGGTCAGCGGCAGGCTGCCGGTCGATTCCAGGGCGAGGAACACCATCGTCAGCGGCCCGCCGACGATGGCGACGGCAAGCGCGCTCATGCCGATCAGCGCGCACACCACCGGCGACAGCCCGTTCGACGTCACCAGCGACAGCAGGTCGCCGAACAGCGTGCCGGCCAGCACGCCGAGAAACAGCGAGGCGAAGAACAGCCCGCCGCGAAAGCCCGCCCCGATCGACACCGCGGACGCCGCCGCCTTGAGCACCAGGATCATCGCCACCTGCTGCAGCCCGAACTGCGCATCGAGCGCCAGCCGCATCGCGGTATGGCCCGACGACATCACCGTCGGCGTGATCAGCGCCATCAGCCCGACGATCAGCCCGCCCACCGCGGGGCGAAGCCACACCGGCAGCCCTGAACGCCGGAACAGGCTCTCCGACAGCGTCACCGCGCGCATGATGGCGATGCCGATCAGCGCGCAGATCACGCCGAGCGCCAGGATGGGCACGTAGTCGAAGCCGCCGATGCCGGCCGGGATCTCGATCGCCAGCGACGGCGCCGTCGAGCCCAGCACATGGGTGACCAGGATCGCGCAGATCGCGCACAGCGTGACCGGCGCCAGGTTGACCAGCGCATAGGTGCCGATCACCAGCTCGAACGCATAGAAGGCGCCGGCGATCGGCGCGTCGAAGGCGGCCCCGATGGCGCCGGCGGCCCCGCAGCCGACCAGCACCCGCATGTCCTGGCGCCTCACCCGGAAGGCGCGGCCGAGCTTGGAGGCCAGCGCGGAGCCGATCTGGGTGTAGCCGGCCTCAAGCCCGATCGAGGCGCCGACGCCGTTCGACAGCACGGTCTGGACCGCCACCACCAGGCTGTCGCGCAGCGACATGCGGCCGCCATAGAGCGCGTTGGCCTCAATCGGATCGACCGGACGCACGGAGGCGTAGCGGGCCGCCAAGAGTCCGAACAAGCCGAGCCCGAGGCCGCCCAGGCTCGGCACCAGCACCGCGCGCCAGGGATCGAGATGCAGCAGCCCGGACAGCCGGCCGTCATTATCCAGCGCGAACAGCACGCGGTGCATCACCAGCGTGCTGGCATTGATCCCCACCACCAGCAGCCCGACCGCCACGCCGATGCAGGACGCCAGCACCGCGAGCCAGACCTCGTCGGCGCGCACCAGCGCCCGCAGCGCCAGCGGCGCCTGCAGCACCCAGCCGCGCACCTGATGGCCGCGCGACGCGATCCCGGCCCGCAGCGCCGCCGGCCGTCCGGAGGGTGGCGGCAGCGCACCGTCGGCCGTGACGGACTCAACCGCCGGCATCACCGGCCGCGGCCGGGCAGCGCTCTCGCGGAAGCGGATGGGAAGGAGCGAACCGAACACGCAGGCAGCCTTGTGGCACCGCGCATCATCGCGGCCGTCCGCTTCGTGTTCTGACGCCTGCGATGGCGGAGCGCAACGCCTGTCAGCGCCGCGCCGCGCCGCATCCGCAGCTCAGGCGGGGCATGTCCCGACCTGCATCGGCGGTGGCCCCGGCGACGGCGGGATGGGGATCGGGCCGGGCGGCTCGCCCATCGGCGGCGGCGCGTCCGGGTCGTCCTCGTCGAGGTCGGGCGGCGATGGCGGCGGCGACTCCTGGCCGCTGACGCGAAGAACGGCGGCACGATGCCCGCGACCGGCCGGGACCGGCTCCGACAGCCTGTAGCTCATGGCGAGGATACTCCTTTGTTGATCGACCCTCGAGGATGGCGGCGCGTCGCAGGCAGGCGCCGCCAGATGACGTCGACAACCGAACCACCGGAAAACGGTTGCAGTTCCCACGACCGGAAGGCGGCGTCCCGCCATACCCTGCCGGTCGCGAGGCGAACCGACGATGACCCTGCCCGACTCGATGCGCTTTGTCGCCCATGACGGTGCCGGCGGCGGGCCGGACACGCTCCGGATCGAGACCGGAGCGCTGCCGGCGCCCGGCGCGGGCGAGCTGCTGATCCGGGTGATGGCCGCGGGCATCAACCGGCCCGACGTGATGCAGCGCCAGGGATCGTATCCGCCGCCCCGGGACGCGAGCCCGGTGCTCGGCCTGGAGGTCGCGGGGATCGTGGCAGCCATCGGCGCGTCCGGCGCGGAAGCCGCCGGCCTGGCCGTCGGCGACCGCGTCTGCGCTCTGGTCAATGGCCGCGGCTATGCGGAGTACTGCGTGGCACCCGCCGCGCAGTGCCTGCCCTGGCCGGCCGGCTACGACGCGCCGCGTGCCGCCGCCCTGCCGGAAACCTTCTTCACCGTCTGGTCGAACCTGTTCCGCACCGGGCACCTGGCGGCGGGCGAGACGCTGCTGGTGCATGGCGGCAGCAGCGGCATCGGCTCGACCGCGATCCAGCTCGCGCGCAGCTTCGGCGCCCGCGTGATCGCCACCGCCGGCACCGCGGAGAAGTGCGACATCGCCCGCCGCCTCGGCGCGGAGGCGGCGATCAACTACCGCGAAGAGAACTTCGTCGACCAGGTGATGGCGCTGACCGACGGCCGCGGCGTCGACATCGTGCTCGACATCATGGGCGCGTCCTACCTGGACCGGAACCTGGCGTGCCTGGCCGATCTGGGCCGGCTGGTGTTCGTGTCGCTGCAGGGCGGCGCTCGCGCCGACGGGGTCAGCCTGACCCGGATCATGACCGGCCGCCTGACGCTGACCGGCACGACGATGCGGCCGCGGAGTGCCCGCTTCAAGGGCGAGATTGCCGAAGCGCTGCGCCAGGATGTGTGGCCGCTGCTCGACACCGGCAGCGTGGCGCCGCTGATGCATGCGGTCCTGCCCTTCACGCAGGTGGTGCAAGCCCATAAGCTGATGGAGTCCGGCAGCCATGCCGGCAAGATCGTCCTCACGCTCGCCGACGGGGCGGCGTGACCCGGTCCTGATCCGGGCCCTGCCCCGACACTCCTCCACACCGACACGCAGAGAGTCCCTTGAAGCTGAACGTCGTGGAGCGCGGCCCCGAGACCGCCGGCACCGGGCCCGCCATCGTCCTGCTGCACGGCCTGTTCGGGCGGGCGCGCAATCTCGGCTACTTCCAGCGCCGGCTGGCGGCGACGCGCCGCACCCTGGCGGTCGACCTGCGCAACCACGGCGACAGCCCGCACGGCCAGATGGACTACACCAGCATGGCGTTCGACCTGCTGGAAACGCTGGCCGGGCACGACGCGCTGCCGGCGACGCTGGTCGGGCACTCGATGGGCGGCAAGGCGGCGATGACCCTGGCGCTGACCCGTCCGGAAGCGGTCGCAAGCCTGCTGATCGCCGACATCCCGCCGGCCGTCACCGGGCACGGCAGTTTCGGGCTCGGCGAGCAGATGCTGCGGATCGCGTTCCCGCCCTATCTCAACCGCGCCGGCGCCGACGCGCTGCTGCTGGACGCGATCCCCAACGCCGACGTGCGCAACCTGATGCTGCAGAACCTGCGGCTCGGCGAGCATCCCGGCTGGGTGATCGGGCTTGAGGAGATCGTCGCCTCGATGACCAACATCGAGGGCTGGCCATATATTCCGGAAGGCCATCGCTATGACGGCCCGACGCTGTTCCTGGCCGGCGAGACCTCGCCCTACATCCGTCCCGAGGACCATGCGGTGATGCGCCGGCTGTTCCCGCAGCATCGCTTCGAGGTCATCGAGCGGGCCGGGCACTGGCTGCATGTGGAGAATCCGGGCCGGTTCCTGCAGCTGCTGCAGGAATTCACCGGCACGGCCGGCTGACGCGGGCGGGAGCCTCAGCCCGTCGCGGTCATCGCATTGGCTGCCGCCGCCGGCTTGGCGGCATCGGCGGCGCGCCACAGATACCAGGCGGCGGTCGAGCGGTGCGGGCTCCAGTTCTGCGCGATCTCGGCGAGTGCCCGCGGCCTCGGCTGCCGCTCCAGCCGCTTGATCAGCCGGTAGCCTTCCCGGACCGCGAAGTCGTCGACCGGCATCACGTCCTTGCGCCCGAGGCTGAAGATCAGCAGCATCTCCACGGTCCAGCGCCCGATGCCGCGCAGGCTCACCAGCCGCTCGATCAGCGCCTCGTCCGACAGCCGTGCCGCCTGGCGCCGGGTCGGCACCAGGCCGGCGAGCCTGGCCTCGCAGACCGCCCGCATCGCCGCCGTCTTGGCGCCGGAAAAGCCGCAAGCCCGCAGCGCGGCATCGGAATGCGACAGCATCGCCTCCGGACTCGGGAACGGACCCGGCGACAGCGCCACCAGCCGGCCGAGGATCGCTTCCGCCGCCCGCCCGTGCAGCTGCTGGTGCGCCACCGCCCGGATCAGGCTTTCGAACGGCTCGCGCGCGGTGTCCGCCCGCAGCCCGCAGCGCCCGACGCGGCGGATCAGCGCCGCCAGATCCGGATCCGCCGCCATCAGGTGACGCCGGGCGGCGTTCCGGCCGGCCGCAGGCGCCGGCAGCAGCGGCGCGTCCGCCGCCAGCATCGGGGCCTCCGGCAGCGCCGGGTCCGGGAGGTGTGGAGATGACACGTCGTCCATCCGATCGAACAGGTGGTGGCGAAGCCAGGGGTCAGATGCCAGAATGACGCCGCGATCCGGGACCGACCAGGGGCGGAGCAGACCGCGCCGGCGCAGAACGTCGCCGCGGGCGATCAGGCGGAGACACCCGACCACCCCATGGCTGAACGCGCTGCCCCCACGGACCCGAGGCCGGTCCCGCCGCGTCGTCCGCTTCCCGCGGCTGCGACGTCCGGAGCCATGGCGCGGCGGCTGGCGCATGCGCCGCTGCCGCTGGAGCCGCGCGGTGCCGCACCCGGCGTGAGCGCGCAACCTGCCGGCGGCGCCGTCGACCGGATCCAGCGCGCCGGCGTCGGGCTTGCCGGCCTGCCGCTGTCGCGGCGCATCCGCACCCAGCGCAGCCGGCTGGAGCGCATGCTGGGCAGCTCGGCGCTGCTGCATGCCGTCATGCTGGTGCTGCTGGCGATCCTGTATGCGCGCCAAAGCCGCCTGCCGCCGCCGCAGGACGAGCCACCGGTGCAGATGGTGTTCGGCCAGAGCGGCATGGTCGGCGACCAGACCTCGCCCGATTTCGGCGGCGGCACCCCGCCCGCGATCCAGCGCCCGCCGCCGGCCCCGCCGACGCCGGTCCCGGTGCCGCAGCCCGAGCCGCCGCCGCAGCAGGAGATGACGGTCAATCCCGAGCTCCCGCCGGCACCGCCACCGGTGCCGATCCCCGATCTCGAGCCGCTGCCGCCGGTGCCGCCGCCGCCCGTCGAGGCGCAACGCCCGTCGCAACGCACCGCGCCGATGCGCATCCCGCTGAACACCGCGCGACAAGCCCCCAGCCACACGTCGCGCAGCTCGCCCTTCTCCAATCCGATGGACCTGTCCTTTTCGCAGTCGACGCCCGGTCCGGCGCGCGCCCGCAGCGGCCGTCCGGGCGGGTCGCATGCGCCGGTGGACCTGTCGCTCGGGCCGCTGGTGAAGAACGGCCACCTGAACACCCCGTTCGCGACCGTGGGCATCAAGGGGGTCAGCGACGATTACGGCGCCGAGATCGACAGCTGGATCCGCCGCCACCTGTTCTATCCGCCGGAGGCCGCACAGCGCGGCGAGGACGGCAACTCGCACGTGCATGTGGTGATCGATCGCGAAGGCCACGTGAAGAGCGTCCGGCTGGTCGACTCCGCGGGCTCGTTCGCGCTCGACGACTCCACCGAAGGCATGTTCCGCAACGCGAAGCTGCCGCCGGTGCCGCCGGACATGCAGGGCGACCACTTCGACATCGATCTGACGGTCGACTACATCCTGATGCGCTGACCGG
>CAXTZG010000050.1:1531-11523 GCA_964248625.1 uncultured Acetobacteraceae bacterium | reverse complement strand
GGTTCCGGCTCCGCGCCTCGTCGCCCGCTTCCGCCATGCTTCCACCCGAAAGGTCTTCCATGGTCAGCCTGACGCCGCCGCCGCCCATGTCGCCGGACGAAGCGCTGAGCCTGCTCAAGGACGGCAATGCCCGCTTCATCAGCGGGCAGCCCGTGCGTTCGCATCTGACCGCGCCGGAGCGACGCAGCGCGCTGGCGCTGGAGCAGCGGCCGTTCTGCGTGCTGGTCGGCTGCTCCGACAGCCGTGTGTCGCCGGAGCTGCTGTTCGGACGCGGCCTGGGCGAGCTGTTCATCGTCCGCAACGCCGGCAACGTCGTCGACCTCGCCGCCATGGGCAGCATCGAGTACGGCGTCGCCGTGCTGGGCGCGCCGCTGGTGGTGGTGCTGGGGCACGAGCGCTGCGGCGCCGTGCAGGCGGCGGTCGACGTGGTGCAGAACGACACGCTCTATCCCGGCAGCATCGGCCAGATGATCGAGCCGATCATCCCGGCCGTGCTGCACGCGGCGCGCGAGCCGGGCGACGACCTGCTCGACCGGGCAGTGCGGGCGAACGTCCGCCGCATCGTGAAGCGGCTGCAGACCACCGAGCAGATGCTGCTGGAGCCGCAGCGCGACGGCCGGCTCCGGATCGTCGGCGCCCGCTACGACCTCGATGACGGCGTCGTGGAGTTCTTCGACTAGCGCGGCCTGCGAAGCGCGCGCAGCACCCGTCCGTCGATCACCGCCAGACCGGCGCCGATCAGCAGCACGCCGGGCAGGTCGCGCGGCGTGATCGCCTCGCCCAGGAACACCAGCCCGAGCAGCAGCGCGCTGACCGGCACCAGGAACGTCACCAGTGCCGCCCGCGTGGCGCCGGACGACGCCAGGATGTGGAAATACAGCAGGTAGGCGAGCGCCGTGCTCAGCAGCCCGATCCCGAGCAGGGACGCCCAGCCGGAAGCCGGCAGCGGCGGCAGCGTCCAGAACCGGTCGAAGATCGCAGCGACCGGCAGCATCACCAGCGCCGCACCGCTCATCTGCCCGGCCGCGAACTGCAGCGGCGTCACGCCGCGCACCCGCCGCGCCAGCACGCCGCCGACGGCATAGGCCAGCGTCGCCAGCAGGCAGGCGAGCTCCGCCGGCAGGTCGGCCGAGGCCAGGCCGCGCAGCAGGTCCGGCCCGATCAGCGCCACCACGCCGGCCAGCCCGCACAGCGCGCCGACCGCCGCGCGCCGCGTCAGCTTCTCGTCGCGCGTCGCCACATGCGCCACCAGCGCGGTCACGATCGGGGTCGGCGCGTTCAGCAGCGCCGTCAGTCCTGCCGACAGCCGGTGCTCGCTCCAGGCGAACAGGCAGAAGGGCAGCGCCGAGCTGAGCGCGCCCAGCAGCAGGAACCAGCCGGCCCGGCCGCCGGCGAGCGGCAGCCGCTCGCGACGCAGCGCCAGCACCAGCAGCAGCGCCAGCGAGGCGATCGTCACCCGGTCCAGCACCAGCGTCAGCGGCGGCAGCACCGGCGCCAGCAGCTTGTAGAAGAGGAACGATCCGCCCCACAGGAACGACAATCCGCCCAGCATCAGCCAGTCGCGCGCCGAAACCGGCTCGCCGTGGATGGTCGCGGTCGGCTGCGTGCCGGCGCCGGTCACGCCGGATGTTCCGCGCTGGTCCCGGTCTGCCACGGCAGCGACCGCGCGACCGCCGACAGCACCTCCTCCTGATGGTCGAGCTCGCGCGCCAGCAGCCGCTCGGTCTGGTCGTTGATCTCCGACGCCCGGCTCATCCGCATCAGGGCCTCGCGCTCGATGCGCAGGATCCTGAGCCGGAAGGCGGTCTCCAGCCGGTCGCGATCCAGCTCCGGCGAGGCGTCCGGCGAGCCGTGCACCTGCAGCGCAGCGCTCAGCCGGCGCTCCCGGTCCTGGAAGGCGAGCAGCATCCGCGCCAGCATGGCCTCGCGATGCTCGCGGTTCTGCGGGTCCTCGTCGGGCAGCGACAGCTCGCGCTCGGTCGCCTCCACCGCCACCTGGGCGATAGCCAGCCGCGCCCGCATCGCTTCCAGCTCCATCGGGTCGATCGCCGGCAGGTCAAGCTTGTGCAGCAGCGGCGGCAGCGCCACGGCCGCGAGCAGCAGCGAGGCGACGATGACCCCGGCGGCCAGCGTCACCAGCAGGTCGCGCTCGGGAAAGTCCGGCGCCAGCGACAGCACCGCCGCCAGGGTGATGGCGCCCTTGACGCCCGCCACCGCGAGCGCCAGCACCAGCCGCCCGGCCGGCTGCGCCGGCGGCGCCGTGGCGCGCAGGCGGTGCAGGGTCCGCTGCAGCAGCAGCGATGCCGTGATCCAGACCAGACGCAGCAGCACCAGCGTCAGCGTGATCAGCATGACCGTCAGCAGCAGCCGCCAGGGCGACACGCCCGCGGCCCGGACCAGCGCGATCCCGTCGCGCAGCAGCAGGGGAAGCTGCAGGCCCAGCAGCAGGAAGATCAGCCCGTTGAAGCTGAAGGTCAGCACGCCCCAGACCGCGGTGGCGCGCAGCCTGATGTCGCTGCGGCCGCTGTCGAACACGCGCATCCGCTTCAAGGTCAGGCCCGCCGCCACCGCCGCCACCGCCGCCAGGATGCCCGACGCCCCGACATGCTCGGCCGCCAGATAGGCCGCGAACGGCAGCAGCGCCGAGATCGTGACGAAGGCGACCGACTCGTCGAAGCCGCGCCGGATCAGCAGCGTCTCCACGAGACCCACGGCGCCTGCGAGCACGGCGCCGATCGCGAACCCGGCGCACGACACCAGCAGGAACGCGCCCGCCGCCGCTCCGGCGGAGAACGAGCCCGTCATCGCCGCCGCGGCGGCGAACTTGAAGCACACCAGGCCCGAGGCGTCGTTCAGCAGCGCCTCGCCCGACAGGATGTGCATGAAGCGGTGCGGCACCGGCCGGCCCTCGATCATGCCGCCGACCGCCACGGCGTCGGTCGGCGCCAGCACCGCCGCCAGCGCGAAGCAGGCCGCCAGCGGCACCGGCGGCACCAGCCAGTGCACGACGTAGCCGCCGCCGATGGTGGTGAACAGCACCAGCCCCAGCGCCAGCATCAGCACCGCCCGGCCGACCGAGCGGAACTCGCGCGTCGGCATCAGGTAAGCGTCGGCGAACAGCAGCGGCGGGATGAACAGCAGCAGGAACACGTCCGGGTCGAAATGCACCTGCACGCCGAGCAGGCTGGCCGCGACCCCGAGCGCGATCTGCAGCAGCGGCAGCGGCAGCCGCACCACCCGCGACAGCATCAGGCTGAAGGCGGTGACGAACAGCAGCAGCAGGATGGTGGTCGCGACGTGCACGCAGGAACTCCCGGAACGGCGGCCGAAGGTGTCAACTCGGCCGCGCGATGGCAAACTCGCCCCTGTCCCGGAGCGACATCGCATGAGCCAGTCCCGCACCGCAGCCAACCCCTCGCCGCGCGAGCAGGCCGGCCGCGACTTCGTGGCCTTCACCGAGGCCGACGCGGCGGTCGCCCGGCTGATCGCCCTCTACGACGACAGCGTCGCCCTGCTGCGACGGGCCTTCGGCGGCCGGAGCGAGCTCGACACGTCGCAGGCGGTCTATCCCTACCTCGCCATCGAGATCGACAGCGCCTCCCTGCTCGCCGACGGCCGCTACCCCTATGGCGTGCTGCTCGAGCCCGGCTTCTACGGCACCACCCTCACCCGCCCGGCGCTGTTCGCCGACTATCTGCGCGAGCAGATCGGCCTGCTGCTGCGCCATTATGGCCGGCCGGTGCTGGTGGGACGGTCGCGGCGGCCGATCCCGCTGCCCTACGTGATCGAGGACAGCGTCACCGACATCACCGAGGACGAGGTGCGGCGGCTCGGCGAGCGCTTCGCCCTGCCCGACCTCGCCGCCACCGACGACCTGATCGCCAACTGCCAGGTGCGCCCGGCGCCGGGCCAGCCGCGGCCGCTCTCGCTGTTCACCGCCGAGCGGGTCGACTACGCGCTGGCGCGCCTGCACCACTACACCGGCACCAGCCCGGCGCACTTCCAGCGCTTCGTGCTGCTCACCAACTACCAGCGCTATGTGGACGAGTTCCGCGAGCATGGCCGCGCCCGCGTGCAGGAGGGCGACGAGTACAGCGCCTTCGTCGAGCCGGGCGACATCGTCCATGCCAGGGACCGGCCTGGCGCCGCGCCGGCAGGCGGCCTGCCGCAGATGCCGGCGTACCACCTGGTGCGTCCCGACGGCGACGGCATCACGCTGATCAATATCGGCGTCGGGCCGTCGAACGCTAAGACCATCACCGACCATGTCGCGGTGCTGCGCCCGCATTGCTGGCTGATGGTGGGCCACTGCGCCGGCCTGCGCCGCACCCAGCGGCTCGGCGACTACGTGCTGGCGCATGGCTACGTGCGCGCCGACCACGTGCTCGACGACGACCTGCCGCCCTGGGTGCCGGTGCCGCCGATCGCGGAGGTGCAGGTGGCGCTGCAGGAGGCGACCAGCCGCATCACCGGCCTGACCGGCACCGAGCTCAAGACCCGGCTGCGCACCGGCACGGTGATGACCACCGACAACCGCAACTGGGAGCTGCGCCATCATGCGCTGTTCGGCCAGATCAACATGAGCCGCTCGATCGCGGTCGACATGGAAAGTGCGACCATCGCCGCCAACGGCTTCCGCTTCCGGGTGCCATACGGCACGCTGCTGTGCGTGTCCGACAAGCCGCTGCACGGCGAGCTCAAGCTGCGCGGCATGGCCAGCCACTTCTATCGCGAACGGATCAGCCAGCATCTCGGGGTCGGCATCGAGACGATGCGCTCGCTTCGCGAGCAGGGCGTCGACCGGCTGCATTCGCGCAAGCTGCGCGGCTTCGACGAGCCGCCGTTCCGGTAGAAACGAGACGGCGGCCGGCGGGATCGTGTCGCGGACAACCCGGTCCTGTAGAGTCCGGGCCGGCCCGGGCCGCGGGACGTGCAACAGGATGGAACCGCCGGATGACGCTGTCTCGATCATCGCGCGCGGTCGTCGTCGCGGTCGCCGCCCTGCTGTCGGTCGCCTGGTTCTTCCACCTCCAGCTCGCCAACGGCTTCAGCCGGCTGTTCGGCGATGCCGACGACGCGGTCATCGGCGTGGTGCTGCTCGACCACTGGCGCGCGGTCCTCGCCGGCACCCAGGGCTGGAACGGCGGCGCCTACTTCCATCCCTACCCGGACGTGCTCGGCTATAATGACGGCATGTTCCTGCTGGGGCTGGTCTATGCCGTGCCGCGCGCGCTTGGCGTGGATCCGCTGCTCTCGGCCGAGATCACCAGCATGGTCATGCGGGGGGCAGGCTTTGTCTTCTGCTTCCTGCTCGCCCGCCGCCTGTTCGGCTTCGGCCTCAGCCTGCTCGGCGCAGCGCTCGTGACCATCTCGGGCGCCGCCGCGGTGCAGGGCAACCATGCGCAGCTCTTCACCGTGCTGCTGCTGCCGCTGCTGGCGCTGCTGCCCTGGCAGGCCGCCGCCGCCGCGACCGGACCGGCGGCGGAAGGCTCGCGTCTCGCCGGCACGGGCTGGGCGGCGGGTGCTGGGCTGCTGTTCGGGGCGTGGCTGCTCACCGCCTTCTACACGGCGTGGTTCAGCGCGTTCTTCCTGCTGCTGTTCGGGCTTTCCGCCGTCTCGCTCCTGGCCGGAACCCGGGCCGGACGGAGCGCGATCCGCCGCGCCCCGTTGCGCGCCCTGCTGCCGCCGGCGCTGGCCGCCCCCGTCGTGGGCCTGATCGCCGCGGTGCCGTTCCTCGCCGCCTACCTGCCCAAGGCGGCCGAGAGCGGGATGCACAGCTTCGCCGACGTGGTCACCTATGCCCCGCCCCGCCTGAGCCTCCTGAACACGAGGCTTGCCGGCGGCATCGTCCAGGGCTGGCAGCACCTGCCGCTGGCCGGGCCGCTGATGCGGTCGCTGGTGCGGGCGAATGCGCGTCCGACCGGCTTCGCGCCGCTGCTGCTGCTGGCAGCCCTCGCCGGCTGCGTGCGCGCGCTGACCGCGCGCGGCAGGCCGGTGGCGACGCGCATCCTTTGGCAGAGCCTCGCCCTGGCGAGCCTCCTGTCGCTGCTGCTGGTCATGTGGATGCCGGCCTGGCGCCTGGTGTATGTCGCGGTGCCCGGCGCCCGGGCGCTGCGCGACATCGGCCGCTTCCTGCTCGTGCTGATGCTGCCCGCAACCCTGCTGGCGCTTTATGGGCTGGAGGGGCTGCTGGCGCGGCTGCCGCGGGCGCGCCTGCCGCTGCTCGCGATCCTGGTGCCGCTGCTGCTCGTGGAGGAGTGGGCCAGCGGCGTCCCGGTCATGCTCGATGCGGGCACGGCGGCCCGGCTCATGCGGCATGTGGGTCCGACGCCGGCGGCCTGCCGGTCCTTCTACGTGACCGGACGCGCGCCGGTGCCCGGCCCGTTGGACACGGCGCCGTTGACGCCGATCGAGGCGATCTACCGCCAGAACGTCGATGCGATGCTGGTCGCCGTCCTCACCGGCGTGCCGACCATCAACGGCTTCTCCACCTTCACGCCGCCGGACTGGGACTTCGCCAAGGTCGAGGCGCCGGACTACGCCGACCGCGTCGGCAAGTACGTGTCCGCGCATGCGCTGTCGCCATGCCGCCTGGATCTCACCACCGGCGTCTGGTCAGTCCGGCCGGAGCTTCCGGCGCCGGTGCTGCCGCTCGGCGTGCGGGTCGAGCTGGCGGAGGCGGCGCCGCACTGGAGCGCCTACACCCTGACCGGCTGGAACTTCGGCGGCGCGCCGGACCACTGGACGACGTCCAGGCGCTCGGTGCTCCGCTTCCTGCTGCCGGCCGGAGCAGAGGACGGCGCCCTCGCGCTGCACCTGACCCTGTTCGCCCGCCTGCCCGACCCCTCGGCCACCGACGACGTCACCGTGCTGGCCAACGGCCAGGCGATCGGCAGGCTCCAGGTCGGGGCGACTCCCGCGGACCAGGTCGTCCGGTTGCCGGCCAGCTTGACCCGGCCGGGTGCTGCGGTGAGCATCGCGCTGCTGCAGCCGGCCCTGCGCCTGCCTGGCCGGTTCCACCTGCTGCCCTACGATCGCGGCGCGGTCCTGTTCATCCGGTCGCTCGAGCTGCAGACCGACCGGTAGCCGACGCGCGGACTGCCCGTCGCAGCCCGGCTCAGGCGCCGGCCGGCGCCGGCATCGCGTGCGACAGCGCGCCGCCGATCCGCAGGGGCGCGACGCTGCGCGCCAGCCCGGTGCGGTCGTCGGTCTCCACCAGCAGCCCGCAGAGGGTCGCCTCGCCGTCCGCGGGCGACAGCCGCTCGCCCGGCATCTTGCGCACGAAGCGGGCCACGGCAGCCTCCTTGCCCATGCCGATCACGCTGTCATAGTCGCCGCACATGCCGGCATCGGCCTGGAAGGCGGTGCCGCCGTTCAGGATGCGGTGGTCCGAGGTCGGCGTATGGGTATGGGTGCCGACGACCAGCGACACCCGGCCATCGAGATGATGCGCCAGCGCCACCTTTTCGCTGGTCGCCTCGGCATGGAAATCCACCACGATCGCCGACACCGTGCCGCCGAGTCGGTAGCGCGACAGCAGCTCGGTGGTGGTGCGGAACGGATCGTCGAGCGCGTCCATGAACAGCCGGCCCATCACGTTGACCACCAGCGCCTTCCGCCCGTCGCCCAGCGTCACCAGCACGCTGCCCTGCCCGGGGGTGCCGGCGGGAAAGTTCAGCGGCCGGATGATGCGGGGTGCCGTGCCGATATGGCCGATCAGCTCCTTGCGGTCCCAGGCATGGTTGCCGAGCGTGAGCACATCGCAGCCGGCCGCGAACAGGCTGTCGGCCATCGCCGGCGCCAGCCCGAAGCCGTGGCTGGCATTCTCGGCATTGACCACCGCCAGATCGACCGAGAGCTGCCGGCGCAGGCCAGGCAGCGCCGCCTCGACCGCGTCACGTCCGCTGCGCCCGACGATGTCGCCCAGAAACAATATCCGCAAGATCCCTCCCTTCCGCCGTCACCAGGCAGCGCTCGGTGACCAGCGCATCGAGCGCCACGTCATACGGCCCGGTCGGCACCCTGGCGACGTGCTGGCTCGAGAACCCGAAGCCGATCGCCACCGCGTCCGGCAGCGCTGCCAGCGTGCGGTCGTAATAGCCGCCGCCATGGCCGAGCCGGTGCAGGTGCCGGTCCCAGGCCAGCAGCGGCACGAACACGATGTCGGGCGACCGTGCGGGGGCGTCCGGATGACGAGTGCCGAAGCGCCCCGCCCGCAGCGCAGCACCCGGCTGCCAGCTCCGGAACAGCAGCGGCTCGCCGCGGGCGGTCGTCTCGGGCAGTACGATGACGTGGCCGCGCGCGTGCAGGGTCTCCCAGGCCGGCACCAGGTCCGGCTCGCCGGGGAGCGGCCAGACGCCGGCCACCACCAGATCCGCAGGCAGCGCCAGGTCGCAGAGCCGTCCCGCCAGTGCTGCGAGATCCGCATCGGTCGGCGCCGTGCGGTCACGCATCAAGACCCGCAGCGCCTGCTTGGCGTCGGCGGGCTCGATCAACGAGACCGGCAGGAAAAGTGCGGAGCCACCATGGCCGTTGGACTGTCAGCCTCCCAGAACCCGCTAGTGCAGGTGGCAACCAGGTAACGCGACCAGGATCGCGACAGCGCCAGTCACCGAGAGAGTGCTTATCGGCTCAGGGGATGAATTGCCTCACGAACCGGGTAGCCCCGCACCCTCAACCTAGTCACGCTCCAGGGCGGCTGCAATGGCCTCGGCGCGTTCCGCCAGGCTGGCGACCAGCTGACCGCGCCGCAGGTTCAGCGACCGGGCCTGCTCGCCCTCCATCAGGGCGCTGGCGGTGCCGGACGGCAGCTTCTCCGCCGCCAGGTCGTGCAGCTCGTCGGCCATCAGCAGGGCTGCCAGCGCCAGCAGCCTCGCCTCGCCGCTTTGCCCGCCGATCGCCTTGATCCGCTCGATCCGGCGCTCGACCTGCTGCGCCATCGACTGCAGATGCGGCTCCTGCCCGTCCGCGCAGCCGACCGCATAGGCGTAGCCGTTGATCCTGACGGTGACCTGCGCCATGGCCTCAATCCTCGCCCGAAGATGGCACGGGCATCACCGCCGCCGGGACCGGCTCCGCAGCCGCATGCCCGACCGCCGCCTGCAGCGTCTCGATCAGCCCCTCGATCCGCAACGCCAGCATCTGCAGCTCGTCGCGCCGCGTCGCCGCCGCGGCGGCGTCGGCCGCGGCACCCTTGGCGGCCTCGTCGCGGAGTCGCTGCGTCTCGGCGCGGGCCAGCAGCTCGGCCTCGTGATGGGCGGTGCGCGCCGTCAGCTCGGCGCTCCGGAGCTCGTCCTGGCGGCGGCCGGCCGCCGCCGCGATCCGCGTCAGCGCGGTCTCGAGCCGCCCGATCGATCCGTCGTCCGTTTGATCCGACAGGTCATGCTGCCACTGGTCCTGCTGCGCCACTGGCACCCTTGTCCCCGCTCACATCGCACTTGAACTGTTCGCCCGCAACGACTTGAACGTCAAGCATGAACGCCGAACCCGGCCCCGCCGTCGTGATCCACAGCCTGGCCGATGCGCGGCAGGCGCTGGCCGCCATCCGGCGGCTGGGCGGCCGGACCGCCGTTCTGCTGTCCGCGCCGGCGGCCGGCTGCTTCATGGGCGCGGCCTGGTGGCGCGCGCTGATCGGCATGGCGGCGTCGGAGCATCCGCTGATCGCCATCACCGACCTGCTCGACTGCGACGCCGCCGCCGGCCGGGCGCTCGAGGCGCTGCGGGCCGGGCAGCGCCACCTGGTCCTTTCCCCGTCCTGCCCGCAGCGTGCCGCCGTGCTGGAACGCGCCGCGTCGCTCGGCGCCTCGCTGCGGGCCGAGCGGCCGGCAGCGCTCGACCTCGGCCGCACGGACGCGGCCCGCCAGCTCGACTCCTGGCTGACGCCGTCCGACAGCCTCCCGCCGCCATGACATCCGCCAGCCGGTCGGCTATATCGGCGCACCCATCGATCGATCCGCCGACATGATGCCCGACCGCTCGAAGACCGATCACCT
>CAXTZG010000050.1:0-1514 GCA_964248625.1 uncultured Acetobacteraceae bacterium | reverse complement strand
CGACGATCGGGCCGTTCGGCGGCGACGCTGCCCGAGCCCGCCATGGCCGGGGCCATGACCCAGACCTGCCGCCTGTATCTGCTGACGCCGGCCACCCTCGATCCGACGGCGTTCGCCGCCGACCTCGCCGGCGCGCTCGACACCGGCGGAGTCGACGCCGTCCAGCTCCGGCTCAAGCACGCCAGCGACGACGAGATCCTGCGTGCCGTCGACGTCCTGCGTCCGGTCGCCCAGGCCAGGAACGTCGCCTTCATCCTGAACGACCGGCCGGATCTCGCCGTCCGCTCCGGCTGCGACGGCGCGCATGTCGGGGCCGACGACATGGACGTCGCCCGCGCCCGGACGCTGCTCGGCGACCTCCAGCTCGGCGTGTCCTGCTACGACAGCCGCGACGCGGCGATGGTGGCCGGCGAACTCGGCGCCGACTACGTGGCCTACGGCGCCTTCTTCCCGTCCCCCACCAAGGAGACCGCAGTGCGCGCCGATCCGGCGCTGCTGCGCTGGTGGTCGGAGATGATGGAGCTCCCCGTGGTCGCGATCGGCGGCATCACGGCGGCGAATTGCGGCCCGCTGGTTGCGGCCGGGGCGGACTTCCTGGCCGTCGTCAGCGCCGTCTGGAGCCACGCCGACGGTCCCGCCGCCGGCGTGCGGGCGATGAACGCGGCCATTGCGGCCGCAGCGGCGGATCGTCCCGCCTGACGTCCGCCTTGCGGCCGATCAGCGAGTCGCCGCCGCCGCCGGCACGCCCGGCGTCAGCATCGACTGGGTGGCGTAAAGCACGCCGTTGGATTGCGGCATGTTCGACAGCCAGATCCGGTTGGTCTGCCCGCGGACGTCGCCGAGCAGCAGCTGGTTGGTGGCCGGCTCCAGCGACACGTTCAGCACGTCGCCGTCGATCGTCCGCAGCCCGATGGCGCCGCCCCGGGTGCCAATCATCCGGCGCAGCGTGGCTTCGGTGTAGCGTCCGGGAACGATGGTGTAGGCCATCAGGCGACGAAGCGCCGGGCGCGTGGACGGGTCCATCAGGTGGCCGCCCTGCGCCGTCTGCGCCGCCTCGAGCGGCTGATTGGGGATCGCGAAGACGGTGTAGGGTCCGGGCCGCTGCAGTTCGGTCAGCAGCCCGGTCGCCGTCAGAGCGGCGCTGTAGTCGGTCAGCTCCAGCGAGCTGAGCAGGCTCTCGTTGATCGGCCGGTCACGGAACAGGGCCGTGTCGCGGAACACCAGGGCATCGGTGCTGTTGCGCACGAACAGCGGGTCCTGCCGCGCGGTGCTTTCGCAGCCGCCCAGTGCCAGCAGCGAGAGCGCTGCCAGCAGCACCGCCCAGCCCGCACGGTTCCGACGCATCATCCGATCCCTCCGCCGCTGCCCGCCGGTCCCGTCCGCGAGATCAGGCGGACTGTCGATATCGGGTCGCAACGAGCCGTGCAAGCATCCGGCTCAGCAGCCGTCGCCGCGCACGTTCCAGGAGGCGACCCGGCCGCCGGTGATCTCGAAGGTGGGGGTGCAGGTGCTTG
>CAXTZG010000049.1:27935-28417 GCA_964248625.1 uncultured Acetobacteraceae bacterium | reverse complement strand
CCCGTCCGCGGCCTGGGCTGGCGCGGGTTCGTCGGCGCCGAAGGGTGCGGGCGCCTCGGCGAAGCCGACCAGGCTCGGTGCGGGCGGCGGCGTCACGAAGGCCATGTTCGACGCAGGCCCGGTCGGCTCGGGCTCAAGACGGGCGCGGTCAGGCCGTCGCAGCGGCGGCAGCACCGGCGAAAGCAGCGTGCGCGGCGCCACCTCCTCGCCGGGCAGGGCATGCGCGCCGAGCCGGGTCAGCCTGGCCGCGTCCGGGTCGGCCGGCCGCACCCAGAGCGGCACCCAGCCGCGCTCGATCGCCTCCAGCGCATCGGTCCAGCGCACGGCGTCGCGTCCCACCGCGACCAGCAGGGCCGCATCCGACAGGCCGAACAGGCAGCGCACCGGACTGGCGGCAGGCGGCAGGTCCGGCGCGATTTCCGACACCAGCACCAGCTGACCGTCGCCGGCGGGCTGCTGCAGGCGGCCGTCGACCGCGGCCT
>CAXTZG010000049.1:19701-27925 GCA_964248625.1 uncultured Acetobacteraceae bacterium | reverse complement strand
TGCAGCAGCCCGCCCGGCAGCACCGCGATCGCATCGCCGCCGCGGGCCAGGCCGCCGAGCAGGGCGGCCTCCTCGATCGCGTTGCCGCCGCCTGAGATCGCGGCGAGCCCGGCACCGGCGGCCTGGGTGGCGAAGCGCGCCGCAAAGCCCACCGTTTCCGGCGCGGCGGCATCGCCACCGATCAGGGCGATGCCGCCGCGGTTGAGCAGGGTGCGGTCGCCGCTGCCGAACAGCAGCGCCGGCGCCTCGGTGCGCAGCCGGCGCTTCAGTCGACGCGGATAGTCCGGATCGCCCCGGCCGAGCACCCACAACCCGGCCTGCTGCCAGCGCCCGAGGGCTGCGGCCAGAGCCGGGCCGCGCGCCAGCAGCGCCATGATCCGCTCCGTCGGCATCGGGGCCGGCCCGCGTCCGCCGAGCTGTGCGGCGGCATCGGGCTGCAGCAGGTCCGCCGGCTGCAGCGACCGCTTGCGCAGCCAGCCGGCCAGCCGGTCGAACGACGATGCATCGAGCGGCATGTCGGACCCCTCGCCGCCGAAAGCGGTGGTCAGCAGCAGCAGGGCCTGGGTCTGGGCGCTGATGAACATCCTGTGTCCTACCTGGAACCTGTCCTGGAGGTTGCAATGGGGCGAGGCGCTGCAATCATGGCGATCCTGCCGATGACGGCACGGCGCCGGAGGAACCGAGGGACGGCGGCGCCAGCACGATCGTCGGTGCTGCGATGAAGGCCGGAACGGCGATGGGCGCCGGCCCGTCGGCGCGTCCTGCCGCGCCATGCACCACGTCGACCGGCACCACCGACGGCCAGGGCAGCGGTCCGGCCTGCCGGTGATGATGCGCCCACGCCGGCATGGTCGCGGTCGCCAGATGACGCAGCGCCAGGTAGAGCGCGCCCTGCGCCCCCAGGGCCACCAGCACGCCGGCGATGCGCGGCCAGATCACGCGTGGCTGCCGTCCCGGCGGCGCCCCGCCCGGCGTCCAGACCGGGCGCGGCGGCGGCGGCGGCTCCGCCTTGTCCCGGGCGGGCGTCCAGCGCGGAAAGAGCGCGTCCTGGGCCAGGACTCAGGCGGCCTTCTTGGCCAGCAGGTCGAACGCGATCAGCGCTTCCGCGATCTGCACCGCATTCAGCGCCGCCCCCTTGCGCAGGTTGTCGCAGACGCACCAGAAGGCGAGCCCGTTCGGCACCGTGGGATCGATGCGCAGCCGGCTCACATAGGTGGCATCCTCGCCCACGCACTCGATGGGGGTGACGTAGCCGCCATCCTCGCGGTGGTCGTGCAGGATCACGCTGGGTGCCTCGCGCAGGGCGGCGCGCGCCTGCTCCAGGTCCACCGGCTCCTCGAACTCGACGGTGATCGCCTCCGAATGGCCGACGAACACCGGCACGCGGACGCAGGTGGCCATCACGGCGATGTCGGGACCCAGGATCTTGCGGGTCTCGACCGCCATCTTCCACTCCTCCCTGGTCGCGCCGTCATCCATGAAGCGGTCGATGTGCGGGATCACGTTGAAGGCGATGGTCTTGGTGAACTGCTCCGAGGTCGGCGGGTCGTTGACGAAGCTGCCCTTGGACTGCACGAACAGCTCGTCCATGCCTTCCTTGCCGGCGCCCGACACCGCCTGGTAGGTCGAGACCACCACGCGCTTGACGGTGAACAGCTCGTGCAGCGGCTTCAGCGCCACCACCATCTGGATGGTCGAGCAGTTCGGGTTGGCGATGATCCGGCGCCGGCCGAGCCGCTTCAGCGCGTTCGGGTTCACCTCCGGCACCACCAGCGGCACGTCGTGGTCCATGCGGAAGTGGCTGGTGTTGTCGATCACCACGCAGCCGGCCGCGGCCGCGCGCGGCGCATGCACGGCCGAGATCGCCGCACCCGGGCTGAACAGGCCGATGTCCCAGCCCTTGAAGTCGAACGTGTCGAGGTTCTGCACCTTCAGCACGCGCTTGCTCCCGAACGAGATCTCCTGGCCGACCGACCGGGCGGAGGCGAGGGCGGCGATGTCGTCGACGGGGAAGTCCCGCTCGGCCAGCGTCTTGATGAGCTCGCGCCCGACCGCTCCGGTGGCTCCTGCGATGGCGACGCGATAACCCATGTGGCTGGTCCCTGGCTCCTCGGGGCGGGCAGGATCCGGCGGATGGCCCTGGCCGGCGAGATGGTGGAGGAGACGGTCTGCTACCGCGTCGCGGCCACCCGGTGCAACAAATGTCCGGTGCCGACGCGCGCATGATCGGTCGGCGCCCGGCCATGGAACACGGCCCGCCACGGAACGGGACCGGGCAGGATGCGTTTTCCGGGCGGCGCGACGGCAGGGATCTAGGAGAACGGCAGGGATGGCGGATGCGCCTGGAGAACCGGGCCAGCCGCCGCGCTGGCACCCGACGGGAAAGAACGGCGTCGGGCGCAGCCTGCGCGATGATGCGCGCGTCTGGTTCACGCTGGGCAACGGCATCCTGAACGAGATCGCCTATCCGCGGATCGAGATGACCGCGGTGCGCGATTTCGGGCTCATCGTCACCGACGGCGAGGCGCTGTTCGCCGAGGAGCGGCGGGATTGCGACGCCACCATCGCGCCGGTGGCACCAGGCGTGCCGGCCTTCCGCGTCACCGGCACCCATCGCGGCGGCCAGTTCCGGCTGCACAAGCGGATCATCGCCGACACCCTGCATCCTGCGGTGCTGCTGCAGGTGCGGCTGGAGGATCTCCGCCAGGGCACCGGGCTGCCGCCGCTGCGGGTGCATGCGCTGCTGGCGCCCCATCTGGTCAACGTCACCGGCATGGGAACCGCCTGGACCGGCGACTACAAGGGCCAGGAGATGCTGTTCGCCGAGGCGCAGGGCACCGCGGTGGCGCTGTCGGCGAGCTGCGGCTGGCGGGCGCGCTCGGCAGGCTATGCCGGAATCAGCGACGGCTGGCAGGACCTGTCGCGGCACCACCGCATGACCTGGGAGTACGAGCGCGCGCTGAACGGCAACGTGGCGCTGACCGGCGAGCTCGATCTCGCCGGCGGCGACGGCGACGGCGCGTTCGTCGTCTGCTTGGCGTTCGGACGGATCTGGACGGAAGCGGCGATGCGCGCGCGCGCGGTGCTGCTCGATCCGTTCGAGGCGATCGAGGCGCGCTATGCCGCCGGCTGGCGCGGCTGGCTGGACGGGGTGCGGCCGCTCGCCGGCAGCCTGTCCGGCACGTCGCCGGAAACCGACGCGCTCTACCGCATCAGCCTGATGGCGATCCGAACCCACGAGTGCCCGGCGGTGCCGGGCGCGCGCATCGCCAGCCTGGGCGTGCCGTGGGCGGCGCTGCAGAACAACGAGTATCCGGCGGCCTGCCACCTGGTGCGGGCCCGCGACGTGGTGGCGGCCGCCGGCGCGCTGCTGGCGGCGGGCGACGCCGCGTCGGTGCTGCAGGCGCTGTCCTACCTGGAGACGGTGCAGGAGCCGGACGGCCACTGGCCGCAGAACTTCTGGCTCGACGGCATGGCGGCCTGGCAGGGGCTGCAGCTCGACGAGACCGCGCAGCCGGTGCTGCTGGCCGATCTGGCGCTGCGTCACGGACTGCTGGCGGACGCGGCGCTGCAACAAAGCTGGAGCATGGTTCGGGCCGCGGTGCTGTTCCTGGCGCGGCACGATCCGATGGACGGGCAGGATCGCTGGGGACGCACCGACGGGCTGAAGCTGCACACGCTGGGCGCCCAGATCGCGGCCCTGCTCGCCGGCGCCGACTGGGCCGGCCGCATGGGCGAGCCGGTGCTGGAACAGTTCCTGCTCGACACCGCCGATGTGGTGCACGAGCTGCTGACGGCGCTGCTGGACGAGCCGGGGTCGCCCGCCTCGGCCGAGGCGGGCGACGCCGACCCGGACATCGTTTCGCTGGTCCGGCTGGGCGTGCTGGCGGCGGACAGCCCGCGGCTGGAGCGGGCGCTGACGGCGATCGACGCCCGGCTCCGGGTGACGCTGCCGGGCGGCCCCGCCTGGTGCCGCCGGGGCGACGGCGGACGCCCGCCGCGGCCGATGCTCACCATCGAGCGGGCGATGCTGGCGGTCGCGGCCGGCCGCACCGCGGAGGCCCGGCTGCTGCTGGACAGCCTGCAGGCCTGTGCCGGCGAGGGCGGCATGATGCCCGAGCGGGTCGACAACGAGACCGGCCGCGGCGGCATGGTGATGCCGCATCTCTGGACCCATGCCGAGCACGTCAAGCTGCTGCGCTCGATCGGCGACGGCGTGCTGTTCGACCGGCCGCCGCATGCGGCGGCGCGCTACGGCGCCGCGCTGGCCCCGACCTCCCGGATCGCCCGCTGGCGCCACGGCCAGGAGCTGCGGGAGATGCCGCAGGGACGGGTGCTGCGGGTCGAGCTGCCGGTGCCGGCCGATCTGCACTGGAGCGACGATGGCTGGATCCGGATCCAGACCATGCCGGTGGCGCAGGCGGGAGCGGGGCTCTGCTTCGTCGAGCTGCCGACCAGCGCCCTGGCCGCCGGCAGCACCGTGGTGTTCACCTGGCGCGAACGGCACAGCGGCGCCTGGCTCGGCATCGACCATCATGTGCTGGTCACGGCCGCGGCGACAAACCGCTAGCCTGTGTGTTCATATCACGAGCGACCGGCGCCCGCCGGCCGCCACCCACGCCGTCAGGCGGCAGGAGTCACCATGGATCCAGTCGGAGAAGTCTCGTCGCAGGCCAATGCGCGGGAGAAGCTGGCAGCACCCGCCACGCACAAGGCGCCTGCCTGCACCATGGTGATCTTCGGCGCGCATGGCGACCTGACCAAGCGGCTGCTGACCCCGGCGTTGTACAACCTGGTGGGTGCCGGGCTGCTGGATGACAGCTTCCGGATCATCGGCATCGACCGGGTGGACGGCACCGACGAGTCCTGGCGCGGCGAGCTCGGCCAGACCATGCAGGAATTCACCAAGGACCCGAACGCCGAGTTCTACACGCCCGAGATCAACAAGGACTGGTGGAACGACCTGTCCGGCCGGCTCAGCTACTACAAGGCGGACTTCACCGATATCGGCCAGCTCGAGGCGCTGAAGGGTAAGCTCAGCGGCAACGTGCTGTTCTATCTGGCCGTGGCGTCGCGCTTCTTCGCCACGATCGTGGAGAACCTGGGCAAGGCGGGATTGTCGCAGCAGCAGGACGGCGCGTTCCGGCGGGTGGTGGTCGAGAAGCCGTTCGGCTCCGACCTGGAAAGCTCGCGCGAGCTGAACGCCCGGCTGCTGAAGGTGCTGGACGAGAGCCAGATCTACCGGATCGACCATTTCCTGGGCAAGGAGACGGTGCAGAACATCCTGGCGCTGCGCTTCGGCAACGGGGTGTTCGAGCCGCTCTGGCGCCGTCAGTTCATCGACAGCGTGGAGATCACCGCAGCCGAGACCGTCGGCGTCGAGGGACGCGGCGCCTTCTACGAGCCGACCGGGGCGCTGCGCGACATGATCCCCAACCACCTGTTCCAGCTGCTGGCGATGGTGGCGATGGAGCCGCCGAACTCGTTCTCGGCCGAGACCGTGCGCACCGCCAAGGAGACGCTGTTCGAGGCGGTGCGGACGCTGGCCCCGGAGAATGCGGTCCGCGGGCAATACGGCGCCGGCAAGGTCGAGGGCCGCGACGTCGCCGCCTATCGCGACAGCCCGGGCGTCGCCAAGGACAGCCAGACCGAGACCTACGTCGCCCTGAAGCTGGAGATCGACAACTGGCGCTGGTCCGGGGTGCCGTTCTACATGCGCACCGGCAAGTCGCTGACCGGGCGGCTCACCGAGGTGGTGGTGCATTTTCGCCAGGCGCCGTTCGCGATGTTCGCCGACACGCCGGTCGACAAGCTCAGCCCCAACAACCTGACGCTGAACATCCAGCCGACGCAGGGCGTCACGCTCGGCATCAGCGCCAAGATCCCCGGCCCGAAGATGGACCTGGGCGGCGTGCAGATGAAGTTCCGCTACGAGGACGCGTTCAAGCTGACCCCGAATGTCGGCTACGAGACGCTGCTCTATGACTGCCTGGTCGGCGATGCGACGCTGTTCCAGCGCGCCGACAACATCGAGGCGGCCTGGCGGGTGGTCGATCCGGTGCTCAAGGCCTGGGCCGCCGACGCCTCGGGCCCGGAGCTCTATGCGGCAGGCATGTCAGGCCCCAAGGGCGCCGACGCGCTGCTGCAGCGCGACGGCCGCAACTGGTCGCCGCTGGACCGCGACGCCGGCTGAACGGCGGCAGGGTGCCGGCTCAGGCCGGCATCAGTCGCTTCACCAGCGCCGAGAGCCGGTGCCGGCGCATCTCGTGCCGGGCCTTGGCGCCGGTGGCCATGTAGTTGAGCTGGATCGCGTAGCGGCGCCCGACAAAGCTCTTGTGGCCATGGAAGGTGGTGGGCCCGTTCGGGAACACCAGCAGCGCGCCATCCACCGGCGGCACCTCGACGGCATAGTTCTCGAGGTCGTCGGGACCGCGGAGCAGCCGCAGGCAGCCTTCCTGCCGGGACCATGCGGCGCTGGCCGGGTTCAGGTAGAGCAGGATCGTCACCAGCTTGGCCGTGGAATCGCGGTGGATCCGGCCGTCCTTCTCGCGGGTGCGGCCGCGCAGGGTCAGCATGGTCCGGCTGTCGGACAGGTCGAGCCCGAAGCGGGCGGCGACGGCGTCGCGCAGGCGAGGGCCTTCCAGCTCCGCCACCAGCGCGGCGGCGGCCCCGCGCAGGCGCAAAGCGGAGGGCGGGTAGGAGCCGCCGCCGGCGATGTCGGGCAGCGACGCGATCACCGCATCCAGCCGGGCGGGCGGCACGAACCGCGGCACCACGATGTGCGGGAACGGATCGCCGGCTACCGGCGTGCTCAGGACGGCGTCGTAGTCGAGGCCGGACGGGACGGGGTTCGGCAGGCTGTCGGGCATCAGGGGGGTCCGTGACGAAGGACCCCTAGTTAGGTCCTGGTCCGGAGGCGGTGCAAGCAGCGGGCAGCCATGCGCGGCAGCGGCGGCCGGGGCGGTCAGCCGCGCTGCGGGCGGTCGGCGCGCAGGATCGTGTTGGTGGACAGGAACTGCGCGCAGCCGATCTGGCCGTCGCAGCAGGGCAGGGGCGCGTCCTCGCTGACCTGGTGCCTGTACTCGCCCGGCACATAGGCCACGTGCGACAGCAGGCTGCCGCGGCCTTCGCAGGTGAAATGCGGCTTCTCGACGGTCATGCGCAACTCAGACGCCTGGCCGGCGGCGGCTGCGACCGTGAGGAGGATCGGCAGCGCCAGGACTATCTTCAGCATGCCGTCTCTCCCGTCGTCGAATGGATCGTCGCAGGATCAATGGACAAAGGCTTGTTAAGGTTACATCGCTCGCATTTCGTTGAACCCAGAGCGCAATGGTTGCCTGGCGTGCACAGGTGGTTCGCGCCCGCCATATGCCGCGATGCAGCACAAGCCGTTGATCCTGCGTGGAACTCGCTGTATCGCCTGCCTCATGCACCGTCCCAGCTCCGGTCCGGGCCTGTGATGCCCGCCGCCGACATGATGGCCGGCCCGGCGCCGCCCGGACACGCCGACCGGCCGCAGCACGGCCCGACCGGGCCTCTGGCGGCCTATCGCCGGCGGGTCGAGCGGGGCCTGCTGGACGAGGATCCGGCCCAGCTCGCCGCAGCCGGGCGCCTCGACGAGCTCTGGCTGGGCCTGACGTCGCAGCCGGACGGGGCCGCGTCGGGCTCGATGGTGCGTCGGCTGCTCGGGCGGCGCCCGCCGCCGCCGCCCCGCGGCGTTTATCTCGTGGGCCAGGTCGGACGCGGCAAGTCGATGCTGATGGACCTGTTTTTCGAGCAGGTGACGGACCGGCCCAGGCGGCGCGTCCATTTCCACCGCTTCATGCAGGAGACGCATGCCAGGGTGCATGCGATGAAGCGGGCGCAGCCCGGCCTCGCCGACCCGATCCCGCCGCTTGCGGACCTGATCGCGTCGGAAGCCGCGCTGCTCTGCTTCGACGAGTTCCAGGTCAACGACATCGCCGACGCGATGATCCTGGGACGGCTGTTCGACGCGCTGTTCGCCAGGCGGGTGGTGGTGGTCGCCACCTCCAACACCCCTCCCGAGGCGCTGTTCCAGAACCGCCCCGGCGCCGACGCCTTCAGGCCCTTCATCGCCCGGATCAGGGCGGAGCTGGACACGGTGCTGCTGGACAGCCCGCGCGATTATCGCCGTGGCGGCATCCGCGGGCTGCCGACCTGGCACGCGCCGGCGGATCGTCGCGCCGAGCAGGCGCTGGAGGAC
>CAXTZG010000049.1:0-19691 GCA_964248625.1 uncultured Acetobacteraceae bacterium | reverse complement strand
CGCCGCATGCCGAGACGCTGGAGGTGATGGGCCGGCGGGTGGCGGTGCCGATGGCGGGCGACGGGGTGGCGCGGTTCGACTTCGACGCGCTGTGCGCGCAGGCGCTGGGGGCGGGCGACTATCTGGCGCTGGCCCGGCGCTTCCCGGCGCTGATCCTCGACGCCGTCCCGCGGCTGGGGCCTGCGAATTTCGACGTGGCGCGGCGCTTCATCGTGCTGGTGGACGCGCTCTACGAGGCCCGGGTGAAGCTGATCGCCTCGGCCGAGGACCGGCCCGACCGGATCTACGAGCATGGCGAGGGCGCCGTGGCCTTCGAGCGCACCGCCTCGCGGCTCGAGGAGATGCAGACCCAGGCCTATCTGGCGCTGCCGCATCTGCCGTGACCGTCTCTCTTGCGGGCGGATCGGCGAAGGATTAGCACGATCCGCCTTCCGGCAGGTTGCGGACGTCTGCGGCGGGTCATTTCTGTCAACCCGCCTTCTGTTTCCCGGGGAACGCATGGCTCGCAAGAAGATCGCCCTCATCGGCGCCGGCAATATCGGCGGCACCCTCGCCCATCTCATCGGCCTGAAGGAGCTGGGCGACGTCGTCATGTTCGACGTGTTCGGCGGCGTGGCCGCCGGCAAGGCGCTCGACCTCGCCCAGTCCTCGCCGGTCGACATGTTCGACTGCGCCTATGAGGGCGGCTCGGACTACGCGGCGATCGCCGGCTCCGACGTGGTGATCGTGACCGCGGGCTTCCCGCGCCTGCCCGGCATGTCGCGCGACGACCTGCTGTCCAAGAACGCCGAGGTCATCACCACCGTCGCCGAGGGCATCAAGGCGCATGCCCCGGACGCGTTCGTGATCGTCATCACCAACCCGCTCGACGTCATGGTGGCCGTCATGCAGGAGAAGTCCGGCCTGCCCGCCAACAAGGTGGTCGGCATGGCCGGCGTGCTCGACAGCGCGCGCTTCCGCCTGTTCCTGGCGCGCGAGTTCGACGTCTCGGTCGAGGACGTGACCGCCTTCGTGCTGGGCGGCCACGGCGACACCATGGTGCCGCTGATCCGCTATTCCACCGTGGCCGGCGTGCCGGTGACCGACCTGATCAGGATGGGCTGGACCACGCAGGAGCGGATCGACGCGATCGTCACCCGCACCGCCAACGGCGGCGGCGAGATCGTCAAGCTGCTGGAGAAGGGGTCGGCCTTCTACGCCCCGGCCGCCTCCGCCGTGGCGATGGCCGAGAGCTTCCTCAAGGACAAGAAGCGCGTGCTGCCCTGCGCCGTGAAGCTGAACGGCGAGTACGGCCAGACCGACTTCTATGTGGGCGTGCCGGTGGTGATCGGCGCCGGCGGCGCCGAGCGCGTGCTGGAGGTCGAATTCACGGCCGAGGAGAAGGCGGCGTTCGAGAAGTCCTGCAATGCCGTGAAGAAGCTGCTGGCCGACTTTCGCGCCATCGGCGCCTGAGCCGTCCGGCCACCGCCGCCCCGGGACGCGCCGCCCGGAGTTCCCGCGAGGCGCGTCCCGGACGAACGACCACCGCGATCCGCCTTCGGTTCGGTGCAAAGCATGCGTTTAAAGCATTCCAGATGGCAGGGATTACACGCGCACCACGTGCAATCGAATGGTCATCTGACGGTTAGGGTGACAAGCTCCGTGTAGCGTGAGGCACGGGACCGACTGAGGAGAGCTCCATGGCGGGCGTCGACGTACTGGCCACTGCCTTTAATGGCGGCAATGCCGCCTTCCTGGCCGATCTGTATGCACGCTGGGTGGCCGATCCGGGCAGCGTGGATCCGAGCTTCGTCGAGCTGTTCACCGCCCTGGACGAGGAAGCGGTCGCCGTCAGCCAGGATGCGTCGGGCGCCTCCTGGGCGCCGCGCCGGTTCGAGGTCGAGCGTCCGGACCAGCCCGCCCCGGCGCCCAGGGCGGACGCGAAGCCCGCCGTCCCCGACATCAGGCCGGCCCCGGCGGCGGCCCCCTCGCCTGCGCAGGTCCGCGCCAGCGCCGACGACAGCCTGCGGGCGATGCAGTTGCTGCGCGCCTACCGTGTCCGCGGTCACCTGGAGGCGCGGCTCGACCCGCTCGGCCTGCAGGTGCCCAAGGCGCATGCCGACCTCGACCCCGCCACCTACGGCTTCGGGCCGCAGGACATGGACCGCGCGATCTATCTCGGCCAGGCGCTGTCGATGCTGCTCGGGGTCGACACGGCGCCGATGCGCGACGTGATCGCTGCCGTCCGCTCGGCCTATTGCGGCCCGATCGGGGCGGAGTTCATGCACGTGCAGAACCCGCTGCAGCGCGAGTGGCTGCAGGCGCGCATCGAGGGGCGCGACTGGCGGACCTCGTTCGGCCCCGACCAGAAGAAGACGATCCTGCGCCAGCTCGACGAGGCCGAGGGCTTCGAGGCGTTCTGCCAGAAGCGCTATGTCGGCACCAAGCGCTTCGGGCTCGAGGGCGGCGAGGCGACGATCCCGGCGCTGCACACCATCATCGACCAGGCCGCCCGCGACGGGGTGCGGACCGTCGCCATCGGCATGCCGCATCGCGGCCGCCTGAACACCCTCGTGAACGTGGTGCGCAAGCCCTACACCGCGGTGTTCAGCGAGTTCGCCGGCGCTTCCTTCAAGCCCGACGACGTGCAGGGCTCGGGCGACGTGAAGTACCATCTCGGCACCTCGACCGACATCGAGATCGCCGGACACAGCGTGCATCTGTCCTTGCAGCCGAACCCGTCGCATCTGGAGGCGGTCGATCCGGTGGTCGTCGGCAAGGTGCGCGCCGCCCAGGACATGAGCGGCGACACAAGGGGCCGGCATTCCGCGCTCGGCATCCTGATGCATGGCGACGCCGCCTTCGCCGGCCAGGGGCTCGTGTACGAGACCATGGCGATGAGCCAGCTGATCGGCTATCGCACCGGCGGCACCATCCATCTGGTCGTCAACAACCAGATCGGCTTCACCACCGTCTCGGCGCACGCCTATTCGGGGCTCTACTGCACCGACATCGCCAAGGCGGTGCAGGCGCCGATCCTGCACGTCAACGGCGACGAGCCGGAGGCGGTGGTGTTCTGCGCCAGGCTCTGCGCGGAATTCCGGCAGGAATTTGCCGCAGACATCGTGCTCGACATCGTCTGCTACCGCCGCTACGGCCACAACGAGAGCGACGAGCCGGCTTTCACCCAGCCGACCATGTACAAGGCGATCCGCGCCCGCCCCACCACCCGCACGCTGTATGCCGAGCGGCTGGTGCGCGAAGGCGCGGTTTCGGCCGAGGACGCGGCAAAGGGCTGGGACGGGTTCCAGGCCCAGCTTGAGGATGCCTACAAGGCGTCGCAGTCCTACCGCCCGAACAAGGCGGACTGGCTCGAAGGGTCCTGGGCCGGCATGAAGCGGCCAGGCGAGACCGGCGCCTCGTCCGACCAGCCGACCGGGCTGCCGACCGAGACGCTGACGCTGGTCGGCCGGGCGCTCGGCACGGTGCCGGACGACTTCAACGCCAACCCCAAGATCACCCGCCAGCTCGAGGCCAAGCTGGCGATGTTCGAGAGCGCCGAGGGCATCGACTGGGCGACCGGCGAGGCGCTGGCGTTCGGCACGTTGCTGCTGGACGGCCACCGCGTCCGCCTGTCCGGCGAGGACTGCCAGCGCGGCACCTTCTCCCAGCGACATGCCGTGCTGATCGACCAGACCAACCAGAACGAGTACGTGCCGCTGAACAACATCCGCGGCCCGGATGCCGGCGGCCAGGCGGCGATCGAGATCCACAACTCGCTGCTGTCCGAGTTCGGCGTGCTTGGGTTCGAGTACGGCTACAGCCTGGCCGACCCGAAGACGCTGGTGCTGTGGGAGGCACAGTTCGGCGACTTCGCCAACGGCGCGCAGGTGATCATCGACCAGTTCATCGCATCGGGCGAGACCAAGTGGCTGCGCATGTCGGGCCTGGTGATGCTGCTGCCGCATGGCTACGAGGGACAGGGGCCGGAGCATTCCTCGGCGCGGATGGAGCGCTACCTGCAGCTCTGTGCCGAGAACAACATGCAGATCTGCAACATCACCACGCCGGCCAACTACTTCCATGCGCTGCGGCGGCAGCTGTGCCGCTCCTACCGCAAGCCGCTGGTGATCATGACGCCGAAGTCGCTGCTGCGGCACAAGCTGGTGGTCAGCCCGCTGTCGGAGATGGCGGCAGGCACCCGCTTCCGGCCGGTGATCGGCGAGACCGACGCGATCGGGCCGGAGGCGAAGGTGCGCCGCGTCGTGCTGTGCTCGGGCAAGGTCTATTACGACCTGCTGGCCGAGCGCCGCGAGCGGCAGCTGCAGGACGTGGCGATCCTGCGGCTGGAGCAGGTCTATCCGTTCCCCGACGAGGAGCTGGGCGCGGCGCTGGCCGCCTACCGGAACGCCGAGATCGTCTGGTGCCAGGAAGAGCCGGAGAATGCCGGCGCCTGGAGCTTTGTCGACCGGCGGATCGAGGCGGTGCTCAGGCGCCTCGGCCTGAAGGCGACCCGGCCCGACTATGCCGGGCGGATCGCGGCCGCGAGCCCGGCCACCGGGCTCGCGCGCACGCATGCCTCCGAGCAGGCGCTGCTGGTGCGCCAGGCGCTCGGCGTCGATGCCGACGCGGGCGAGAAGGCGGCCTGACGCCGCGGCCGGTCCGGAGCGATCTGGCCACTCCGGACCAGCCGCGATACAACGCAGACCGGCCGAACCGGGGCGCGCGGCGATGGCCGCCTCACCGATCGCCCGGACGAGACGAGAAAGCACCAAGGAACCCGATGCCTGCCGAGATCAAGGTCCCGACGCTTGGCGAAAGCGTCACCAGTGCGACCATCGCCCGTTGGCTGAAGCAGCCTGGCGAGACGGTCTCGGCAGACGAGCCGGTCGTCGAGCTCGAGACCGACAAGGTCAGCGTCGAGGTGTCGGCGCCGGAGGCCGGCATTCTCGGACCGCATGAAGTGGCCGAAGGCGCCGAGGTCGAGGTCGGCGCGCTGCTGTCGGTGATCGAGGCCGCCGGCGGCGGCACGGCGCCGAAGCCCGCTGCAGCGCCTGCCCCGGCGGCGGCAGCCCCGGCCCCGGTTCCCGCGCCGGCCGCCGCGCCGCCTGCCCAGACCAGCGGCATCCAGGTGCCGCGCCCGACCAGCGGCCCGGTTGCCCGTCCGGCGACGCCGCCTGCCGACGTGGCCCGCGAAAGCCATGCGCCCCTGCCTGCCGCGCAGAAGATGATGACCGAGGCAGGCGTCGGCGCCGCGTCGGTCGGCGACGGCACCGGCAAGGACGGCCGCATCACCAAGGGCGACGTGCTGGCCTTCCTGGAGCGCCCCGCGACGCCCGCGCCGAGGGCGTCGCCGCCCAAGCCTCCCGCCCGCGCCGACGACCCGCGGGAGGAGCGGGTCAAGATGACCCGCCTGCGCAAGACCATCGCCAGCCGGCTGAAGGACGCGCAGAACACCGCCGCCATCCTGACGACCTTCAACGAGGTCGACATGTCGGCGGCGATGAAGCTGCGCGCCGACTACAAGGAAGCGTTCGAGAAGAAGCACAACGGCGCCCGCCTCGGCTTCATGTCGATCTTCGTGCGCGCCTGCGTGGCGGCGCTGAAGGAGTTTCCGGCGGTCAATGCCGAGATCGACGGCGACGACATCGTGTATCGCCACTTCGTGCATATGGGCATCGCCGTCGGCGGCGCGAACGGCCTGGTGGTGCCGGTGCTGCGCGATGCCGACCGCATGGGGTTTGCCGACATCGAGCGGTCGATCGCCAGCTTCGGCAAGCGCGCCCGCGACGGCCAGCTCAAGATCGACGAGCTGACCGGCGGCACCTTCTCCATCACCAATGGCGGCATCTATGGCTCGCTGATGTCGACGCCGATCCTGAACCCGCCGCAATCGGCGATCCTGGGCATGCACAAGATCCAGGACCGCCCGATCGCGGTCGGCGGGCAGGTGGTGATCCGGCCGATGATGTATCTGGCGCTGTCGTACGATCACCGGGTGATCGACGGCAAGGAGGCGGTGAGCTTCCTGGTGCGGGTCAAGGACGGCGTCGAGGATCCGCGCCGACTGCTGCTGGAACTCTAGAGCCTTTTCAAATCCGGGTCCGGGGCCGGCGGCCCCGGCGGGTCCAGGGCATCGCCCTGGCCTTACCAGAGGCGACATCACCATGCCGACCGAGATCAAGGTCCCGACGCTGGGCGAGAGCGTCACCACCGCCACGGTGGCGCGATGGATCAGGCAGCCCGGCGACGCGGTCGCCGCCGACGAGGCCGTGGTCGAGCTGGAAACCGACAAGGTCAGCGTCGAGGTCTCGGCACCGCAAGCCGGCGTGCTTGGCGCACATGCCGTGGCCGAGGGTGACGAGGTTGAAGTCGGGGCGGTGCTGACGACCATCGAGGCCGGCACCGGCACCGGCACCGGCACCGGCACCGGCACCGGCGCCACCGCTGCGGTCGCCACGGAGCCCGCTCCGGACACGACCACCACCGACGGCGCCTCGAACGCGCCGGGTGCCGCGTCGAGCTACCTGCCGCAGCCCGCCGTCGCCAGCGCCGCCGACAGCGTGATGCAGGCCGTTCCCGCCTCGTCCGGCAACGTCGCCAAGCCGCAGCCGCCATCGCCCACCGGTGCCCCGGCCGCGCCTGCCGTCGAGGTCGGCGAGACCGACTACGACCTGATCGTCATCGGCTCCGGCCCCGGCGGCTACGTGTGCGCGCTGCGGGCCGCCCAGCTCGGGCTGAAGGTCGCCTGCGTCGAGAAGCGGGCGACGCTCGGCGGCACCTGCCTCAATATCGGCTGCATCCCGTCGAAGGCGCTGCTGCAGAGCTCGGAAAGCTTCCACGAGGCCAAGGAGGGCATGGCGGCGCACGGCGTGATCGTCGGCGAGGTCACGCTCGATCTCGTCCGCATGCATGCCCGCAAGAACGAGGTGGTCGCCGCCAACACCAAGGGCGTCGAGTTCCTGTTCAAGAAGAACGGCGTCACCTGGCTGAAGGGAGCCGGCCGGATCACCGCGCCGAACACCGTCGCGGTGACGGGCGAGGGCGGGGCCAGGGACTTCCGTGCCAAGCACATCGTCATCGCCACCGGCAGCGACAGCGTGCCGCTGCCCGGCATCGAGATCGACGAGAAGCAGATCGTCAGCTCCACCGGCGCGCTGGAGCTCGACCGCGTGCCCGGGCGGCTGGTGGTGATCGGCGGCGGCGTGATCGGGCTGGAGCTCGGCAGCGTGTGGCACCGGCTCGGCGCCGAGGTGACGGTGATCGAGTATCTCGACCGGCTGGTGCCCGGCATCGACGGCGAGGTCGCCAAGACCTTCGAGCGCGTGCTGTCCAAGCAGGGCCTGCGCTTCAGGCTCGGCCACAAGGTGACCGGGGTGGAAACCAGCGAGGCCGGCGCCGTGGTGACGGTCGAGAAGGCCAAGGGCGGAGCGCCCGAGACCATCGAGGCCGACATCGTGCTGGTGGCGATCGGCCGCCGTGCCGTCACCGACGGGCTCGGCCTGCAGGATGCCGGCGTCGAGACCGACGAGCGCGGCCGGGTGAAGGTGGACGGCCATTTCGCCACCAACATCCCCGGCATCTACGCGATCGGCGACGTGATTGCCGGCCCGATGCTGGCGCACAAGGCCGAGGACGAGGGCGTGGCGCTGGCCGAGATGCTGGTGGGCCAGGCCGGCCACGTGAACTACGGCGTGATCCCAGGCGTGGTGTACACCTGGCCCGAGGTCGCCGGCGTCGGCAAGATCGAGGAGGAGCTGAAGGCCGAGGGGGTCGCCTACAAGGTCGGCAAGTTCCCCTTCAGCGCCAACGGCCGCGCGCGCGCGATGAACGCGACCGATGGCTTCGTGAAGATCCTGGCCGACAAGAAGACCGACCGGCTGCTCGGCGCGCATATCATCGGCCCGGATGCCGGCACGCTGATCGCCGAGCTCGCGACCGCGATGGAGTTCGGCGCCAGCGCGGAGGACGTGGCGCGGATCTGCCACGCGCATCCGACGCTCAGCGAGGCGGTCAAGGAGGCGGCCCTGGCCGCGGACGGGCGCGCGCTGCACGTCTGATGTCCTGACAACCCGTTCGGCGGCATCGGCCGGCATGGTGGCGGGCTGCCCGGCTGCCTACATGGGCGTCATGATCGCCGCCTCCCCGCTGCAGGACTTCGTCGACCGGCACCGGCGGCTGTTCGTGCTGACCGGGGCCGGTTGCAGCACGATGTCCGGGATCCCTGACTACCGCGACGTCGACGGCAACTGGAAGCGGCCGCCGCCGGTCACCTACCAGGCCTTCATGGGCAAGGTCGCGACCCGGCAGCGCTACTGGGCGCGCAGCCTGATCGGCTGGCGGACCTTTGGCCGGTCGAAGCCGAACGGCGTGCATGACGCGCTCGCGCGCCTGGAAGCGCGCGACCAGAGCGAGCTCCTGCTCACCCAGAATGTCGACCGGCTGCACCAGGCGGCCGGCAGCACCCGGGTCATCGACCTGCATGGCCGGCTCGACGTGGTCCGCTGCATGGGCTGCGGCCAGACCGGCCCGCGCGACGCCTTCCAGGAGCGGCTGACCCGGCTCAATGACGGCTGGACGACGCTCGATGCCGCCGACGCGCCGGACGGCGATGCCGATCTCGACGGCATCGACTTCTCCGGCTTCGTCGTGCCCGCCTGCACGGGCTGCGGCGGCGTGCTCAAGCCCGACGTCGTGTTCTTCGGCGAGAACGTGCCGAAGGACCGGGTCCAGGCCGCGTTCGCAGCGCTCGACCGGGCCGACGCCATGCTGATCGTCGGCTCCTCGCTGATGGTCTATTCGGGATACCGCTTCGTGCAGGCGGCGGCACGCGCGGCCAAGCCGATGGCGGCGGTGAATCTGGGCCGCACCCGCGCCGACGACCTGCTGACGCTGAAGGTCGAGCAGCCCTGCGCAGACGCGCTCGCCTTCCTGCTGTAGCGTCGGCGGGCGTCGTGGCAGGAGACACCATGCTGGCCCTGACGATGGGCGACCCGTCCGGGATAGGCGTCGAGATCACGCTCGGCGCTTGGCAGGCGCTGCGGCGCACCGGCCCGGCTTTCGTGCTGCTCGCCGACCCGGCCTGGATCGCCGGGGTGGCTGGTTTTGTTCCGGTCCGGCCCGTCGCCGCCGTCGCCGAGGCCGGCGCCGTGTTCGCCGAGGCGCTGCCGATCCTGGCCCTGCCCGACGCGGCCCGCCTCGCGGCGTCCCCGGTCCCCGGACGTCCCGATCCCGCCAACGCCGCCGCCATCACCGGCAGCATCGCAGGCGCGGTGCGGCTGGCGATGGCCGGCCTGGTCGAGGGCATCGTCACCAACCCGATCGCCAAGTCGGTGCTGAAGCAGGCGGGCTTCCCGCATCCGGGCCATACCGAGTATCTCGCCGCCTTGACCGGTGCTGCCGGCCGCGAGGTGATGATGCTGGCAGGCCCCAGCCTGCGCGTGGTGCCGGTCACCATCCACATGGCGCTGCGCCGCGCGCTCGACAGCCTGTCGACGGACGGGATCGAGCGCGTCGGTCTCACCACCGACGAGAGCCTGCGGCGGGATTTCGCCATCGCCGCCCCGCGTCTCGCCATCGCCGGCCTCAATCCGCATGCCGGCGAGGCCGGCCACATGGGCACCGAGGAGATCACCCTCATTGCCCCGGCGATCGAGCGGCTGCGCGCCCGCGGCCTGGACGTGACCGGCCCGATGCCGCCCGACACCATGTTCACCGCACCCGCCCGTGCCCGCTACGACGTGGCGATCTGCATGTATCACGACCAGGCGCTGATCCCGCTGAAGACGCTGCACATGGCGGACGGGGTGAACGTGACGCTCGGGCTGGATCTGGTGCGGACCTCGCCCGACCACGGCACCGCGTTCGACATCGCCGGCCGGGGCCTCGCCGACCCGTCGAGCCTGATCGCGGCCCTGCGCCTGGCGGGCGACATCGCACGGAACCGGAGACAGGCATGCGGGTGATCAGGCTGGGCGTGAACATCGATCACGTGGCGACGATCCGCAACGCGCGCGGCGGTGCGCATCCCGATCCGCTCGACGCGGCGCTTGCGGCCATCGCCGCCGGCGCGGACGGCATCACCCTGCATCTGCGCGAGGACCGCCGCCATATCCGCGACGACGACGTGGCGAGAATCCGCGCCGCCGTCGCCGTTCCGGTCAATCTGGAGATGGCGTCCACCGACGAGATGGTGGCCCTCGCCCTCACGCACCGACCACATGCCGCCTGCATCGTGCCGGAGCGGCGCGCCGAGGTGACCACCGAGGGCGGGCTCGACGCGGCCGGGCAATCCGCCCTGCTGGCGCCCAGAATGGCAGCCCTGCGCGCGGCCGGCATCCGCGTCTCGCTGTTCATCGATCCCGACCCCGCACAGATCGAGGCGGCGGCGGCCCTGCTGGCCCCGGTGGTGGAGCTGCATACCGGCGCCTATGCCGAAGGGCGCCGCGGCGAGCTGGACCGGCTGCGGGCGGGTGCGGCGCAGGCGGCCTCGCTCGGGCTCGAGGTGCATGCGGGCCACGGGCTGACCTACGGCAATGTCGCGGCGATCGCGGCGATCCCGGAGGTGGCGGAGCTGAATATCGGCCACTTCCTGATCGGGCAGGCGATCCTGGAGGGGCTGCCGCACGTTGTGCGTCGCATGAAGGCGCTGATCGTCGCGGCGTCCTGATCCAGGGAGATCACGGCATGGACTATGTCCGGCTCGGCCAGACCGGCCTCAAGGTATCTCGCCTCTGCCTCGGCTGCATGACCTATGGCGAGCCCGACCGCGGCCCGCACGAGTGGACGCTGGGCGAGGAGGCGAGCCGGCCCTTCATCCGCGAGGCGCTCGAGGCCGGGATCAACTTCTTCGACACCGCCAACGTCTATTCGGCAGGCTCGAGCGAGGAGATCGTCGGCCGGGCGCTGCGCGATTTCGGCCGTCGCGACGAGATCGTGCTGGCGACCAAGGTGCACGGCCAGATGGGCGGCCACGCCAACGGGCGCGGCCTGTCGCGCAAGGCGATCCTGTCGGAGATCGACGCCAGCCTGACCCGGCTCGGCACCGACTATGTTGACCTGTACCAGATCCATCGCTTCGATGCCGAGACGCCGATCGAGGAAACGCTGGAGGCGCTGCATGACGTCGTGAAGGCGGGCAAGGCGCGCTACATCGGTGCCTCCTCGATGTATGCGTGGCAGTTCGCCAAGGCGCTCTATGTCGCCAGGCAGCATAACTGGACCCGCTTCGTGTCCATGCAGAACCACATGAACCTGCTCTACCGCGAGGAGGAGCGGGAGATGATCGGGCTGTGCCTCGAGGAGGGGATCGGCGTGATCCCGTGGAGCCCACTGGCGCGCGGCAAGCTGGCGCGGCCGAACGGCAGCGGCGAGACCGACCGGGCCCGCACCGATGCCTTCTCGCGCAAGCTCTACGACGCCACCGAGCAGGCCGACGGCCGCGTGGTCGACGCCGTGGGCGAGGTGGCTGAGGCGCTGGGCGCGTCGCGGGCGGCGGTGGCGCTGGCCTGGCTGCTGGCCAAGCCCGGCATCACCGCGCCGATCATCGGCGCCTCGAAGCCACGGCATCTGCAGGACGCGCTGGAGGGGCTGGCGCTCACGCTGAGCGCCGAGCAGATGGCGCGCCTGGAAGCGGACTACGTGCCGCACGCGGTCGCCGGCTTCTGATCTCCGGCCGCGCGCGCCGATGGCGGTCTTCTTCACCGCCGACACCCATTTCGGCCATGGCGGCGCGCGTGGCCTGTATCGACGGCCCTTCGACAGTATGGCCGCGATGGATGCGGCGATGATGGCCAACTGGAACGCCGTCGTCGGGCCCGGTGACGAGGTCTGGCATCTGGGCGACTTCGCGCTGAGACCGAAGCCGGATCGGGTGGCGGCGCTGCTGGAGGGGCTGTCCGGCACCAAGCATCTGGTGACCGGCAACAACGATCCGGACGCCACCTGCCGGCTTGCCGGCTGGGCCAGCGTGCAGCCTTATGCCGAGCTGACGCTGGACGGGGTCGGGCTCGTGCTGTGCCACTACCCGTTCCGGAGCTGGCGCAACATGCATCGCGGCTGGCTCAACCTGCACGGCCACTCGCATGGCCGACTGGCCCGGATGCCGCGCCAGCACGATGTCGGCGTCGACTGCCGCGATTTCCGGCCGGTGACGCTTGCCGGCCTGCGCAACGTCGTTGATGCGTAGACCTCCGGCGTGATCTAGTTTGTTGCTGCCCGGATCTAGCTGATCGCGAGCTCGACGCTCTCGCTCGCAATGCGCTTTGCCAGGATTTCGCGGCCTTCCTCGAGAAGTGTGATGAATTCTCGTGCGTCCGAGAAGTAGTTTCGGAAGGCGTTCCGGACGTCGTCGCTGCTGTCGGCCCGGACCAGCACGATGTCCTTGCCCGGGTCGAACAGGGCCTGGATCGCCTGCGCGGCTCCGGTCCCCGTCCTGTACTTCGCGGTTGACGCGATAACGCCGGGACGGGAAGCATCCCGGCGTCAATCGTCAAACCTGCGGCGCATCGAACAGAAGCTGGATCAGGGAGAGAACGAAGATTGGGCGTACGCCTGCTCGACACCTTCCGGATCGGCGGAGATGGACATGCAGGTAGTTGCGGGACCCCGTGTCCGGCTCGCGCTTGCCGACTTCTAGGCCAGGACCTTGAGTGCCAGGATGCGCGTCAGCTTAACCCGCAGGAGCGAGACCTGCTTTTATCGCTAGACAGCGAAATCCAAAATCGACGAGCAGACAGGACAAAGTGTCAGCGTCAACGAGACTAGGATCTAAGTCAGGCATCAGCTCGCCTGGAATGGATATCCTAACCGCAAGCGTCTCGGCATCGCTTGTCAATGTTAGTGTGCCCTGATCGAGACCACTGAAAGGCCTACCGTCGGCTCCAACGGTAAGCGAGGCGCTCTCACCCGAATCCTTTCGACTTCCAAATGCGGCACGGAACTGCAAGTTGAAGGGAAGGAACAGCGTATTGAGGCCGGGCAGTTCCTGATTGATCCAATTAACCCAATTTGATGAGACGTTTGCCGCAAGCTAGCTAGCCTGAGCTACATGCGCACTTTTGGCGGCTAAAGCCGTTCGAAACTCCTTAAATCGTCCCAAGAAATAGTCCTTATCCAACTTTCTCTCCGTTTTCGCAATATGGGATGGTTCTTTGCAGAAAATGCATGAGCGTCCCCCGACCCTTCAAAGAGGTAAATACTGCGTTCATACGTGTTGGAAAGATACTTTAGCGCTTGGGTGGTGGCTCGGTGTTTATGGCGTCATGCCCAGCGTCTAGCTTGTCGTGGTTGATACTCAGGTCTGCGCAAGGGGCTCGGATTGCATCGACCTGAGCCTTAAGGTCTGAATTATCTATCCACAGGTGACCGTGAGACGCTCCACAGGGATCAACTGCCGGCGCTTCTGGAACCGGGGGGGCACCTTTGGGAACTGGGGCCGCTAAGTTCACAGCTACTGGCACAGGCGCGGCCTTCTGGTGGTCATGCTCTACAAGTGCGACTCCCAAGAGTGTCCATGGCAACACGCCAACAACCCCGCCCACGGCAAGGATGAAGCGCCGCAATCTCGTCACCACTGGTGTTGTCTGATCTAGCCACCTCTTGAGGCGGGTGCGTCTAGTCAGAACGACGGGCTGCCTGTTCGCCGCCTGTAATCCCTTCTTTGTAACGGCGTGGCCTTCTTCACGGCCCGAGTGGCCACGCCGCTCGTTTTCTTCGTTCCGTTGGATTGACGCTTGGTCATGTGCTGAGGCCTTAGGCCGGCACCGATGCCCCGGTCATGCCCGAGGTTATGGCGTCGAAGCCCTTGTTTTTGTGAAGCAGCCTGTAAGTACATGATATAACTGGTGCCGACACTCGGAATTGAACCGAGGACCTACTGATTACGAATCAGTTGCTCTACCCCTGAGCTATGTCGGCATCCAGGGGTGGCCTATACAAAACCCCGGGCGTGACCGCAACATGGGGATGTCGGTCGCCGCCGCAGCGTGATCCCGTTGATCGGTGGGTGCCATGATCCGGCGCCTGTCGTCCCTTGTCCTGACCGAGGTTCCAAGCGCCGCATGGATAAAGCCGTCTCAGCCCCTGCGCCCAAGGCCGCCCGCCTGACCTCGCGGCCTTTGGCGGCGGCACATCACAAACTCCGCGGGGTCCGGTTCCGCAGCCGGCGCTCCGGCGCGTCGCAGCTGCACGCCATCGAGGGCCTCTCGGAATGCCTCAGCTGCGGCTACTTCCAGAAGACGCCCGATCTGGCGCGGGGGCAGGTCGCGAACTGCCGGCGCTGTCATGGGCAGATCGGCTGGCGACGGACCAATCCTCCGGTCTCCACACCGTTCGCCTTCTGCGTCGCGTCCGCGGTGCTCTATCTGGTCGCCATCTTCCTGCCGCTGATGACGATGGACCTCTACGGGCGCTCGCGGCCGGTGACGCTGCTCACCGGACCGTACGAGTTGTGGCGGGACGGCTGGGGCGTGGTGGCCGTCCTGGTGCTGATCACCACGGTCATCGTGCCGCCGATCGTGATCGGGCTGATGCTGGCGGTGCTGGTCGGCGCGTCCCGCCGCAGGCTGCCCACCTGGGCGCCGAAGCTGCTGCAGCGCTACGAGCGGCTCCGGCCCTGGTCGATGGTCGAGGTCTACATGCTCGGCGTGTTCGTGGCCTACACCAAGCTGGTCGATCTCGCCCGCGTGGAGGTGGGGCCCGCGGTCTATGCGCTCGCGGCCCTGATGCTGACCATGGCGGCGACGGACTCGACGGTCGATGTCGACCTGATCTGGCAGAAGCGGCCGGTCTCGCGGTTCGTGCGCCGTGCGGACGGCAAGCGGATGGTGATCTCCACGGTGGATGCCTCCGCGATCGAGCTGCCGCCGGCGCGACAGCTGGTGACCTGCACCTCGTGCGGACTGGTCTGCACCGCTCATCGCGACCTGCCGCAGGAGGCCCTGCTGGGCTACTGCCCGCGCTGCGACGGCCCGATGCGCCGGCGCAAGCCGCAGGCCGTGCTGCGCTGCATCCTGCTGGTCGCGTGCGCGGTGATCCTGTACGTCCCGGCGAACCTGTATCCGGTTATGACCATCATCAAGCTCAGCCGCGGCGGCGGCCATACGATCATGAACGGCGTGATCGAGCTTTATCAGGCAGGCTCGCTGCCGCTGGCGCTCATCGTGCTGTTCGCCAGCATCACCGTGCCGGTTCTCAAGATCCTGGGGCTGAGCCTGATGTGCTGGTCCACCTGGCGCGGCTCGACCAAGCGGCTGGTGGACCGGGCGCGGCTGTTCCGGGTGATTGACTTCATCGGCCGCTGGTCGATGATCGACGTGTTCATGGTCTCGATCCTGGTGGCGATGGTGCATTTCGGCAGCCTCGCCAATGTCAACGCCGACCCTGGCGTGTTCTCCTTCGCCTCGGTGGTGATATTGACGATCTTTGCTGCCAACTGCTTCGACCCCCGCGTGATGTGGGATGCCGCCGGCCTGAACGGGGTCGGGCTCGCCCGGACCTGGCACGGCGGCGTCGAGCGGCCTGCCCGGCACCGCAAGGCGGAGTCCGTCAGCGCGTGAGTGGACAACAGGAGCGGCCGAACCAGTCCCCCGACGCAGGCCATAACGTTGCCGACGAGCAGCTTCCGGAAACCACGATCCACCCGGCCCGCTTCTCGCTGATCTGGCTGATCCCGATCTTCGTGGTCGCGATCGCCGCCTATCTCGGCTGGCAGACGCTGTCGCGCCGCGGCCCGGAGATCGTGCTCGAGTTCGAAACCGCCGACGGCCTGACCGCCGGCCAGACCCAGATCAAGCACAAGGCGGTGGCACTCGGCACCGTCCAGCAGGTCGGGCTGTCGAGGGACCTGAAGCGGGTCGAGATCCACGTGCAGATGAACGCGCAGGCCAAGCCGTTCCTGACCGACAATGCCCAGTTCTGGGTGGTCCGGCCGCGGCTCAGCGGGGCCAGCGTGTCTGGCCTCGACACGCTGGTTTCCGGCGCCTACATCGCGGTCGACCCCGGCTCGCCAGGGGGCAAGCCGCAGGATCATTTCAAGGGCCTGGAGGCGCCGCCGGGCGTGCGCTCCGACGAGCCGGGCCGGACCTACACGCTGACGACCACCTCCATCGGCTCGATCAGCCAGGGCGCGCCGGTGTTCTTCCGCGACATCGTGGTCGGCGAGGTGCTGGGCTACACCATGCCGCCTGGCGGGCGTGGCCCGATCCCGGTCCAGGTCTTCATCCGCGAGCCATACGACCACTACCTGCGGTCCGACACCCGCTTCTGGGACGTGTCCGGCATCCGCGCCGAGTTCGCCGGCGGCGGGCTGCATATCGAGATCGAATCGCTGCAGGCGGTGCTGTCCGGCGGCGTGGCGTTCGGCCTGCCGGAGGAGCGTCGCGACAAGAGCGCGCCGGAGGCTGCCGACAAGACCGTCTTCAAGCTCTACAACAGCAAGGAGGACGCCGACACGGCCGGCTATCGCGATCGCCTGTCGATGGTCAGCTATTTCGAGACCTCGGTGCAGGGCCTGTCCGCCGGCAGCCCGATCAACCTGTTCGGCCTGCAGGTGGGCAACGTCACCGAGGTGAAGCTGCTGATCGATCCGCAGACCGGCAAGGCGCGCGTGCGCGTCGCGATGGAGGTGCAGCCGGAACGCATCTTCTCCGAGGACGAGATCAGCCGCGATGCCCCGGAAGCGATCACACAGGCCCTGGTCAATAACGGCATGCGCGCCGAGACCGCGAGCGGCAACCTGCTGACCGGCTCCACCGTGATCTCCTTCACCTTCGTGCCCAACGCCAAGCCGGAGAAGGTGGTCATGGAGGGCAACGTCATCGTGCTGCCGAGCAAGTCGGGCGGCATCGACGGCATCCTGGACTCCGTCTCCACCGTCACCAGCAAGATCGCCGCGATGCCGCTGCAGCAGATCGGCGACGACCTGAACGTTCTGCTGCAGCATACCGACCAGACGGTGAACGGACCGGAGCTCAAGCAGGCGCTCACGCAGCTGACGGCGACGCTGCGGAACGTGCAGCATCTGACCACCCATGCCGACCAGGGGCTGACGCCGCTGATGCAGCGCCTGCCGCAGATCTCGGACCAGCTGCAGCAGACCATCGCGCACGCCAACACCGCGCTGTCGGCCTATGGCGGCAACTCCGACTTCCACCACAGCCTGCAGCAGACGCTCGACCAGCTGAACGACACGGCCCGCTCGATCCGGCTGCTGGTCGACTTCCTGAGCCGCCATCCCTCCTCGCTGCTGCTCGGCCGAGGCAAGCCATGAGGCCGATCATGAGGCTCGCGACGTTGTCCCGGACCGGCCGGGCCGCCCTGGCCGCGGCCGGGCTGCTGTGCCTGACGCTGACCGGCTGCGGCTCCTCGCAGCCGGACTACTACACCCTCAGCACCTGGCCGGGGGCTGCGCAGCGCGGCGGGCCGCTGACGCTGATGATCCGCACGCCAGCGGTCGCGGCCTATCTGGACCGCGACTACATCGTCCGCAGCGCGCCGGGCTACACGCTGAAGCTGGCGGACGATGCGGCCTGGGGCAGTCCGCTTGCGGACATGATCGGGCAGACCCTGTCGCTGGACCTGCAGCAGCGTCTGCCGGGCACCACCGTGTTCACCCAGACCGGCGCGATCTCGACCGAGGCGCAGGCGGTGGTGGAGGTCAACATCTCGCAGTTCGCGCAGGACAGCGCCGGGCGCGCGGAGATCATCGCCTCGCTGCTGGTGCAGCGCCCGGACTCGGGTCCGGTGGCCAGCACGCCGCTGCACCTGACGGTGTCGCCGGACGACAAGACGGTGGGAGCGCTCGCCGCAGCGCTGAGCAGGATGCTGGGGCAGGTGGCGGACGAGGCGGCGCGGGAAGCAAGGGCGCTCGGCCCGCCGCCCGCGGCGCCGATGCCGCTGGAAACCTCCAGAAGCTGATGCGGTCGGGCGGCGGGCGGCCTGTTGCCGTGCCGCCCGGCCTCGTCAGACCTTCTCGACCTGGTTGTATTCGAGATCGACCGGGGTGGAGCGGCCGAAGATCGACACGCTGACCTTGAGCCGGCCCTTCTCCTCGTCGACATCCTCGACGGTGCCGTTGAAGGAGGTGAACGGGCCGTCGGCCACGCGCACCTGCTCGCCGATCTCGAACAGCACGGCCGGACGCGGACGCTCGACGCCTTCCTGGGCCTGCTTCATGATCCGCTCGGCCTCGCTGTCGGGGATCGGCGACGGCTTGGTCTTGCTGCCGAGGAAGCCGGTGACCTTGGGCGTGTCCTTGACCAGATGCCAGGCATCGTCGGTCAGCTCCATCTTCACCAGCACGTAGCCGGGAAAGAACTTGCGCTCCGAGCTCACCTTCTGGCCGCGGCGCACCTCGGTGACGTCCTCGGACGGCACCAGCACCTCGTCGATGTGATCGGCCAGGCCCTTCTGCTGGGCCTGCTCCTTGATCTGCTGCGCGATCTTCTTCTCGAAGCCCGAATAAACGTGGACGACATACCAGCGCTTCGCCATGACCGCTTCCTCAGACTCCCAGTTTCGGCCGGCCGACCATCAGGTGCCGAGGCCGAACAACGCACGCACGCCCAGCCCGATGACCTGGTCGACCACGAAGAAGAAGATCGCCGTCAGGGTCGCCATCGCCGCCACCAGCCCAGTGGTGATCAGCGTGGTGCGGCGCGTGGGCCAGGTGATCTTGGTCACCTCGGAGCGCACCTCGCGCACGAACTTCCCTGGACTGACCGCCACGCCGCACCTTCTTGATCCTGATTAGCCGGGCCGCATCTGCACCTGATCGACAGGCGGCTGGCAGGGGCGGAGGGTCTCGAACCCGCAACCTCCGGTTTTGGAGACCGGCGCTCTAGCCAATTGAGCTACGCCCCTGCAGCGCCTGCCACCGTGCGACCGGCCGGAACGCGACGCTCCGGCCATCCGCCCGGTGAACCCGGCGCAGGGAGCGTAAAGAGGATGCGCGGCCTCGGAAGTCAAGGGCTCGTGATGGGAAGCCGGACACGCGGACGGCCCGGCCGGGACTTGCCGGGCGGGACCGGAAGGCGCTAACAGGATGGGACGCCGGCGGGCGTAGCATAGTGGTAATGCAGTAGCCTTCCAAGCTACCGAGGAGGGTTCGATTCCCTCCGCCCGCTCCAGCGGCGCCCGCCCGAGGCCGACCGCGTGTCAGCTGATCCGCATGGTCGACACCCGGTCGATGAAGCTCTCATAAGGCTCGTCGATGACCACCTCGCCAAGGCTCTGCACGGTGATGGTCGTGCGGCCCGGATGGCTCCGCGTGCTCCAAAAGGCGATGATGTCCGACCGGTCGAGGGTCAGATGGGTCCCGTTCTGGTTGACGATTGATACCGACCCGGTCATGGCGATACACTCACTAACGTTTTGATAGATACGCACTGCTGACGTTGTGGATGCAGTTCGTCCAGTCACACGATCGAGAGCGGGATGCTGCCGGCCCGGTTGCAGGCTCACGGGCATCGTCTGGGAGACGTCCGGGCGGCAGCTGGTGGAAGGGGTTGGATTCGAACCAACGTAGGCGTACGCCAGCGGATTTACAGTCCGCCCCCTTTAGCCACTCGGGCACCCTTCCGGCCGGCAGCGACCTAGGGCCGAACGGGGCGACTGTCAATGAGCGCCGCCCGGCCTTCCGATGCGATGCGGTGACGCGGCGCGGCGGTCGGCGTAGGATCGCATCATGCCACCCAGACCTCCAGAACGTCCCG
>CAXTZG010000048.1:3020-29954 GCA_964248625.1 uncultured Acetobacteraceae bacterium | reverse complement strand
TGGCGCGATCCGGCGCGGCGCGTGTCGGTGCCGGCCTGGCGCAAGCTGCTGGTGGGCGCGCGCGCCCTGCTGCCGGCCTGACGCGGATGGCGGGCGTGGTGCACATCGTCGGCGGCGGGCTCGCCGCGCTGTCGGCGGCGCTCGAGCTGGCGGAGGCCGGCCGGGAGGTCGCGATCTACGAGGCGGGTCCGGCGCTGGGCGGCCGGGCGCGCTCCTACGACGACAAGCATCTCGGCTGCCGGCTCGACAACGGCAACCACCTGCTGCTGTCGGCGAACGCGACGGTGTTCGGGTTTCTCGACCGCATCGGCGCCCGCGACACGCTGGTCGGGCCGGGCGCGCCGATCTTCCCGTTCCACGACCTCGCCGCCGACCTGCGCTGGACCCTGCGGCTGTCGCGCGGCCGCATTCCCTGGTGGGTGCTGCCGAAGAGCAGGCGGGTGCCGGGCATGAGGCTGTCGGAGCTCGCGGGGCTGCTGAAGCTGATGCAAGCGGGCCCGGACACGACCATCGCCGACTGCCTGCGCCCGGGCGCGCTCGCCGACCGGCTGATGATCCCGCTCGCCGTCTCGGTGCTGAACACCCGGCCCGAGGCGGGCAGCGCTGCGCTGATGGGCAGGGTGATGCGCGAAAGCATGGCCAAGGGGGGTGGGGCCTGCATCCCGTGGTTCCCGCGCGACGGGCTGTCCGAGACCCTGGTCGATCCGGCGCTGGTGCGGCTGCGCCAGCTCGGCGTGCGGATCCGCACCGGCTGCCGCGTCAGCGGCCTCGCCTTGGCGCAGGGCCGGGTCGCCGGCATGGTGCTGCCGGAGGGGGCCGTCGATCTCGGGCCCGACGACGGGGTGATCCTGGCGGTGCCGGCGCAGAGCGCCCGCGACGTCGCGGCTGGCGTGCTACCCGAGCTGCAGGCGCCCGACAGCTTCGAGAGCATCCTGAACCTGCATTACCGCGCCGACGTGCTGGACCGGCTGACCGGCGATCTGGCGCGGGCGCGCTTCGCTGGCGTCGTGGGCGGCCTCGCCGAGTGGGTGTTCGTCAAGCCGGGCATCCTGTCGGTGACGGTGAGTGCGGCCAACCACCTGGCCGACCGCAGTCCCGACGCGCTCGCCGGCACGATCTGGAGCGAGGTCCGGGCGGTGGTGTCGCCGTTTCTGCTCGCGGGCACGACGCTGCCGGAGGCCGTGCCCCGCCACCGGGTGGTGCGGGAGAAGCGCGCCACCTTCGCCGCCACCCCGGCGCAGGAACGGCTGCGGCCGGAATGCCGCACCCGGATTCCGAATCTCGCCCTGGCCGGCGACTGGACGGCCACAGGCTTGCCCGCCACCATCGAAGGTGCAATGAGGTCCGGCCTGGCTGCGGCCAGGATCCTGGCCGCGCAACCCGGTGGCCGCCACTGACCCGAGCGAGTGCAGGATGACCCATCACCTGTCCGCTCCGGCCATCAGCCGGCTGGAGCGGTGACATGCTGAACACCGTGCAGAACGGCGAGGATCTCGTCCTCGACCGCCCTGTCGCGTCCGACGAGGCCCTGGTCGACGCGATCGCCCGCGCGCAGTCTGCCCTGGCGACGCGCCAGCAGCCGGACGGCCACTGGATCTTCGATCTGGAGGCCGACGCCACCATTCCGGCCGAGTACATCCTGCTCGAGCACTATCTCGACCGCATCGACCCGGCGCTCGAGGCCCGGCTCGGGATCTATCTGCGCCGCATCCAGGGCGAGCATGGCGGCTGGCCGCTCTACCATGCCGGCCGGTTCGACCTGTCGGCGAGCGTGAAGGCCTATTTCGCGCTGAAGATGATCGGCGACGATCCGGATGCGGACCACATGCGCCGGGCGCGTGAGGCGATCCTGGCCGTCGGCGGGGCCGAGCGCGCCAACGTCTTCACCCGGTTCCAGCTCGCTTTGTATGGCGAGCTGCCGTGGCACGGCACGCCCTGCATGCCGATGGAGATCATGCTCCTGCCGCGCTGGTTCTTCTTCAACATCTGGAACATGTCCTACTGGTCGCGGACGGTGCTGACCCCGCTGCTGGTGCTGGCAGCACTGCGCCCGCGCGCGCGCAATCCCCGCGGCATCCACGTGCCGGAGCTGTTCCGCACGCCGCCGGACGAGGTGCGGGACTGGATCCGCGGACCGTACCGGTCCGCCTGGGGCCCGGTGTTCAAGCGCATCGACGCCCTGCTGCGGCCGATCGAGCGGCGGATGCCGAAGCGCTTGCGCCGGCATGCCATCGCCACCGCGCGCCGCTTCGTGGAGGCGCGGCTGAACGGGCTCGACGGGCTCGGCGCGATCTATCCGGCGATGGCCAACAGCGTGATGATGTTCGAGGCACTCGGCGTGCCGGACGACGATCCGAACGCCGCCATCGCCTGGGAATCGGTGCGACGGCTGCTGGTCGAGCAGGGCGACGAGGCGTTCTGCCAGCCTTGCATGTCGCCGGTCTGGGACACGGGACTGGCCGGCCACGCGCTGGCGGAAGCGGCGGTGGCGATCGACGGCGCCGAGTCCGGCAACGGCGGCCCGTCTCGACGAGGCCGCCGGCTGGCTGCGTCCGCTGCAGGAGCTGGAGGTGAAGGGCGACTGGGCGGTCCGCAACCCCGATCTGGCCCCCGGCGGCTGGGCGTTCCAGTACAACAACCCGCATTATCCCGACGTGGACGACACCGCGGTGGTGGGCATGCTGCTGCACCGCCACGACGCCGCCGGCAACGCCGAGGCGGTGGCGCGGGCGCGCACCTGGATCGTCGGCATGCAGAGCTCGAACGGCGGCTGGGGCGCGTTCGACATCGACAACGACCACGACATCCTCAACCACATCCCATTTTCCGACCACGGCGCGCTGCTGGATCCGCCGACCGCGGACGTGACCGCGCGCTGCCTGTCGTTCCTGGCCCAGCTGGGCCATGCCGAAGACCGTCCGGTGATCGACAGGGGGATCGCCTACCTCCGGCGCGAGCAGGAGCCGGGCGGCTGCTGGTTCGGCCGCTGGGGCACCAACTACATCTACGGCACCTGGTCGGTGCTGTGCGCGCTGAACGCCGTGGGGGTGTCGCCGGACGATCCGGCGGTCATGCGGGCGGTGGCGTGGCTGGTGTCGGTGCAGCGGCCGGATGGCGGCTGGGGCGAAAGCTGCGCCAGCTTCGAGGGCGCCGAGCCCGGCATCCATACCGAGGCCCTGCCGTCGCAGACCGCCTGGGCGGTGCTGGGACTGATGGCGGCCCAGCAGCACGATCATCCGGCCACCGCGCGCGGCATCGGCTACCTGACGGCGACGCAGGATCCGGCCGGCGAGTGGCAGGAGCAGCCCTACAATGCGGTCGGCTTCCCGCGCGTGTTCTACCTGCGCTACCACGGCTACCGTCTGTTCTTCCCGCTGATGGCGCTGGCCCGGTATCGCAACCTGCGCCGCAGCAACAGCAGCCAAGTCGCCTACGGGTTCTGAGGCGCCCGCGGCCGGTGGAAGGGCGATGAGGCTCGGAATCGTCGTCGGGCTGGAGGCGGAAGCCAGGCTGGTGCGCCGGCTCGGTCCGGCCATCCGGATCGCGATCAGCGGCGCCACCGCCGCCGGAGCGGCGCGAGCGGCCGGCGACCTGGTCGAACACGGGGCCACCCACCTGCTGAGCGTCGGGCTCGCGGCCGGGCTCGACCCGTCGCTGCGCGCCGGCGACCTGCTGGTGCCGGCACAGGTGATGGCCCACGGCCTGCGCCTCGACACCGATTGCGAGCTGCGGGCGCTGCTCGGACCGGGCCTGGCGGCACCGCTCCTGCACAGCGACGTGCTGGTCGGAGATCCCGTCGCCAAGGCGGCCCTGCATGCCGGTTCGGGCTGTGCGTCGCTCGACATGGAGAGCGGGACGCTGGCCTGCGCCGCAGCCGCGGCAGGCCTGCCGTTTGCGGTATTGCGCGCGGTGTGCGATCCGGCCGGCCGCGCCCTCCCGCCTGCGGCCCGGATCCCGCTGCACCCGGACGGCCGGCTGCAGGCGCGTGCCCTTCTGGGCTCGATCCTCCGACATCCGGGCCAGCTGCCGGGCCTGCTGGCGCTCGGCCGCGATGCCGGCCGCGCGACGACGAGGCTCTCCGCACGCCTGCATGGGCTCGCCAGCCGTTTGACGTTGATGTAACGATTCACTGCGTATTGGGCGCCTTCCGCCGGCCATGGGCGATGGCAGGATGTCGCGATCGGATGAGGGAGCAGGACGTGATGGTCCAGACCAGGGTGCGCGTGCCGGCTCAGACGCCTCAAGCCCAGCTGCAGCGTCGACCTGCCTCGCCGTTCCTCGGTTATGTCGACAGCTTCATCGACGGCCTGGCCCAGGGCTGGGCGGTCGATACCCGCAGCCCGCGGGCCGCGACCCGCCTGCATGTGCTGATCGACCGACAGGAGGTGGCGCTGGTGTCGTGCGACCAGCCGCGCGAGGACGTGCAGGCCGCGATCGGCCATCCCACCGGCCGGCTCGGCTTCAGCTTCCAGCTGCCGTCCGAGTTCATCGACGGCAACCCGCACACCCTGTCGTTCCGCTTCGGCGATCGCGGCGTGGTGCCGCATCTGGACGCCGCCGACAGCGAGCAGCTGCACGAGGAATACGACTTCACGCTGCATCGCCGCTACGAGTTCCAGAGCTTCATCGACGGCATGAAGCAGGGCGCGCTGCGCGGATGGGTGCAGCGGATCGACCCGCTGAGCGGCGAGCGCACCGGCGGCTGCCACATCCTGGTCACCGCGAACGGCGCGCGTGTTGCCCAGGTGAAGGCCGACCGCTATCGCGGCGACGTGGCGGCGGTGCTCGGCGGCGACCCGAATGCCGGCTTCGAGATCATCCTGCCCAACTCGTTCCGGCGCGGCGGCCAGCAGACCTTCCGCTTCGTCGTGACGCCGGACGACGTGGAGCTGGCCGGCAGCCCGCTGACCACCAGCCTGGTCGACGACCAGCTCGAGGCGCGGCTGATCGAGATCCAGTCGAAGGTCGACCGGCTGTACGGCGAGATCAGCCGGCTGCGCACCGACGTCTCGGACGTGGTGCCCAAGCCCACCTATAACCTTGGCGACTACGACCGCTGGGCGCGCCGCTACTATGACCGGCTGCGCGCGCGCGTGTCGGCAGAACGGGCACGCGAGGCGGCCACCGGGGCGCCGCTGGCCGAGCCGCTGGTGAGCATCCTGGTGCCCACCTACAAGCCGATGATGTCGGACTTCACCGCGGCCGTGGACTCGGTGCTGTCGCAGACCTACCGCAACTGGGAGCTGATCATCATCGACGACGGCGCGAAATCGCCGGAGGTCGCCGCCCGGATCAGGAAATACTGCGCCGACGACCCGCGCATCCGGGCTGTCACGCTCAAGAAGAATCTCGGCATCAGCGGCGCCACCAACGCCGGCCTGGCGCAGGTGCGCGGCGAGTACGTGGCGTTCTTCGATCATGACGACCTGCTGGTCGATGTCGCGATCGAGATGATGGTGCGCGCCGCCCGCAAGACTGGCGCGCGCCTGCTGTATTCGGACGAGGACAAGATCGACCAGGCCGGCTACTTCCTCGAGCCGAACCTCAAGCCCGACTACAACCACCGCTACCTGCTCGGCTGCAACTACATCTGCCACCTGCTGGTCGTGGAAGCGAAGACGCTGGCGAAGGTCGGCGAGCTCCGCGGCGTCTATGACGGCGCGCAGGACCACGACCTGATCCTGCGGCTGGTCGAGGAGATCCCGGCAGCCGAGATCCATCACGTGCCCGAGGTGCTGTATCACTGGCGCAAGACGCCCAACTCGACGGCGGTGAACATCGGCAACAAGACCTACGCGATCGATGCCGGCGTGCGGGCTGTCGGCGATCACCTGGAGCGGCAGGGCATCAAGGCCGAGGTGAGCTCCATACGCGGCCTGACGCTGTATGGCATCAAGTGGCAGCAGAAGAAGCAGCCGCGGGTGTCGATCATCATCCCGTTCAAGGACCAGGTCGACACCACGCGGCGCTGCGTCGACGCGCTGCTCGCCTTCACCGACTACAAGGCGTTTGACATCGTGCTGGTGAACAACTGGTCGGTCACGCAGGAGGCGTCGGATTTCGTCAAGCGCGTCTCCCGACTCGACCGGGTCCGGGTGATGACCGTCGAGGAGGACTTCAACTACTCACGGCTGAACAACCTGGCGGCGCGGGAGGCCAAGGCCGACTTCCTGTTCTTCATGAACAACGACGTGTTCGTGGAGGACAAGGCCTGGCTGAAGACCATCATCGGCGAGGCGCTGGCTGCTCCCGACATCGCCGTCGTCGGCGGCAAGTTCCTGTATCCCAACGACACCATCCAGCATGCCGGCGTGGTGGTGGGACCGGCGGGCGTGGCAGCGCACGTGCATCGCGGCGCGCCGCTGACCGACTACGGCTATATCGGCCGCGCCATGCTCAGCCACGAGGTGTCGGCCGTCACCGCGGCCGGCATGCTGATCCGCACCGACGTGTTTCGCGAAGTCGGCGGCTTCGACGAGGAGCATCTCAAGGTCGCCTACAACGACGTCGATCTGTGCCTGAAGGTGCGCGAGGCCGGCTGGCGCATCGTCTGGTGCGCCGAGTTCACCGCCTACCATCACGAGAGCCTGTCGCGCGGCAGCGACGACCGGCCCGAGCACGAGGCGCGCTTCTATGCCGAAACGCGCACCATGCAGGAGCGCTGGGGCGTCAATCCGCGCTACCAGCGCGATCCGTTCTACAGCAAGCACTTCACCGTCGACCGCCAGCCCTTCTTCGACCTGGTGGACCCCGCCGACGAGGCGGCCGACTGACGTATCGGCGCTCGGCGTCCCGCCGGGTCTGCCTCACCCCGCCTTTTGAAGCTCGCTCTCGAGGTCGGGCAGCACCGTGAACAGGTCGCCGACCAGCCCGTAATCGGCCACCTGGAAGATCGGCGCCTCCGCATCCTTGTTGATGGCGACGATGACCTTGCTGTCCTTCATGCCGGCGAGATGCTGGATCGCGCCCGAGATGCCGATGGCGACATAGAGCTCCGGCGCCACGATCTTGCCGGTCTGGCCGACCTGGTAGTCGTTGGGCACGAAGCCCGCATCGACCGCGGCGCGCGAGGCGCCGATCGCCGCACCCAGGCTGTCGGCGATCGGGTTGAGCAGCTTGAAGTTCTCGCCGTTCTGCATGCCGCGCCCGCCCGAAACCACCACGCGGGCCGAGGCCAGCTCGGGGCGCTCGGAGCGGGACAGCTCCGCCGACACGAACGTCGACAGGGACGGCGCGTCCGCCGACGCCGCCTCCTCGATCGACGCCGTGCCGCCCTCGGCGGCGGCCGCGTCGAAGTTGGCGGCGCGGACGGTGATGACCTTCTTGCTGTCCGACGACCTGACCGTCGCCAGCGCGTTGCCGGCATAGATCGGGCGCACGAAGGTGTCGGCGTCGATCACCTCGATGATCTCGCTGATCGGCTGCACGTCGAGCAGGGCGGCGGCCCGCGGCATCACGTTCTTTCCCGTGGCCGTCGAGCCCGCCAGCATATGGTCGTAGCTGCCCGCCAGCGAGACCAGCAGGGCCGCCAGCGGCTCGGCCAGCGGCCTGGCATAGAACTCCGCGTCGGCCTTGAGCACCTTCGACACGCCGGCAATCCGGGCGGCGGCCTCGACCACCGCATCGATGCCGTGGCCTGCGACCAGCGCATGCACCTCGCCCAGCCTGCCGGCCGCGGTCACGGCGGAGCGGGTGGCCGGGCTGATGTGGCCGTCCGCATGGTCGACGAGAACGAGGACGGTCATGTCAGATCACCTTGGCTTCGGCGCGCAGCCTGGAGACCAGCTCGGCGACGCTGTCGACCTTGACGCCGCCCTTGCGGACCGGCGGCTCGGACACGGTCACGGTGGTCAGACGCGGGGTCACGTCGACGCCGAGCTCGCCCGGCGTCAGCGTCTCGAGCGGCTTCTTGCGCGCCTTCATGATGTTGGGCAGCGACGCGTAGCGCGGCTCGTTCAGGCGCAGGTCGGCGGTGATGATGGCGGGCAGGGCGATGGAGATGGTCTCAAGCCCGCCATCGACCTCGCGGATCACGGTGGCCTTGCCGTCCGCGAGTGCCAGCTTGCTGGCGAACGTGCCCTGGCTCCAGCCGAGCAGGCCGGCCAGCATCTGGCCGGTGGCGTTCATGTCGTCGTCGATCGCCTGCTTGCCCATGATCACCAGCTGCGGATCTTCCCGGGCCACCAGGGCCTTCAGGATCTTGGCCACCGCCAGCGGCTCGGGGGCGGCATCGGTCTGCACCAGGATGGCGCGGTCGGCGCCCATCGCCATGGCGGTGCGCAGCGTGTCCTGCGCCTGGGCCACGCCCACCGACACCGCGACGATCTCGGTGGCGATCCCCTGCTCCTTCAGGCGCACCGCCTCCTCGACCGCGATCTCGTCGAACGGGTTCATCGACATCTTCACGCCGGCGAACTCGACCCCGGTCCCGTCGGCTTTCACGCGCGGCTTCACGTTGTAGTCGATCACGCGCTTGACGGTTACGAGCAGCTTCATCTGTGCAACTTCACTGGTAGGGACCGATCCCTCGGTCCTGTCGGAGGCAGCCTGGATACAGGATTTCGGCGCTCTTCACATCCCGCCCGGATAGTTCGGGCCGCCGCCGCCCTCCGGCGCCGACCAGTCGATGTTCTCCGTCGGGTCCTTGATGTCGCAGGTCTTGCAGTGCACGCAGTTCTGCGCGCTGATCTGCAGCCGCGGCACGGTGTCGGTATCGACCGCCTCGTACACCCCGGCCGGGCAGTAGCGGCTCTCGGGCGAGCGGTACTGGTCCCAGTTCACGCTCTGCCACCGGTCCGGGTCGCGCAGCCGCAGATGCACCGGCTGGTTCTCCTCGTGGTTGGTGTTGGACAGGAACACCGAGGAGAGCTTGTCGAAGGTCAGCGTATTGTCTGGCTTCGGATAGACGATCGGCGTGGAGGCTGCGGCCGTGTGCAGCACCTCGTGGTCGGCATGCGGGTGCTTCAGGGTCCAGGGCGCCCGGCCGCGCAGCAGCACGGTGTCGACCGCCGAGTACGCAAAGCCGCCCAGCTGGCCGAAGCGCGCAAAGGCCGGACGCACGTTGCGCACGTCGCGCAGCTCGCTCCAGAGCCAGCTCTGCCGCACCTTCCGGGTGAAGCTGGCCGGCTCGGCAGGGCGCCCGTCCGCCAGCGCTTCCGCCACCGCCTCGGCCGCCAGCATGCCGGACTTCATCGCCGCATGGACGCCCTTGATCTTGGGCACGTTCAGGAAGCCGGCCGCATCGCCCAGCAACGCGCCGCCGGGAAAGGTGAGGCGTGGGACCGACTGCAGCCCGCCTTCCGACAGGGCGCGCGCGCCGTAGGAGATCCGCTTGCCCCCCGCGAAGTTCGCCCGCAGCGCCTTGTGCGCCTTGAGCCGCTGCATCTCGTCGAAGGGCGACATCCAGGTGTTGGCATAGTCGAGCCCGACCACGAAGCCGTACGACACCAGATTGTCGCCGAAATGGTAGAGCCAGGAGCCGCCATAGGTCCGGCTGTCGAGCGGCCAGCCCATGGTGTGCTGGATGAAGCCCGGGCGATGGCTCGCCTTGGGGACCTCCCACAGCTCCTTGATGCCGAGCCCGTAGGTCTGCGGGTCGATGCCGTCGCGCAGGCCGAAGCGCGCCATCAGCTGCTTGGACAGCGAGCCGCGGCAGCCCTCGGCGAACAGCGTGTAGGGTGCCCGCAGCTCCATGCCCGGAGCATGGCCGGCGGTCGGCTCGCCGTCCCGGCCGATGCCCATGTCGCCGGTGGCGATGCCGACGATGCGGCCATCCTCCTCCAGCAGCTCGGCCGCCGAGAAGCCGGGATAGATCTCGACGCCGAGCTCCTCCGCCTGCGTCGCCAGCCAGCGGCAGACATTGCCCAGGCTGACGATGTAGTTGCCGTGGTTGCGCATCTGCGGCGGCGTTGGCAGCCGCAGGCTGCGCTTCTCCGTCAGGAACAGCATGCGGTCCTCGGCCGCCGGGGTGTCGAGCGGCGCGCCCTTCTGCTTCCAGTCGGGGATCAGCTCGTCGAGCGCCCGCGGCTCGATCACGGCGCCGGACAGGATATGCGCGCCGATCTCGCTGCCTTTCTCGACCAGGCAGACCGAGACGTCGGGCGAGAGCTGTTTCAGACGGATCGCGGCGGCGAGGCCGGCCGGGCCGCCTCCCACCACCACCACGTCGAATTCCATCGCCTCGCGTGCTGACTGGCTCATAAAGAAACTGTCTGCTCCTGGGACGGCCTGGTCTCGGCACTGCCGTCCGCGGCTATGTGCTCACGGCACGCGCCCGGATCAATGCCGCACGGGACCGGCCGTCCTGCGGCATCGCCGGCCCCGCGGTGTGGACGATCGAGGCATCGAGCGCCTCGCCGCCGGCCTGGAGATCGGGATGCGCACGGACGTCATGGACGATCATCGGATCTGCGGCCGTTGCCGCCCCGCGTCATTCGGCGGGGCGCGAGAACGGCATGGCGCTCCTGATCCGGCTCTGTTTCTTCTTGGGCGGCCCGCCGACGATATGGCCGATCGCGGTCAGGCTCTCGACATGGTCGCAGAAGATCTTGAACACGGCCAGCAGCGGCACGCTCAGGAACGCGCCGGGGATGCCCCAGAGCCAGTCCCAGAACAGCAGCGACGCCATCACCAGCACCGGGTTCAGCGTGAAGCGCTTGGCCAGCAGCAGCGGCGTGATGGTCTCGCCTTCCAGCAGATGGATGCCGAAATAGATCGCCGGCGGCAGCAGCGCATCCAGCACCGAGGGGAACACGAACAGGCCGACAAAGAAATAGACCACGATGCCGGTGAAGGGCCCGATGATCGGGATGTAGTTCAGCAGGAACGCGACCACGCCCCAGAGCAGCGGGTTGGGCAGGCCGAGCGCCCAGCACTGCAGGAAGTTGAGGCTGCCGACCAGCAGGTTCATCACCGTGATGGTGGCGAGGTAGAGCGACACGTTGTGCTCGATCTCGGAGGCGATCTGCACCGTGCGGCGCTTGTCGGCCCAGGTCGGCATGATCTCGACGAACCGGCGCAGCAGGCTGTCGCCCTCATAGAGCAGGAAGAACAGCATCAGCAGCATGGAGAAGAGCTGGCCCAGGAACGCCCGCGTGCCGGTGAGGATCGAGGAGCCGACGCTGGTCAGGCCGCTGGTGCCCGACTGCTGCACGGCGACCGTGCGCACGCCCGGCGTGGGCGCGCTGCTCTGGTCCATCAGCGCCTGCAGCTTCTTCATGCCGTTCTGCACCGCGTGGATCGGCTGGTTCAGGAACGAGAGCTTGTGCTGCAGCGCCGGCAGGCTTTCCGGGGCCTTGCTGATCCAGCCGCTGGCCGGCACCGAGATCGCCGCCCCGATCCCGCCCACCACGCCGAACAGGGCGACGATCAGCAGCAGGGCTGCGAGCGGCTTGGGGATGTGCAGGCGCATGTGCAGGAAACGCATCGGCGCCGACAGCAGCAGGTTCAGCACGCCGGCCAGCACGAACGGCAGCACGATGTCGCTGGTGAAATACAGCGTGTAGAACACCGCGAGCACGGTCAGCACCAGCAGGCAGACCGACAGCGTGTTCAGGCTGCGGCTCTGCTTGGCACTCGCGACCGAACTCTCGGCACGGTCCTGCTCGCGCCGCTCGAACGCCGTGTCCTCGGCCCGTCCGGTCGTTTCCATCGCCTGCCCGCCTGTCTGCCCATGATTGCAACGTTTGCCGGGCCGCTTTGTTCTCGGCAGTGTGACATCGATCGTGTCGGTGCCGAATCAGGTGGTCCCGACAGCAGACCGTGCCTGCGTCACAGTCCCGCATCGAGGAGCTCGGGCCGCCAGACGGGCCAGGGCAGCTGCCCTGGACTGCGTGCCGCGGTCCGCAGCGTGTCCACGATCCGCACGACCCGGTCCCGGAGGTCGCCGCCATTCCAGACGTCGCGCGAGCGCAGGAAGTCGGTCGCGTAGTCGGACCGGGAATCCTGGCTTTGCTGCACGTCGCGGGTGAGATCGATTAGGTAGTCCCGGCTTTCCGCCTCGCTCAAGCCAGCCCATTGTCCGGCCGGCACAGGTCAGCATCACGCCGCGGGCGGCGTCGAAGGCGAGGAAGCGGGAGGCGCGCCCTGGGATCGGTCTCGGCCTCGGTATGGGTCTCCCGGCAGCAGCCGGACCGTGCGGCCGTAGCGCGACAAGGCGATCGCGGCCCCGGTTCCGCCAGGTCGGCAATGAGTTCTATCCATGCAGTCCTTGTTGGTGCCCTGCCGCCGGGGTTCATCCGGCGCGCGGCAGCCGCACGACGAACCTGGCGCCGATCACCTGTCCCGACGCGTCGGTGCGGTTCTCGGCCGAGATCTGGCCGCGCAGCGCCTCGACGATCTGCCGGCTGATCGACAGGCCGAGGCCGGAATGCTGGCCGAAATGCTCCGCCGCCGGGCGCTCGGAATAGAAGCGGTCGAAGATGCTGTCGAGCTTGGCGGCCGGGATGCCGGGCCCCTCGTCGGCGACGGCGATCTCGAGCATGCCGGGCGCCGGCGACGCCAGCTCGGCCACCGACAGGGTGATGCGCCCGTTCGGCGGCGAGAAACTGGCGGCGTTGCCGATCAGGTTGCGCAGCACCTGCACCAGCCGGTCCTCGACCGCCTCGGCCAGCAGCGGATGGGCCGCAGCGCCCAGGGCGGATGCCGGCGGCTCCATCACCATGACCGGGTCGCCCTCCTTGCGCGTCGCCTGGTTGATCTCGACTAGCACCGACAGGATCGGCAGCACGTCGACCGGCTCGGTGACCGAGCGCGACAGCTCGGCATCGATGCGGCTGGCATCGGAGATGTCGGTGATCAGCCGGTTGAGGCGCCTGACATCCTGGTTGATGATGGCGAGCAGGCGCTTCTGCTGGTCCGGGTCCTCGATGCGCATCAGCGTCTCGATGGCGCTGCGGATCGAGGAGAGCGGGTTCTTGATCTCGTGGCTGACGTCGGCGGCGAAGCGCTCGATCGCATCCATGCGGGCCCACAGCGCGCGCGCACTCTCCTCCAGCGCCTGCGCCAGCTCGCCGAGCTCGTCGCGGCGGTCGAGCAGCTGGCGCGGCACGCTGCCGCTGCGCCCGATCGTCTCCCGCATCACGTGCGCCGAGGCGGCCAGGCGCAGCAACGGCCGGGCAATGGTCTGCGACAGGTACCACGACAGCAGCACGGTGATCGCCAGCGCCACCAGGAACAGCAGCAGGATCGAGTAGCGCACCGCGAACAGCGAGCGGTCGACCTCGCGGGCCTCGCGGGTGAGCTGGATGATGCCGACGGTCTGGCCGTCATGCGCCACCGGCTCGGCGACGGTGACCAGCAGCCGGTGGTCGGCGGTGCGGCGGATGAAGGGCGCGGTTTCCGAGCTGTCGGTGTCGCCGAGCCTGAGCTGCTCGCGCACCTCCGGCTGCGCGTTCGGGTCGGCGTTCGGGCCCAGCGTGACCGGCAGCGGCATCTGGTGCGGCAGCAGGCTGAGCAGACGGTCGACCGCCTGCTGCAGCAGCCCGCCGAAGCCGCGATCCGCCACCCCCTGCGATCCCGGACGACCCGCCGCCCGGCTGCCATAGCCCGCGTCCGACCGGCTGTCGGCGATCTGCTGGCCGTCGGGCGCGAACAGCCTGGCCTGCGCGCTCGGGCTGGGCTCGGTCAGGCGCAGCAGCAGCGGGCGGGCCAGCTGCTCGACCAGCACGAAGCTCTCGCCCGATGCCGGCCGCGCGCCGGCGGACGCGCGCGCCTCGCGCGCCGGGCGTGCGCGACGCTGGTCGTGGTGCGGGCCGGCGGCGACGGCGGACTGGCCGAGCGCTCCGGCATAGATCCGCGCCTGCTCGCGCAGCGCGCTCACCTCAGCCTCGAGCAGGCTGTTCTGGAACTGGTTGAGGTAGAGCAGCGTCGCCACCAGCAGCGCCAGCGGCATCACGTTGACCAGCAGGATGCGCCGCATCATCGGCGACACCCAGCGCCGGCGCATCACCTCCAGCGCGGCGGCCGACAGGGTGGCGGCTGACAGGGCGGCGGCGGGTGGCGGGGCCGCGACCGGCCTGGCAGCCGTGCCGAACGGCAGGCCGAGCGCCTTCAAGGCGGCTCACTCCTCCTTGTAGCGGTAGCCGATCCCGTAGAGCGTCTCGATGTGGTTGAAGCTCTCGTCGATCTGCCTGAACTTCTTGCGCACCCGCTTGATGTGGCTGTCGATGGTGCGGTCGTCGACATAGATGTTCTCGCCATAGGCGGCATCGATCAGCTGGTCGCGCGACTTCACCAGCCCCGGCCGGGCCGCCAGCGCCTTGACCAGCAGGAACTCGGTGACGGTGAGCTGGATGTCGGAGGTGCGCCACAGGCACTGGTGGCGGGTCTCGTCGAGCGACAGCTCGCCGCGCACCATGACGCCGGCGGGTGCCGCCCCGGCCGCCTCGGCGCGCAGCAGCTCGCCCCGGCGCAGCAGCGCCCGGATGCGCTCCAGCAGCAGGCGCTGGCTGAACGGCTTGGTGATGTAGTCATCCGCCCCGAGCCGCAGGCCCATGAGCTGGTCCACCTCCTCGTCCTTGCTGGTCAGGAAGATGACCGGAAGCTGCGACTTCGCCCGCAGCCGCTGCAGCAGCTCCATCCCGTCCATGCGCGGCATCTTGATGTCGAGCACGGCGAGGTCGACCGGACGGGTGGCGAGGCCCTGCAGCGCGCTCTCGCCGTCGGTATAGGTGCGCACGTGGAAGCCTTCCGCTTCCAGCGTCATGGAGACGGAGGTGAGGATGTTGCGGTCGTCGTCGACCAGCGCGATCGTGTGCTTCGTCGGCTCCATGATCGGGGCTCCTGGGTTCGGCCGGAGTGTGGCGCGAAACGACCGGCAGGCCAATGCGCCCGGCTTCCGGAGCTCTGATCCGCATGTTGACGACTTGTCCATGATTGCGTGGTGACCTACTTCACGGGAATGCACGACGACACCAAGCCCTATCCCGGCGAGACCATGAGCAGCCCGAGCGATCCCGCCCGCGAGGCGATCCCGGTCCAGGACCGGGACGGCATGCCGAACTTCACTGCCTCCATGCTGCATCCGGAGGCCGATCCGAACACCGGCACGTCCGAGGATCTGATGCAGGCGGCGAGCGAGCGCATCCGCGCGCTGGAGGGCTCGGTCGAGGAGATGCGCGAGAAGTGGCTGCGTGCCGAGGCCGAGATGGCCAACGTGCGCACCCGCGCCAAGCGCGACGCCGACGATGCCCGCCAGTATGCGGTGCAGAAGTTCGCCAAGGACGTGGTCGAGGCGGCCGAGAACCTGCGGCGGGGGCTCGCCAGCCTGCCGCCGGCGGATGCCAACGACAGCCCGGTGGTCACCAAGCTGCGCGAGGGCTTCGAGGGCGTCGAGCGCTCCTTTCTCGGCATCCTGGAGCGCAACGGCATCACCGGCGCCGATCCGACCGGCAGCGCCTTCGATGCCAACCTGCACCAGGCGATGGCAGAGCAGCCGAGCAGCGACCATCCGCCTGGTACCGTGATCCAGGCCTGGACGTCGGCCTGGACTCTGAACGGACGCCTGCTGAAGCCGGCCATGGTGGTGGTGGCCAAGGCAGCCGAGCCGGCGGCCCTGCCCGGGACGGCGCAGGAAAGCGTCGGCTTCGACAGGACGGTCTGACTTTTCGCTTCCCGGCCGTCTCCGGCGCCGATCCGGGTCTTGCCGTGACGGCAGGGTCTGAATACATCCGGTTTCGGACCGATTGCACGGCGCCGGGGGCTGCCGGGCAGTTCTCTCGGCCGTCCGGCACGCATTGATTTCCAGTTCCAAAGGGCAGCATCCGGTGCTTCGGGCCGCACGCCGCCGCTGACGAGGAGAAGCAGTATGAGCAAGGTTATCGGCATCGATCTCGGCACGACCAATTCGTGCGTCTCCATCCGTGAGGGTGACGAGAACCGGGTGATCGAGAACAGCGAGGGCGCGCGCACCACGCCGTCCATGGTCGCCTTCGCCGAGAATGGCGAGCGCCTGGTCGGCCAGTCCGCCAAGCGCCAGGGCGTCACCAACCCGACCAACACCCTGTATGCGGTGAAGCGCCTGATCGGCCGCCGCTTCGACGATCCGACCGTCGAGAAGGATCGCGGCCTGGTGCCCTACACCATCGTCAAGGGCGACAATGGCGACGCATGGGTCGAGGCCCGCGGCCAGAAGTATTCGCCGTCGCAGATTGCGGCGTTCGTGCTCGGCAAGATGAAGGAGACGGCCGAGACCTATCTCGGCGAGACCGTGTCTCAGGCCGTGATCACCGTGCCGGCCTATTTCAACGACGCCCAGCGCCAGGCGACCAAGGATGCCGGCCGCATCGCCGGCCTCGAGGTGCTGCGCATCATCAACGAGCCGACCGCGGCAGCCTTGGCCTACGGGCTGGAGCGCAAGAACGGCGGCACGGTCGCCGTATACGACCTCGGCGGCGGCACCTTCGACGTGTCCGTGCTGGAGATCTCCGACGGCGTGATCGAGGTGAAGTCGACCAACGGCGACACCTTCCTCGGCGGCGAGGATTTCGACGCCCGCGTGATCGGCTACCTCGCCGACGAGTTCAAGCGCGAGCAGGGCATCGACCTCCGCAACGACAAGCTTGCCCTGCAGCGCCTGAAGGAAGCGGCCGAGAAGGCCAAGATCGAGCTCTCCTCGTCCAAGGAGACCGAGATCAACCTGCCCTTCATCACCGCCGACGCGTCCGGGCCGAAGCACCTGGTGCTGAAGCTCAGCCGCGCCAAGCTCGAGAGCCTGGTCGACGACCTGATCCAGCGGACGCTCGGGCCCTGCCGCGCGGCCATGAAGGATGCGTCGGTCACGGCGGGCGAGATCGAGGAAGTGATCCTGGTCGGCGGCATGACCCGCATGCCCAAGGTCATCGAGGCGGTGAAGCAGTTCTTCGGCAAGGAGCCGGCCCGCAACGTCAACCCCGACGAGGTCGTGGCGATCGGCGCCGCGGTGCAGGGCGCGGTGCTGAAGGGCGACGTCAAGGACGTGCTGCTGCTCGACGTGACGCCGCTGTCGCTCGGCATCGAGACGCTGGGCGGCGTGTTCACGCGCCTGATCGACCGCAACACCACGATCCCGACCAAGAAGAGCCAGACCTTCTCGACCGCCGAGGACAGCCAGTCCGCCGTGACCATCAAGGTCAGCCAGGGCGAGCGCGAGATGGCGGCCGACAACAAGATGCTCGGCCAGTTCGACCTGATGGGCATCCCGCCGGCGCCGCGCGGCGTGCCGCAGATCGAGGTCACCTTCGACATCGACGCCAACGGCATCGTGTCGGTGTCCGCCAAGGACAAGGCGACCAACAAGGAGCAGCAGATCCGCATCCAGGCCTCGGGCGGCCTGTCGGACAAGGACATCGACCGCATGGTGAAGGAGGCCGAGGCCAACGCCGACGCCGACAAGGCCAAGCGCGCCTCCGTCGAGGCCCGCAACCAGGCGGAGGGTCTGGTGCATCAGACCGAGAAGACCCTGTCGGAGAACGGCGACAAGGTGCCGGCTCCGGAGAAGGCCGAGGCCGAGGCCGCCATCGCCGCCGTGAAGTCGGCGATGGAAGGCAGCGACGTCGAGGCGGTGAAGTCTGCCACCGAGCGTCTCGCCCAGGTGTCGATGAAGATCGGCGAGGCGATGTACAAGGCGGGCGCCGGCGAGGCGGCCGGGGCGGCAGCGGCAGGCGAGCCGCCGCACGGCGCGTCGTCCGGTCCGGGCGCCCAGTCCGGCGCTGCCGGCGGCGAGCGCGTGGTCGATGCCGACTTCGAGGACATCGACGACAAGAAGAAGTCCGCCTGATCCGGACCCGGCGTGCGGCGCTGCGGGTGATGCCCGCAGCGCCGCACGATCGTGTCGGGACGATGCAGGTGCCCGCGCTTCGATCCGGAGGCGGGCGCTGCGTCGGTTCATACGGACGCCGGACATGACGGCGACGCGAGCCCAGGATGGGGCGCGGCCACGCCGCCGATGAGGAACAGATGGCCAAGCAGGACTACTATGCGACCCTAGAGGCCGCGCGGGATGCCTCCGCGGACGACCTGAAGAAGGCGTATCGCAAGCTTGCCATGAAGTATCATCCCGATCGCAATCCGGGAGACAAGGGCGCCGAGGCGCGCTTCAAGGAGCTCAACGAGGCCTACGACGTCCTCAAGGACGACCAGAAGCGCGCGGCCTACGACCGCTACGGCCATGCCGCCTTCGAGGGCGGCGGGCCGAGTGCGGGCGGCTTCGAGGGCGGTCTCGGCGACATCTTCGACCAGGTGTTCGGCGACATGATGGGCGGCCGGCGTGGTGGCGGCGGCCGTCGCACCGGGGCCGACGTGCGCGCCCAGGTCGAGATCAGCCTGACCGACGCGTTCGCCGGCATCAAGGTGCCGCTGCGGGTGCCCAGCCGCATCGCCTGCGAGGCCTGCGCCGGCACCGGCTCGGACGACAAGAGCCGCGGCGCCGAGACCTGCCCGACCTGTCACGGCGCCGGCAAGGTGCGGGCGCAGCAGGGCTTCTTCCTGGTCGAGCGCGGCTGCCCGACCTGCGGCGGCATGGGCAAGGTCGTGCGCAACCCGTGCAAGGTCTGTCGCGGCGCCGGCACGGTCGAGCGCGAGCGCAACATCTCCGTCGATATTCCCGCCGGCATCGAGGACGGCACCAGGCTGCGCGTGCAGGGCGAGGGCGAGGCCGGCCCGCAGGGGACCCCGTCCGGCGATCTCTATCTGCATGTGGGCGTGAAGCCGCACGAGATTTTCCAGCGCGACGGATCGACCATCGTCGTGCGCGTGCCGCTGAGCATGACCACCGCCGCACTGGGCGGCCATGTCGAGGTCCCGGTCGTGGACGGCTCGCGCACCAAGCTGACAGTGCCGGCGGGCAGCCAGACCGGTGACCAGCACCGCCTGCGCGGCAAGGGCTTCTCGACGCTGCGCAGTGCCGCGCGCGGCGACATGTATGTGGTGTTCGCGGTCGAGACGCCGCGTCATCTGACCAAGCGTCAGCGCGAGCTGCTCGAGGAATTCAACTCCGAAGCCGGCGAGAACGAGAAGAGCAACCCGGAAACGGAAGGGTTTTTCGGACGCGTTCGCGATTTTTTCGAAGGCAAAGGCTGATTGCGGCGGTTTTTAGACGCCGGACGGTAGCAACTGCGTGAAAATGGTTTCGGGATTGACAAGGTTGTTGAATCTGCTCCGGCCGGAGTCTAACTCTTTGTTGTCCGCGGTGACGTCCCCCCCCCACCCGTTCTGCGGACAGGAAAAGGCGGCGCGGCCCCGGTGGCCGCGCCGCCGATTTTGCCTGCCTGCCTCGTGCGCATAGGCATCGCCGGCATCCTCGGCCGGGTCGGCCGGTTGCTGATCGAGGAGGTCCCGGCGGCAGGTGCCCTGCTTGCCGGAGGCAGCAGCCGTCCAGGGGCGAACGGCGTCCCAGCCGATCCTGATGTGATGGTGTTCGACGGGGTCGCCGCCCTTGCCGCCCGTTGCGACGCGATCATCGATTTCACCCATGCCGATGCCGCCGGATCGCATGCGGAAGCGCTGGCCGATGCCGGGGTGGCATGGGTACTGGGCACCACCGGACTCGCGGCCGAAGCGCAGGACGCGGTGGCGCGGGCGGCGCGGCGGATCGTCGTAGTGCAGGCGGCCAACTTCTCGCCTGGCGTCGCGCTGATGACCGGTCTGGCGCGGCGGATGGCCGCCGCCCTGCCCGCGGCGGCCTATGACGCCGAGATCGTCGAGATGCATCACCGGCAGAAGCGCGACGCGCCCTCCGGCACCGCCCTGGCGCTGGGCCAGGCCGTGGCCGAGGCGCGCGGCGTGCGCCTGGCGGACGCGCGCGACAGCGGGCGCGACGGGCAGACCGGTCCGCGCCGCCCCGGCGCCATCGGCTTCGCGTCCCTGCGCGGCGGCGGGGTCGTTGGCGAGCACACGCTGTCCTTCACCGCGGACGTGGAGCAGATCGGGCTGAGCCACCGGGCCTTCGACCGGCGCGTGTTCGCGGCCGGCGCCGTCCGGGCGGCGCTCTGGACCCATGCGCGGCAGCCGGGGCTCTACGACATGGAGGACGTGCTGGGGCTGCGGTGAGCCGGTTTCGGCACTGTTCTTGACCCTCTTGACGCTTTCCGCCACACCCCCCACCTCCGGCGGTCGTTTTTTCAAGACGCCCGGTTGTTAGGCGCGTGCGGCGCCATGCGAGGAGCACCATGCGCAACAAGGGCGATTTCCTGTTCACGTCGGAGTCCGTCTCCGAGGGTCATCCGGACAAGGTCGCCGATCGCATCAGCGACACGGTGCTGGACAGCTTCCTGCGCGCCGACCCGGAGGCGCGGGTCGCCTGCGAGACGCTGGTGACCACCAACCGCATCGTGCTGGCGGGCGAGGTGCGCGGGCCGGCCTCGGTGACCCGGGAGCTGCTGGTCGAGGGCGCCCGTGCCGCGGTGCGCGACATCGGCTACGACCAGTCGGGCTTCTCCTGGAGGAACGCGGAGGTGCAGTATTACCTGCACGAGCAGTCCGCCGACATCGCGGCCGGCGTCGACGGCGCCGGAGCCAAGGACGAGGGTGCCGGCGACCAGGGGATCATGTTCGGCTTCGCCACGCGCGAGACCGAGACGCTGATGCCGGCCCCGATCCAGTATGCGCACGCCATCCTTCGCCGCATGAACGAGCTGCGCAAGGGCGGAGACCCGCGCGGGCACGGCCTGCAGCCGGACGCCAAGAGCCAGGTCACGCTGCGCTACGTTGACGGCCGCCCGGTCGGCGCCACCTCCGTGGTGATCTCGACCCAGCATGACGAGGGCATGCGCCAGGGCGACATCCGCGAGCAGCTCCGCCACGTGGTGGCCGAGGTGCTGCCGGAAGGCTGGCAGGTTCCGGAGGACGAGTTCTACGTCAACCCGACCGGCAACTTCGTTATCGGCGGGCCGGACGGCGATTGCGGCCTCACCGGCCGCAAGATCATCGTCGACACCTATGGTGGTGCTGCCCCGCATGGCGGCGGCGCGTTCTCCGGCAAGGATCCGACCAAGGTCGACCGCTCGGCCGCCTATGTGTGCCGCTACCTGGCCAAGAACATCGTCGCCGCCGGCCTTGCCGACCGCTGCACCCTGCAGATCTCCTACGCGATCGGTGTCGCGCATCCGCTGTCGGTCTATGTCGACCTGGACGGCTCCGGTCACGACGTGGACGAGGACCGTCTCGGCCGCGTGCTGCGCGAGGTGGTCGACCTGACCCCGCGCGGCATCCGCAGGCACCTGCGCCTGAACCGCCCGATCTATGCGGTGACCTCCGCCTACGGCCATTTCGGACGCACCCCCGACGAGGCGCTCGACACCTTCACCTGGGAGAAGACCGACCTGGTGGACACGCTGCGCCAGGCCTTCGGCCGCTAGCCGGGGCACCTTCGTCATGGCGGTGAAGCCGCCGCCCGACCGGCTGTATGGGCGGAGCCGCAGCCACCCGCTGCGTCCGCGCCAGCAGCGCCTGCTGGAGGTGACGCTGCCGCGGCTGCGCTTTGCCGCCAGCGCCGCCGCATCGCCGGCTTCCGGGTTCGACGGCGCGCCGGACGGGTTGTGGCTGGAGGTGGGCTTCGGCGGCGGCGAGCATGCGCTGGCGCAGAACCGGGCCAACCCCGCGATCGGGCTGATCGCCTGCGAGGTGTTCGAGAACGGCCTCTGCTCGCTGCTGTCCCGTCTGGTGCCTGATGGGGCCGAGGACACCGCTCCCGTTCCAGGCGGCCTGCGCCTGTGGGACGACGACGCCCGGACGCTGCTGCGGCTGCTGCCGGATGCCTGCCTCGACCGGCTGTTCCTGCTGTTTCCCGATCCCTGGCCCAAGGCGCGTCACGCCAAGCGCCGCTTCGTGCATCCAGACACCATCCCGCTGCTGGCGCGGGTCATGAAGCCCGGCGCCGTGTGGCGCGTGGCCAGCGACGATCCCACCTACCAGCTCTGGGTCCGCGACGTGATGGCGGCGCAGGGCGCGTTCGAGCCGCTCCCGCCCGCGTTCGAGCGGCCCGGGGACTGGCCGCCGACTCGCTACGAGGCCAAGGCGCTCGCCGCCGGCCGCCAGCCGATCTACTGGTCGTTCGTCCGGCGCTGAGAACCCCGGGCGCGCCGACGCGCTGTGCTTCCGGCTGGAGCGAGGAGGCGACGATGCTGACGCGGGTGGCGATCTACGAGGGCGCGATCACGACCGGAACCGAGGATGCGTTCTTCCAGGACGTGACGGACCGGCTGGAGCCGGTCTGGCGCTCGTTCCCGAACGTGCTGGACGTGCGGGTGCAGCGCGTGCTGAAGGCCGATCCGGGAGCCATCCCGATCGTGATGGTGCTGGAGATGGATTTCGCCGACATGGACGCGATCGAGGAGTCGCTCTCCTCCGACATCAAGACCCGGTCGCACGCCCTGACGCTCGAGGTGCTGAAGCCGTTCAGCGGCCGGTTCTTCCATTTCATTGCCGACAGCCACAGCGCCGGCTAGGCCGGGCCGGATCCGGAGCCGGCCCGCGCGTCGTCCGCGCAGGCCGGCAGGCTCCGGCGGCACCTAGCCGATGCTGGACAGCTCGGCCTGCTGCACCGCGACTTCCTCACTGACCTTGACCCAGAGTGCCGCGGCATCGAGGTCGTCCTCGGCGCGCAGCTCGGCGGCGCGCTTCAGCGCCCAGGCGCGCGCGTTGCGGCCATGCTTGTTGATCATCAGCCGGGCAGCCTGGCGGTAGCTCATGCGTGGCCGCTTGGCAGCGCTCGCCGGGGTCAGGCGCCCGGTTTCCATCATGTCCATGCTCGCCGTCACTCCGCGTCGTCGGTTTCGATCAGGAATACCGCAAATTCCTCGCGCTCCTCGTCCGAAATCTCGCCATCCTCGGAGGCCTCGGCGAAGCCTGCCTCGTAGTGGGCGATCTCCTCGGGGCTGGCGTCTCGCACCGACAGCGGCACCTCGCCATCCCAGACCGGCTTGCCGTCGCGCTCGAACTCCTGCAGCGCCTCGGTCACGTTGCCGGTTGCCGCCTCCTCCTGGGCCAAGGCGAGGGTCTGCTCGGGAAACACCAGGATCGGTTCTTCCCCGATCTCGATCCCGTACAAAGGCATGGGGTCTCGACCTTCCGGGTGGACAAGTGGGGATCGCTGCGGCGCGATCCGTCACGGACCGTTCTGGCCAAGGGCTTATCAGGAACGGCATGACCAAAAAAGTGAGAGAAATGCAAGGTGCGGCCTGCTCGCCAAGAAGTCAGGTGGCTCATGACTCCTGCCGGCCACGGGCGGCGCGGGCGTCGTCGACTCATCCGGCGCGCGTGCGGGTCCCGCCTGCCGTCGCCCGGACCGCCGCCGACACCGCCAGCGCCACGCCCAGGTTCAGCGCCAGCGCCAGCAGCCCGATCGAGACGGCAAAGCCGTGTCCGGCCAGACGAAGCGCATGCACCGGCGTGAGCCCGTCGGCCAGCACCAGCCAGCTTCCCACCGCCATGCCGGCCGCCCAGCCCGCCAGCAGCCCGGCGGCGTTCAGCCCCAGCCGCAGCACGCCCAGCACCAGGGCCGGCAGGGTCTGCAGCACCCAGACGCCGCCCAGCAGCTGCAGGTCGATGGCGAAACGCGGGTCGAGCAGCAGGATGCAGCCGAGGGCGGCGCACTTCACCGCCAGGGCTGCGAGCTGTGCCAGGCGGGTGCTCCGGCCGGCGCTCGACGGCAGCAGGTTGCGGGTGACCAGGTTGGCAGCCCCCACCGCCATCACGGCTGCCGGCACCAGCGCGCCGACCGCGATCGCGGCAAAGGCGAAGCCTGCGAACCAGCCCGGGAAGATCGCCAGGAACAGCAGCGGCACCACCGCATTCGGATGGCTGGTGACGATGCCCGCCGCATGCGCCATCAGCCCCAGCATGGCGATCAGCCCGAGCAGCAGCGTGTAGGCCGGCAGCATCACCGCGTTGCGGCGGATGGTGTCGGCGTCGCGCGCGGCCAGCACGCCGGTCAGCGTGTGCGGATACAGGAACGCCGCTAGTGCCGAGCTCAGCGCCAGCGTCGCATACGGGATCTGCTGCCCGGCCTTCAGCGCGTGGCCGGGCGGCGGCGCCGTCATGTGGGCGCCGGCGGCGGCGAACATCGCCCCGTAGCCGCCGAGATGGCGCGGGATCACCGTCACCGCGGCGATCACCGCGACATAGATCATCACGTCCTTCAGGAACGCGGTGACCGCCGGCGCATGCAGCCCGCCGAGCCAGGTATAGGCGGCGAGCGAGACGAAGGCGACGATCAGCGGGATCTCGCCCGGCAGTCCCAGCGCCTCCAGCACGGTGCGGATGCCGACCAGCTGCAGCGCGATATAGGGGATGATCGCCAGCAGCCCGGTCGCCGCCACCGCGCGCTCCAGTGCCCGGCTGTCGAAGCGGGCGCGGACGATGTCGGCCGCGGTGACGTGGCCGCCCGCCTTGGCGATCTGCCACAGGCGCGGCATCACCGCATAAACGAACGGATAGACGATGATCGTGTAGGGCAGGGCGAAGAAGCCGTAGGCGCCGGCGGCGTAGACCAGGGCCGGCACCGCGATCACGGTATAGGCGGTGTAGAAGTCGCCGCCGACCAGGAACCAGGTGACCCAGGTGCCGAACGAGCGGCCGCCCAGCCCCCAGTCCTCGGCGGCCGGCGTAGCCGGCCGGGCGCGCCAGCCGGCGGAAGCGCCGAGCAGGATGGTGACGGCAAAGAACAGCACGAACACGGCGATGCCGGCGGCACCCGGCCCGGGGGCGGTGGTCATCGGCGCTCCAGCCTCCAGACGACCCAGACCAGCAGCGAGGTCAGCGGCACCCAGGCCAGCTGATACCAGTAGAAGAACGGGAAGCCGAACAGCGCCGGGCCGGGCCGGTCGTAGAACGGCACCCAGAGCAGGCCGATCACCGGCAGCAGCAGCAGCACGCGGGCGAAGGCTGCCGCGCGGCGCGGTCGGTCCCGGTCGCCGGGCAATGCGGTCATCGGCGAGGTCCCGGGCCTGCGGCCGCCACGATGGCGCCGCGCCGGACCTGCTTGGCCGATCGCCGGAGCGGGTTCAAGCGATGCCTCGCGATCAGGCGCGGAACGCCGTCCGGCTCCGGACGCTCTAGCGGGCACATGTCACCGGGCAGGATCGCACCATCATGAGCCAGCAGATCGCCGTCGTCGCCATCGTCGACGCCCAGCCGGGCACGGCCCGCGAGATCGAGGCGGCGATGCGGGCCTGCATCCTGGCCACCCGCGTCGAAAGCGGCTGCGTGTCCTATGTCGGGCACCGCGACGCGCAGGCTGCGGACCGCTACGTCTTCATCGAGCGCTGGGACAGCCAGGCGGCGCTGGACGCGCACATGCAGACGCCGCACCTCCAGGCGCTCGGGGCCGCCCTCGAGTCGCTCGGAGCCTCGCTGGAGGTCGTGACGCTGCAGCCGCTCGACGACTGAGCGGGCGAAGGCCAGGGCGCTGCCCTGGACCCGCTCAAGGCGGCGCCTTGAGAATGCGGTTGTCGGTGTTCAGGGATGGAGATCGCGCAGCGCGGCGTCGGCCCGGGTCGCATTGCCCAGGGGGGTCGGGAACTCGATGCGCTGCCAGGCGCCGTCGTGATCGAACTCGGCGCCGTCCGGGTCGATCGCCAGCAGGCGCCGGCCGCCTTCGGCATGGCGTGCGTTCCAGCTCTCGATCAGTGCGGGCGCCAGCGGCGTCAGGGCAGCGGCGACGGCGGCGTCCGGTGCCAGGGAGGCGGCCGCCAGCTTGGCGGCACGGCCGAAGCCGCCGATGAGCAGCCCGGCTTCCGGCTCGATCCGCCACAGGCCGAAATCGGCGAAGCCGGCATAGAACGCGGCATAGGGATGCCGGGCGAGCCAGCGTGCCCTGTGCTGCGGGTCCGGATCGCGCGCGGCCTGGCCGGTGACGGTCAGGCGGGGTGTCGTCTGCGGGTTCGGCCCGTCGGCGTCGCCCAGCACCAGCAGCGAGCAGCGCGGCGTGGCCTTCAGGTGCCGCGTGTGCTCCGACAGGCCCGACAGCAGCAGCAGCACGGCGCCGTCCGCGGCAACCGCCGGCGTCACCAGCGACGCGAAGGGCTGTCCGTCCATGACGGTGGCGAGCGTGCCCGAGCGCGCCGCCCGCAACAGCCGGCGCGCCTCCACCGGGGCGGTGGCGCTCCAGTCGGCGGCACCGGCCGTCATGGCCGGGCCGGCTCGGCTGCCAGCAGCGTGCCGCCGGCCCGATCGAGCACCAGATGCCGGGCATGGAAGGCGGCGACGGCGGGATTATGCGCGATCGAGACGATCGTCGTCGCCGGCAGCCGCCGCTTCAGCAGCCCGTACATCCGCCCTTCCGAGTCCGGGTCGAGGCTGGCGGTGGCCTCGTCCAGGAACAGCCAGTCGGGCCGCACCACCAGCGCACGGGCGATGGCGAGCCGCTGCTGCTCGCCGCCCGACAGGCGCAGCGCCCAGTTCTCGTCCGGCTGATCCAGCAGCGGCACCAGATGCGCGAGTTCGGCATCGGCGAGCGCTGCCTCCGCCGTGCCGGCCGGGACCGTCCGTGCGGGCTTCGGATAGCAGACGGCATGGCGCAGCGTGCCGAGCGGGAGGTAGGGCTTCTGCGGCAGGAACAGGGTGCTGCCGGCCGGACGCGCGATCCGTCCGGACCCGAACGGCCAGATCCCGGCCAGCGTGCGGAACAGCGTCGACTTGCCCGAGCCCGACCGGCCGGTGACCAGCGTATCCACCCCCGGCGCCAGGTCGAGCGTCACGCCGCCTGCGAGCAGCGATCCGTCCGGCAGCGCCAGCGACACGCCCGCGAGCCGGAAGGCGTCCGCCGCCGGCCCGGAGGGCGCGAAGCCGGAGCCCGCAGCCGCGCGCGCGGCTTCCACGGCGCGGTCGAAGGTCGCCAAACGGCCGACCGTCGCCCGCCAGCGGGCCAGCGACGTGAAGGAGTCGCCGAACCAGGAGAAGGCGCCCTGCACCGCCGCAAAGGCCTGCCCCACCTGGATCATCGTGCCACGCGTCACGGTG